>NZ_JBLIXL010000019.1:0-66419 GCF_047525455.1 Marinomonas phycocola
AAAAACACAGGCCAGTACAAGGCTAGGTATCAACGGCCACGCAGGCCGCTTAGAAATATCACGGCTGTACGTATGACAAATACAGAGAATCAACGGCCACGCAGGCCGCTTAGAAACAAAAGCTCAAGTTATGAGCGCATTGAGCAAGATCAACGGCCACGCAGGCCGCTTAGAAAAGTTGTATTTACTCTTATGCATCGAGCTCAAAATCAACGGCCACGCAGGCCGCTTAGAAATTCACCCACGGATCGATTACGTAGAGTCGAGCATCAACGGCCACGCAGGCCGCTTAGAAATGTCAGATCATAAAAAAAACTTTCTTCGTGCTATCAACGGCCACGCAGGCCGCTTAGAAAAGTACCGAATAGCGTTATTTTACCGTTTAGTAATCAACGGCCACGCAGGCCGCTTAGAAATGAATAAGCTTATCTATTGTAAGCGGGAAAAAATCAACGGCCACGCAGGCCGCTTAGAAAGCGATATGATGTTGAAACACCAATCTTTGAGCATCAACGGCCACGCAGGCCGCTTAGAAACGTGGCACGAAGAGCCTGATTATAAGCTAGATATCAACGGCCACGCAGGCCGCTTAGAAAAAAAAGGGAGCTAGCCGCAGTCCCTAAAAATGATCAACGGCCACGCAGGCCGCTTAGAAGCAACGTCCCGACCAGAACGAACAGCAACGCTTATCAACTACTCCGCGTGGCACAAGTGACACTCCTGCACCAGAGCTGACACAGCCTAAAATAGTGCCGTAGCTCGCAATACTGATTATCGGTGCAGAAACGCCAGCATTTTCAATCCATGTTTCAAGTGCTTTTCGATAGGGGCATCCATCTGGCCACATATAAACGTTTTTACCGACTACGTGTTCAGGGGAGGTAATTTCCCCAAATGATGACGACGCGATTAATACTAATTCTTCTTGGTAAATTTCTACGCATTCTAAATCGGGATTGATGCTCTTAACGGCAATAATGGCACTGTCCAGTTCATGTTTGGCGACAGCGTTTTCTAATGTCTTCCATGTCGCGGTAGAGAACTCTATTTCGACTTGTGGGTGCAGGCGATGAAAGGCAGACAAAATACTTGGTAAACGACTTGTTGCGGAGGATTCTATTGCGCCGATACTGAGCTTTCCAACGCGGCAGTCACTGGGATTGGGTGCGTGGCGGGTGATATTTTAACGACGAATGAGTGGGTGGTTAATAAGGTGTACAGCGCCTTCATTGAAGAAATGCTGCATTTGCAGTTGGCGTCGAATAGGGCGAATACGGTGGGCGTGAATCGTCTATCGAAAGTAATGCGTTTCTGGATCAGCTGTCTTTTTTACAACAAAATACAAGGCTCGTTTGATGTTTTGGTTACCGACGGCGGTTTCTCACGGCTTGTTAAGGATGTCTAATTAAACGCTAAAAATATCTAATTAAACAAAGCAGTTAAACGGGTTTATCTAAGTCATGGAGCCTGACATAAACAACAAAAAAAGCGACCTAGAATGACATACATAAACCTTGTCATCACTAGATCGCTTTTTTATCACTCAGTGTTTTAGCGTTTAACGCTTGGTTGCTGAGTGCTTATTTTTTCTTAATGGCTTTTGGGTTCGGTAAATCTGTGATTGTACCGTTTGCCAATTCTGCGGCTAAACCTACGGTTTCGTTTAGTGTTGGGTGAGCGTGAATGGTCAATGCTAGGTCTTCCATTTCTGCGCCGAATTCAATGCCTAAGCTCAGTTCGCCCAGCAGTTCACCTGCGTTTTTACCGACAATGCCACCACCAAGAAGTGCGCCGTTGTCTGTGTTATAGATTAACTTCGTTTTACCTTCACTGCGATTTGCACCTAGAGCACGGCCACTGGCTGCCCAAGGGAAAACAGCAGAAGAGAAGTTCAAGCCTTTTTCTTTTGCTTCTTTTTCAGTTAGGCCTGTCCACGCTACTTCTGGGTTTGTGTAGGCAATGGAAGGAATGGTTAACGGTGCGAAGTAGGCTTTGTGCCCTGCAATGACTTCAGCGGCTACGTGTGCTTCGTGCGTCGCTTTGTGTGCCAACATTGGGTTACCAACGATGTCACCAATGCCAAAAATGTGTGGCACATTGGTACGTTGTTGATCATCAACTGGGATGAAGCCACGGGCATCAACGTGTAAGCCTGCTGCTTCAGCGTTGATCGAGTCACCGTTTGGTTTTCTGCCTACGGCAACCAATGCGGCATCGAATTTTTCCGTCCAAGTATTGCCTTTAGCGTCTTCTGCTGTGACATAAAGGGCATCTTCTTTCGCTTCTATACCCGTTACTTTTGTACTTAGACGAACGTCGAAACGGCCTTTATTGTAATTCTGGTACACTTTTACCAGATCTTTATCGGCTGCTGGAATCAATTGATCCGCAAACTCGACAATGCAGATTTCGCTGCCCAGTTTTTGATAGATAGTGGCCATTTCTAGACCGATGATACCGCCACCTAGAATAAGTAAGCGTGATGGAATGGCTTTCAGTTCAAGTGCGTCCGTTGAGTTCCAGATCCGAGGATCTTCTGGAATAAAAGGCAAAGAAACAGGGCGTGACCCCGCTGCAATGATTGCGTTTTTGAAGTGAATACGAGTTTCTTCACCGTCTTTAATGACACTTAATTCATTGGGTCCAACAAATGTACCGTTGCCGTGTACTGTGTTGACTTTACGACCTTTTGCCATGCCTGCAACGCCTTGGGTTAGCTTGGCAACGGTTTTGTCTTTAAATGCACGAACCTTATCTAGATCCACTTTTGGTTGGCTAAAAGTAACACCGATGTCGTCTGAATGTTCTGCCTCTGTAAGGACTTCTGCAACATGAAGCAATGCTTTGGAAGGTATGCAACCAACATTTAGACAAACACCACCAAGGCTGTCATGACGTTCAACCATGGTGACGTCCATACCTAAATCGGCAGAACGAAATGCCGCAGAATAACCGCCAGGGCCTGAACCCAATACTAAAACGTCTGTTTCAACTTTTGTCATCAATTTTCCCCTTGTTGTTAGCTTACTTACCGTATCTTTGATGACAGCATGATAGCACGCTCTTTCGGGAATGGAAGGCCATAAAGCGGGTTCTGGTTGGCATTTGTGAGGGGCTGTCTATACTTTAAGGCCGTGATAATTGTGTGGATATTGTTTGAAAATTGGCGGAAAAACAACACAGCACACTCTGATACTAACGCATCAAAAGCATACTGTGTTGTGGTAAGAGGCTCACTTAAAACGTGAGGAGGAACATGTTGAATGACGCTACTGGCCCTGTTTTTTAGGAAAGAGCGCTTTACGAATGCCTATTTCTAAACCTCGAATTTCAGCCAAGCCTTTTAAGCGGCCAATGGCGGAGTAACCGGGGTTCGTGGCTTTGTTTAAATCATCTAGGATTTGATGACCATGATCAGGCCGCATTGGAATGAGGCTTTTATCCCCATCTTGTTGACGGCGGTTTTCCTCTTCCAGAATGGCCAGTATGACATTGTACATGTCTACATCGCCCTCTAGATGGCCCGCTTCATGGAAGCTAAGAGGATTGTCTTCTCTTTGAGTAGAGCGCAAATGCGAGAAGTAAATGCGATTACCGTGTTGCTTAATCATACTGACCAAATCATTGTCACTGCGTACACCGTAAGAGCCCGTACACATGGTAATACCATTCATCTTACTGGGGACTTTTTCAGTGAGCCAGTCAATGTCTTCAATGGTAGAGACTACTCTTGGTAACCCCAAAATTGGACGTGGTGGATCGTCTGGGTGAACGGCTAATTTAATGCCGTATTGTTCGCAAGTCGGTATCAGGGCTTGTAAAAATAAAGCCAAATGATCACGAAGAGTATCTCGATCAATGTCTTTGTAGCGATCCAATTGGTTTTGAAATTCAGAAAGTTGGTAACCTTCTTCTGCACCGGGTAAACCTGCAATGATGTTTGCGGTAAGTTTTTTTATCGCTGCATCAGACATATTATTAAAATAGTGGAGGGCTTCTTCTTGTTCTGCTTTTGTGTAACTTGTTTCGGCACCAGGACGTTTTAATATGTATAGCTCAAAGGCGGCGAATTCCACTTGGTCAAAACGTAATGCTTTGGAACCGTCGGGCAGTTCGTATTCTAAATCGGTGCGTGTCCAATCCAGTACGGGCATAAAATTATAGCAAACGGTGTAGATACCACATTCTGCAAGGTTCTGTAGGGTTTGTTTGTAATTTTCAATCCATTGTTTGAAATTGCCTGTGCGAGTTTTAATTTCTTCATGCACTGGCACGCTTTCAACCACTGACCAAGTGAGAGATTTCTCTTCAATAATGGCTTTACGCGTAAGGATTTCCTCTTTATTCCATACTTGCCCATTTGGAATATGATGCAACGCACTGACAATGCCAGTCGCACCTGCTTGTTTGATGTCGTTAAGAGAAACTAAGTCGTTTGGGCCGTACCAACGCCATGTCTGTTCCATCGCTTTTCCTTTAAATGTCAATAAGTCGTTATTCTATTGGCGCAGCAAGGAAACAAGAGCATGGTGTTTATGGATTTTCTTGACCGTTTGGAATGGCATTAAACAAAAAGCCATCAAATTCAGGGTCATCAACATCAGAGAACTGCAATAATACTTGTTTTACATTTTCTAGGTGTTGCCACATTTCTTGTTTTGCTGCGACAGGGTTTTTTCTTTGCAACGCGGCTAAGATTTTTTCATGATCACTTAGCCACCGTTGACGATAATCTTGGTTTGATGTGTGACAGTGCAGTTGTCTCCACATTGAGCTTTTCTGGCGACGTACCCAGAGTTCTTTCACCATATCGGCTAACACGCTGTTTTGAGAGGCTTCGGCAATAATCGTGTGGAAAAGCTCATCGCCATCGTAATCCGAGCTTTTTCCAGCAAGATGCTGCCGTTCCATTTCCAACGCTTCTCGTAGACGAAAAATGTCTTTTTTGGTTATTTGTTTTGCGCTTAATTCAATAACATGACTTTCTAATATCTGCCTTGCTTGCAGCATTTCAAAAGGCCCAACGTCGTCTTGCTCATTAAATAGAGAAGAAGCACTGACATTGCTGTTGTTGGCTAATGAAAAGACGCTGTTTGCCGCAGGGGTCTCTTTTGAATTATGAATAACATAAATCCCAGAACCTTTTCGTACTTCAACCAAACCTTGCAGTTCCAGCATGATTAACGCTTCACGGATCACCACTCGGCTGACTTGCATTTGTTCCGCAATTTCTCTTTCTGGGGGCAAGCGCTCACCAATACGGAATTTGCCTTGGTAGATGCGGTCACGGAGCAGCAGACCTATCTTTTGATAAAGACGTTTAGGAGCATTCGCTGACAAACTCATTGCTGTTTCCTTTTTAGGTAATTTAATATCGCCTTGTTTGAGGCCGAATCATACCATGACAAAACGTATTTTGGCTTTTGGTCAACCAGTTATCTGCTTTGAAAGTGCAAGTTAAGCGAGTTGGTAGGACAAACTCACGTAACTTGCTATGATCCTTGCGAATACAAGAGCGTATGCCTGCTCCCATTACCTTCCAAGTATTCTTTTTTATCTTGCTGTTCTTCTACGCCACTTTTAATTGAGCTACATCGAGTTTAGTTGGCTAGCGCTTTGATTGATTTTACGTAATCGGCAATAGCTGGGTTTTTCAACGCTTCGTCATGCATCGGTTTTACTGCATCAACAAACGGTTGTTTTTCAACAGTAACAAATTTTACACCCATAGAAGATTTGGCTTTTTCAATGCTTTCATTGGTGGCTTTTGTCCACAGTTTTTTATGGAAAAGCATGGAGTTTTTCGCTGCTGTCCGAAAGATGTTTTGTTCTTCAGAAGACAGTTTGTTCCAAGACTGTGAACTCATCACCAATACGTCAGGAATCATCGTATGTTCATCTTGGCTATAGACTTTTGAGACTTCACCGTGACGGGAAGACGTCAATGCAGATGGGCTGTTTTCTGCACCGTCAACAACACCTTGCTGCAAGGCTGTGTATAGTTCACCGTAAGGTAATGGTGTAGCGGAACCACCCATTAATGTGATCATACTAATAGCGGTTGGGCTTGGTTGAACACGGATTTTCATACCTTTTAGGTCGGCAGGGCTATTAATGGCCTTGTTTGCATAGAAGCTGCGCGAACCACCGTCGTAATAGGTTAGGCCAACAAAACCTTTCGCTTCTGAGGATGCTAGGATTTTTTCCCCTACATCACCTGTTAGTGTGCGGTAGTAATGATCTCGACTAATAAAAATGTATGGAATGTTAAACGCGCCATAAGACGGTTCAAAGGACTCTAATTCACTGGCATTGGATTTCGCCATTTGCAGTGCGCCATTTTGCAGCAGCTCCATGGATTCACGCTGAGTACCTAGTTGCCCATTCGGATAAATGCGAACCACTAATTCGCCATCAGACATCTTTTTAATTTCATCGGCCATATATTGCATGGATTGGTGGACAGGATGCTTTTTATCTTGGTTATGGCTCAGTTTAAAAACGGTGCTTGCCATCGCTGTGCTAGCGGTAAACAAGATGGTGGTCGCTAGGACAACTTTTTTAGTGGTTGAAAAGGGGCTTTTAAAAGACGATTTTTTAAAACCATTTTCTGTTGAGAATGTGTCTTTAAGGAACATATAGGAACTCTCCATTTTTCGTTTTGCTGTTGGGCAGCGTATTATTATTTTTGAACGATTTTTTTAGAACACGCGCTTTTAGAACTCTGTGTTCATTACGACATCAGCGAAATAAGAATGCTCCGATGTCGCTTTTTTTGTCAGTAGTACAGACATAAAGTTGCACAGATATTATATTTGGTCAAACAAATTTTTATATTGGTTGTTAATAATTGATACATTAACTCATTTTGGACTATCCAATTTAAAGATTTTTTAAATAATTGGTTGACTAGATTCTGTCTTTATAATCAAATCGATACAGATTGATCCCTCTGACGACGTCAAAAAAATAATAGCGACAGAGAAGGAATATCGATTTTTCATTAGGAGAACGTATGAAAAACATAATCGCGTTAATCGATCGTGTGTTGTCGGGGCTGTGTGTTTTTTTAAGCAGCATGCTGGTGATCTGTGTTGTGTGGCAGGTCTTTTCTCGCTATGTATTAAGTGTTCCAAGCACATCAACAGGTGAAATGGCGCGGTTTCTTTTTATCTGGGTCGGATTAATTGGTGCGGCGTATACCTTGGGCCAAAAGCGCCATCTCGCCATTGATTTACTGTCTTCCAAGTTAGAGCATAAACCTGTGCTTCACAGTCAACTTGCTATTTTTATTACGTTAATTAGTGTCTTCTTTGCTTCCGTCATCATGATCTATGGTGGTGCCAATCTCATGTTAAAAACCTTATCGACAGGCCAATTGTCGCCTGTTCTAGGCATCCCCATGGGCTATATATATGCCGCTATTCCACTAAGTGGTGTTTGTATGCTGATTTATCTTATTGATAACTTTATTGATAATTTGGCGGCTTTAACCAGTGCTATTCAGCAGGAAAAAAAACTGTAACACACCTTTAATTACTTCAAGAGGAGAACCCTAATGGAATGGCTGGTTATAATTGTTTTATTTGGAAGTTTCTTTGTTTTACTCGGATTGGGTGTGCCCATTTCTTTTGCTATCGGCATTTCGTCATTGTTAACCATTGGCTTGTCTTTACCCATCGATTCTGCCATTGCAGTGATTTCCCAAAAAATGGTGTCTGGACTAGACAGTTTCGTATTGTTGGCCATTCCGTTCTTTATTTTGGCTGGAAATATTATGAACCAGGGCGGAATCGCAATCAGGTTGGTTGAATTTGCCAAGGTTTTAGGTGGACGTTTACCAGGGTCTTTAGCCCATGTTAATATTTTGGCTAACATGATGTTTGGTTCTATTTCTGGTTCGGCCGTTGCATCAGCGGCTGCGGTAGGTGGGACGATGGCTCCGTTGCAAAAAAAGGAAGGTTATGACCCTGCCTATTCAACCTCAGTAAACATTTCATCTTGTCCTACTGGTCTACTGATTCCACCCAGTAATACGTTTATTGTGTATTCGCTTATCTCTGGTGGCACTTCGATCAGTGCGTTATTTTTAGCGGGTTACATTCCGGGGCTGTTAATGGGGCTTGGGTTAATGCTGGTGGCTGGCATCATAGCTAAAAAACGTAACTACCCCATTTCGCCTAGAGCGTCTCGTTCTGAAGCCATTAAGAAAACATTGGATGCGTTGCCCAGCTTGGGGCTGATTGTAGTGATCATGGGTGGCATCATTGGTGGCGTGTTTACCGCGACGGAAGCGTCTGCGATTGCCGTTGTGTATACCTTTATCTTGGCGTTTGTTGTTTATAAAGACGTTTCACTAAAGCAATTGCCAAGCATTATTTTAGAGTCAGTTGTGACGACATCCATGGTACTTTTGTTAATCGGTGCGTCGATCGGAATGTCATGGGCGATGGCCAATGCAGACATCCCTTATTTGATCAGTGATGCGCTGTTAGCCATTTCTGAAAACCCGATTATTGTCCTGTTGATTATTAACCTTGTGTTGTTGGTGGTGGGTGTTTTTATGGACATGACCCCTGCTTTGTTGATCTTTACTCCAATCTTCTTGCCTATTGCCACAGACCTTGGAATGGATCCCGTTCATTTTGGCGTTATGATGACATTTAACTTGTGCATCGGTATTTGTACACCTCCTGTTGGCAGTGCATTGTTTATCGGTTGTTCGGTAAGCAAAGTGAAAATCGATCAAGTGATTAAACCATTACTGCCATTCTATGCGGTCTTATTCTTTATTTTGATGTTGGTGGTCTTTGTGCCTTCTTTAAGCCTTGCGCTTCCTCAATTCTTCTTGGGTTATTAATACAATGAAAAGCATTAAAAATTGGCGCTTTGTTGAAGATAAAGGTAATCATCTTATTCTAGAGTGTGATGGCTTACACCGTTTGAATGTGTTTGTTTTAGAGCACAATATGATGCGTGTTTTGATCGAGAATAAAAGCGAGCTAAGGCTGAATCGAACTTGGTCCATTGCACAGGATAAACAGGATGTGTCTTGGGAAGGTCGAGACCGATTAAGTAAAGCGGGTTTTACTTTACCGACGTATCGATTGATCGAGTCTGATAACCGTTTACGTATCGAAACCGATACGTTGGCCCTAACGATTCATCAACCTTTGTGGTTAGAGTGGGAATATAAAGGCACTCGTGCAGAAGCCGATGTTTGGTTACCTTTGTGCAAAGATCGAAAAACGGGGGCGTATTCTGTGGGTGTTAAAGATCACGCACATGCGCATTATATTAACCGCCTACCACAAGAGACCTATTATGGTCTGGGTGAAAAGACAGGGGATTTAAACCGTACTGGAAGACGCTTTGAAATGCGCAACCTGGATGCCATGGGGTATAACGCAAAAGAAACCGATCCGCTTTATAAACACATTCCGTTTTACATCTCTCGACGTGAAGAAGCAGGTCGTGCCGCCAGTGTGGGAGTGTTTTACGATAATTTGGCCAACTGCTGGTTTGATCTTGGTAATGAGTTGGATAACTACCATGTGCCGTATCGCAGTTATCGAGCGGAAGACGGGGATTTAGACTATTACCTCTTTTATGGTGAGAAGGTGGCGGATGTTTCCAAGCAATTTGTTCGTTTAACGGGTGGAACGGCGTTTGGGCCAAAATGGAGTTTGGGCTACAGTGGCTCAACCATGCAATACACCGATGCGCCGAATGCTCAAGAATTGCTTGAATCCTTTGTTGATCAATGTGCTGCACATGTTTTGCCTTGTGACTCGTTTCAATTGTCTTCTGGTTACACATCGATAGGCAATAAACGGTATGTTTTTAATTGGAATACCGACAAGGTGCCAGATCCAATTGGTATGTCTGGAAAATTTCATCAAGCAGGCTTGAAGTTGGCGGCCAATATTAAGCCTTGTTTGTTACACGATCACCCGCGATTTGAAGAAGTAAAACAGCAAGCATTGTTTATTAAAGACTCTGAATCTGAACAGCCAGAAAATTCGGTTTTTTGGGATGCAGAAGGCTCGCATCTTGATTTTACCAATCCGCATACCGTGTCTTGGTGGAAGAGTAATGTGACAGAGCAGTTGTTGGAAAAGGGCATTGATTCCACTTGGAATGACAACAACGAATACGAAATTTGGGATAAACACGCCCGCTGTGATGGATTTGGTGATGAGATTCCGATTGGGTTAATTCGACCATTGCAGCCATTATTGATGATGCGCGCCTCTTATGAAGCACAAACAGAATTTGCTCCTTCTTTGCGCCCATTTCTTATTTCTCGTTCAGGCTGTCCGGGGATGAACCGTTATGTGCAAACATGGACAGGAGACAACCGCACCAATTGGGGAAGCTTGCGCTATAACATTCGCATGGGATTGGGTATGAGCCTTTCTGGCTTATATAACATCGGTCATGATGTGGGTGGGTTTTCAGGTGAAAGACCTGATCCAGAATTGTTTGTTCGTTGGGTGCAAAATGGGGTTATGCACCCTCGTTTTACTATTCACTCATGGAATGATGATGGTTCGGTGAATGAACCTTGGATGTTTCCTGACGTCACACCGATGATACGAGACGCAATGGTGTTACGTTATCGTCTGTATCCTTATCTGTATAACCTATTATGGAAGGCCCATGCGCAGGACGAGCCTATGTTACGCCCCACCTTTTTGGATCATGAACACGATGCGGAAACCTTTAAAGAATGCGACGATTTTTTATTAGGAGAGGACATTCTCGTTGCCTCCGTGGTGGACGAAGGCCAAAGAGAGCGATCGGTCTACTTACCAGATAATGCGTCAGGCTGGTATGACTTTGCCACAAACGAATGGCATCAAGGTGGTCAAACCATTATCTTGGCTGCGCCATTAGCTCGGCTTCCTTTATTAATCCGAGCGGGCAGTGTTTTACCCACCAGCGAGCGCATAGGGTATGCCGATGCGGCTCAAGACAGCGTAAGAAACCTGTGTATTTATCCGTTTCATACCGTCGGTCAACGCAGTATCACTATTTTTGATGATGATGGTGAAACGACTCGTTATCAAACAGGACAGTACAGCGCGTTGTCCATTGAGTTCGTGTGCGACTTAGAGCGAATTGATATGACCATTCAGCATTCAGGTGAGTACCAAACGGCTTATGATGCGTTGCACATTCGTTTACCTGAAGAGGAATTACGTCCTGTGTTTATTAATAAAAAACCGTATAAAAATGGTCAAACATGGCCATTGTCAGAATCGATTCAAACACAGGGGTAAAGACACTGATGACAAGCATAGCAACGGCGTCTTTGCCGAGTAATGTAACTGTTCCGACGTACAATCGTGCTGGGTTAAAAACTAAAATAGTCCACTTGGGTTTTGGGGCGTTTCATCGTGCCCACCAAGCCTTCTATACAAATGAATTAGCCGAACGCCACCAGAGTGATTGGGGCATTTGTGAAGTAAATTTGTTTACGGGCAAAGCACCGATTGAGCAATTAAAAACTCAGGATTACCTCTATTCTGTGATTGAAAAAGCAACGGACAGTGTGATGACGACGGTTGTTGGTGTGGTGACTGGGGCAATGCACCCAGAACTTGATACTCCTCAGGGCATTATTGAAAAAATGGCAGAGCCTCAGGTGGCGATTGTATCGCTAACCGTAACCGAAAAAGGCTACTGCTGTGATCCCGCGAGTGGGCAATTGGATACCCAAAATGCGTTGATTCAGCATGATTTAATGCATCCAGAGACACCTAAGTCGGCCATAGGTTATGTGGTACAAGCACTCATATTACGTAAGAGCCGAGGTCTTACTGGGTTCTCGGTACTTTCCTGTGACAACATGCAAGGCAATGGACTTGTTGCTAAAGCGGCGATACTGGGCTTTGTAAAACAATTGGATGGCTCATTATCAAATAATTCATTACTAGACAGTTCTTTACTAGAAGGCACATTGTCGGAGTGGATTGAGAAAAATGTTACTTTTCCTTCTACTATGGTGGACCGCATCGTTCCAGCGATGACAGAAGAAAACGTTGCTGAGGTGGCACACCATTTGACGGTTAGCGACCCTTGTGCCGTTATTTGTGAGCCTTTTCGTCAGTGGGTTATTGAGGATAACTTCATTCAAAGTCGCCCGGATTGGAATCGAGTGGGGGCCATTTTTACCCAAGATGTGGAGACTTTTGAGGAAATGAAATTGCGTTTGCTCAATGGTAGCCATTCCTTCTTGGCTTACCTTGGTTATCTCGGGGGATATCAATACATTTCAGATACCATGCAGGATAATCATTATAAGCAAGCGGTTCTGAACATGATGCTGAAAGAACAAGCGCCGACTTTGTCACTGCCCGATGGCGTTGATGTCGAAGCGTATGCTGTTCAATTGATTCAACGTTTTAGTAATACGGAGTTGAAGCATAAAACTGAGCAAATCGCGATGGATGGCAGTCAGAAATTGCCCCAGCGTTTTCTTAATTCGTTACGCTACACAATGAAAAATAGTTTGCCTTATGATGGGTTGGTGATGGGTATAGCGGGTTGGATGCACTATGTGAGTGGCGTTGATAAAGTAGGTAATGCCATTGAGGTAAAAGATCCGATGACGGAGGTATTTGCCAAAATACACAAGGAGCATAAAACCAGCGCATCACGTGTCCACGCTTTATTAGGTTTAGAGGCCATATTTGGTCAAGACTTAATATCTGATGACGCGTTGCGGAATAAGCTGACGAATGCGTATCAATTAATTGATGCTCAAGGTGTGCGTGCGGCTGTGGCGACACTGTCTAAATAAAGCACGAGTTAGATAAAACACAGTCTAGATAAAACATTGTCTCTTGAATTCAAGCATCGATAGAGTAAGGGAAATTGGCTTTTATGAGAAATTTTATGTGTGATGATTTTCTTCTGAAAAATGAAACGGCGAAGCGTTTATACCATGACTTCGCTAAGTCCATGCCGATATACGACTATCATTGTCACTTGAATGTAGAAGAAATTGCGAACAATCGACAGTTCGAAAATTTAGGCCAAATATGGCTAGAAGGAGATCATTATAAATGGCGAGCAATGCGCACCGCTGGCGTTGTCGAACATTTGATTACTGGGGAAGCCTGTGATTATGATAAATACATGGCGTGGGCTAAAACGGTTCCTAAAACAATCGGCAATCCCTTATATCACTGGACGCATTTAGAATTGCGTCGCCCTTTTTCAATCACGGACCGATTATTAAATCCAGAGAATGCAGAATCTATTTGGCATGATGCCAATGGGTTATTAGCGCGTTCTGAGTTTTCTGCTCGCGGCATTATGCAACAAATGAATGTGGTGATGGTGGGCAGTACGGATGATCCAACGGATTCTTTGCTGTACCATAAGATTCTTGCAGATGATGAAAGCTTTCATGTGGATGTGGTCCCTAGCTGGCGACCGGATAGGGTCATTAACATTGAGGCGGATGGGTTTCCTAGTTATATGGAGAAGTTGTCAGAAGCATCTGGCATTGATATCAACAGTTATGACACTTTCTTATTGGCGCTGGATCAGCGTATTCAGCACTTTTCAGAGCATGGTTGCCGTGCGGCGGATCACGGTATGGAAATCGTTCGTTACGCTGAGATTCCTTCTACTGATGTATTGAACGGTATCTTGACTCGCCGTTTGTCTAATGGCGCCCCGAGTGAGAAAGAAACGGCTCAATTCGCAACCGCTGTGCACGTTTATTTAGGAAAATGCTACGCCAAATTGGGTTGGGCGATGCAAATGCACATCGGCGCTCAGCGTAATAACCGCTCTCGTATGTTGTCCAAGATTGGGCGTGATTCTGGTTTTGATTCGATGGCAGATCGACCGTATGCTTTTGAACTGGGGGCTTTATTGAATGAGATGGACAAAACCGATGAGTTGCCAAAAACCATATTGTATTGTCTAAACCCAAGAGACAATGAAATGATAGCGACCATGGTGGGTAACTTCCAAGGTGGTGGTCTGGCTGGCAAAATTCAATTTGGTTCTGGTTGGTGGTTTAATGATCAAAAGGATGGCATGGAGCGTCAAATTCAACAGCTTTCTCAACTCGGCTTATTAAGCCAATTTGTGGGGATGTTAACGGATTCACGCAGTTTACTTTCTTATACTCGTCATGAATACTTCCGTCGAATATTGTGCAATATGATTGGCCAATGGGTTGAAGATGGTGAAGCGCCCAATGATATGGGCCTATTAAGTAAAATGATAGAAGACATTTGCTTTAACAACGCCAAAGCCTACTTTATGTTACCGAATGAAAAATAGAAAAGTAAGATGATCAAAAACGCTCGATGGCATTCAACGGGCGTTTTTGACGTTTTAACCTATTCATTTATTAGTGGTACATGCATTCATTAACATAATGAACGCCGTCTTTTTCATGAATACCAACAATAATGACGGTTTCATTTTTCTCGAAAATGCCTTTCCAAACATGTCTTACGCAGTTTGGGTGCCTATCTGGGTAATCAATGTTATTAATCCCTTTTAGTGCTCCAAGGTATTCACGGTCTTGGTATTCACCTAGATCTTCTCGAATGGCGTACATGTCTTTTTTGAATTTCGATTCACCAAAGTTGGTTACATCCTTCTGTTCGAAGCGTTTAATAAAGAGCGAATAGTTTAGCTTTGATTCTGCTTCTAGTATTTCATCAAGGTATTGCTCTGCTATGGATTGTAATGTGTGACTCATTTTTATGTCCTTATGTTTACATTCAGTGAGTGACGTATTTGTAGAATCAGACCTGTGCACGACTACTACGCTTGTTAATACTTTGTTAAAAACAGGTTCAAAATGCGCATTTATAACGTATACATTCCGCTTTTTCGTCTGTTTTGCCTCGTCTTATCGTCGCTCATACCTTCGTGCAAAGATCTTTGAATAAAATACGCACAAACAGCCTAGCAGATGGTGTCTAAAAAAGCATTCACAATGCATTAAAAAAGGCGCAATAAGCGCCTTTTTTATAAAACCGATAGAAGCGTTTCGTTTACTGGCTGTTTTCAACCATGTAGGCGATAGCACTTTCAATTTCTTCGTCAGAACAAGAAGTACAGGTTCCACGAGGAGGCATTGCATTGATGCCTTTGATTGCGGTTGCTAATATCGTGTCCATGCCTTTTGCGACACGAGGAGCCCAATCACCCGCGTTACCAAATTTAGGTGCACCAGCAACACCGACAGAATGACATGCTGTGCAGAATTTACCGTACACATCTTCACCTGAAAGTGGGCCGTTTGAAGACGCAACAGCCGCCGATGCCACTTCACATTCTTCGCCTGCAATACAGACATTACCAATAGGAGCAATACGAGCAGCGATTTCTTCAGAGCTTTGACCGTAGGCATTAACAGTCGAGCTAAGTAGGGCAGAAAAAGACGCAACAGCGAACAGCGCTAAAATTTTTCGGCTAATAATTTGGGTTAGCAAACTCACAATGAATTACCTCGATCAAATATCTATCTAATGAAAATTTAACCGCGTCAGTATAACGAGAAATGCATTCTTGGGAAACCTAGAGAGTCGCAATTTCCTGTCGAAATAGCGAGTTAAGTCAATTAATGAGCATATAAGTCTGTTGATAAAAGGAAGTTCAAACTGAATTCGGTAAGTTTAATCTTAAGTGATTGATGTTTTTAAGCCTTCTTTATACAAAAAAGACTTGTGATTTTATTCAATTCATCTAGATTCAAGGTTTGGTTTTAAAACGATATTTTCTACAGGAGGGCAAACTTGCCTTTCAATTTGACGCTTGCTTTTATGCGAAAAGATGCGGATATTTTGTTATTAGATGAGCCAATTGCCGTGATGGATGCAGCCTACTATGCGCCTTGATAAATGTGTGTGTAACAGTACCGAACTGACAAAATCGGATGTTGTTTAGAGGGGCATCTTGGAGAGGTGAGTGTGAATGACGAGATCGTGATAAACGAAGCGACTCAGGTTCATGAAAACAATTGTGTCATGCTGTGAATGGTGCTGTGCTGGTGGCACGTGATTTTCGCTATATTCTTTTACATACACCAGCAAATACCATTGGCTCCAATATCAATGAAGCCTATCCATCGCTTTGTAATACTTGAATTTAAGATGTTTAGAATTTGTACTCTAATCAAGAAAACGCTAGCCAAAACGTGTTTCAAGGTAACGGATGATGTCTGAAGATTCATACATCCATTCTACTTTTCCATCTTTTTCAATACGCAGACAAGGGACCGTTACTTTGCCGCCCCCCGCTAATAACTCTTCACGAAAAGGAGAGCCTTGTGTTGTGTCTCTCTTTTGGATTGGTAGATTCAGTTTGTGCATAGCGCGACGCGTTTTTATGCAGAAAGGGCAGGCAAAAAATTGATAAAGTGCCAAACTCTGTAATTCATCGTTCACTTTTTGCTGTGCTTCTGGCGTGCGTTTCAATTTTGATCCACGCGTAGCAATATCAATGGCCGCAATGATGGTGCCTAATACATTACGTATAAGTTTAATTAGTAGTTTCATGTATATCACTCGGTTATTGGTGAATAGGTGGACGATTTTAAACTCGGTCATTCTAACGGTAAAGGGTTTATTTTATCTAACGTGTATTCAACGGTCTTAACGCTTATAAAATGAAATATAAGACGCGTATAAGCCCAGAGCAAGCGACACACAAAAGCTGATTTGCACAACCAGAAGCAAAGAAGGGTAGTTTTCTGGTTGAATAGTTGCTTCACCTAAAATAAAGGACGTTAGCATAATGACAAATGCTGTGCTGAACATGTTCCCCATGGTGCGAGAAAGATTCATGATGGAAGAGACCATGCCCAATTTACTCTCTGACACAGAGCCCAGTGCCGAGCTGTTGTTGGGTGTAGAAAAAAGCCCGAAGCCGATGCCGAGTAGTGCTAGCCCAAACATAATAAATCCCATTGACGTATTCATATCTACCCAAATCAATACCATAAACCCCACTGAAAAAATAAAGCTGCCCACTGTGGTAATCATTTTGGCACCATAATTATCGGATAAACGCCCAGAAAGAGGGGATAAAATCATCATAATTAGGGTTTGAATAAGGATCATGCTGCCCGCTTCACTGGGTGATACATTATGAATGTACTGGAGGTAAAGGCTTAATAAAAAGACGATTGGGAAATTGGCGGAATACATTAACAAACTGGCATAAACAGAACTGATCAACGGCTTATTTTCTGTTAATGCTTGTATGTGGATCAGTGGTGATTTGGTTTGTTGTTGGTGTTTAACAAAAACAAAGAATAAGACAACCCCAATGACAACATACAGAATGTGCATAGGATCGGGCAATTCTGATACGCCAATGAAAAAGGCGCTGGCACTGAATGCAAAAAGTACGCTTCCAAGCCAATCAATGGGTTCGGCTTTTTTGTTTTTCCAATCCCCTTTTACATTCATAACGATAAGAACTAATGCCAATATCATGAAAGGAACAGGCATCCAAAAAACGCCTTTCCAATGAATGTGTTCGGTAATCCAGCCGCCAATGACAGGGCCACAGCTCAAACCTAAGTACACCATAGATGAAGTGATTCCGATTGCGGTGCCACGGTTTGAATTAGCGAATACAGAGCTAATAATAGCCAGCCCTGTTGCAAATATGAGCGCCGTACACAAACCTTGGAAAACACGTAATATTAATAACGCTTCAATATTTTGTACAAGTACGACGCTTGACGATACCAGAGCAAATCCAGAGCAGCCGATTAAGTAGAGTTTTTTCCGGCCTTTATTATCCGCCAATCTTCCAGACGGCAACAAAATAATAATGGAACCCCACAAGAGCGCAGAGGGAATCCAACTGACGGAAACGGCATCGGCGTGCAAGTCTCGTGCGATAGAGGGAATGGCGATGTTCGAGGCAGAAACCATTAGAGTAACAATAAATAAAGCCAGACAAACACTGATCATAACAAGCCATCTGGCACGGGCATTTTGATCGTAATACGTTTGTTGTTCTTCCGGTGTCATTTTGATGTCCCTAATAAAGACGTACTGAAAAAGTAATACGGACCACAGTATAGCGAGACGATGATGCAAACTCTTCCTATTTTGATAAAAGATCTTTTTTCGTTCTTAATCGCTATTTAGAACGTCCTATATCTTGTTCTAGGTCTCAATATTGCCTCAATACATAAAAAATAGGGACATTCTGAATGTATGATGATAATGAGGTGATTTATGAATAGGCATTTACTGAACTCTATTTGGATGGGGGTTATTGTCTCTTTAAGTGTGTGTTGCAGCACGGTAGTGATGGCAAGTCAGATTGCAATTGAGCATGTCGGGTTTTATCAAGAGGAAGTGGAGCGCCATAGCTATAGACCATTGAACGTGACTTTGTGGTACCCAACGAATGAGCATTCTCCAATTGATAAAATAGCGGATAACGTGGCTTTTGTCGGTACGGATGTAATTAAAGGCGCCTCTATTGTGGAGGGTAAATTGCCCGTGGTTTTATTGTCCCATGGATATCGAGGCAGTTGGAGAAACCTAAATTGGCTGGCGACGGAATTAGCACGCGATGGGTACTTAGTGGCGGCAGTGGATCATGCGGGCACCACCACATTTAACCATCAAGCTGAGCTCGCTTCTCAATGGTGGGAACGCCCTAAAGACATTCAGCGATTATTAACGTGGTTAATGACAGAAGAGCAATGGTCACAATCGATCGATCAAAGTAATGTCTCTGGAATTGGTCATTCTCTAGGTGGGTGGACTGTGATGCAATTGGCTGGAGCCGAGTTGGATCGAAAACAATTGCATCAAGAATGTTTGGCCCACCCCAATCCGAGAGTGTGTGGCTTGATGCCTGAGTTGGGGTTGGATACAAAGCAAAGCGCGGAGCCAATTCACATTCAATTCAAAGATAAACGTATCCAAAAAGTCATTTCGTTGGATTTAGGGTTGGCTCGTGGCTTCAGCCGATCGAGTTTAAGCCGTGTAAATACGCCAACTTTAATCTTGGCAGCCGGGGTGGACATTGGTGATTTACCTTATCAAGAAGAGTCTGGTTTTTTAGCCGAATACATACCGGAGTCAATGCATCGATTTATTGTTTATCAAGATGCGACACACTTTAGTTTTATGCAGGTTTGTAAACCCGGTGCGATTGAAATACTAGAAGATGAATACCCCGGTGATGGCATTATTTGTCAATATGGCGGCGTACGGAGCCGTATGGCATTGCATAATGTGATGCTGGAAGACATCCGTACTTTTTTATCTACGCCTTTCTAACGATATTTTTTGTCTCTTGAATTTAAGACTTAGTTTGACGGGTTATCTTCGGGTAATGCGTCAAACTCGTCTCGTTTGGTGGCAAACCAGTTTTTCATTGCTGTTGGGTCTTTCATTAATTCCTGCATGGTCATCATGGCTTTATAGTGCTCTACATCTTGTTGTTGGAACATGATCATCGCGTGTTGTTTGCTTAACTCAGCCATTTCTTCAAATGTGTGGGCTTGGAAGCGTTCGTCACATGCGCCGCCCAGTTGTTTACAGGTCATGGTTTTCATTGGACTGTCCTCTTTATTAAATAGCGGAATTGACTTACTTGGCTCTATTGTTTGATTTCGCTGCTTGGTCAAATGAATAAGGCGAAGTACTTCCTCGTTTTTTACTTTATTTGACGCTGGAAAACTGTTGAAGCATAAATTAATTCCCCCATCATAGTACAACATGTTCATTGAACGCATCATTAACCTGTACATTCCTCATTTGTACATTACTAGCTTGAAAAGGGATCGATAGGTCATGGCGATATCATCAAAAAGTGGTTTTAAAACGCTCCTGCAGTTATGGCCCTTTTTATTGCCTTACAAGTGGGTACTCGTAGGGGCGTTAGCCGCCTTGGCCCTGACCGCAGGGACGACACTGACAATGGGAAAAAGCATTCAGGTGTTGATTGATCAAGGGTTTATTGGTGAATCATTAGACCAATTGAATCAAACTCTGATTTGGATGTTTGTTGCGGTGATCTTTATTGCGGGGGGAACCTTTGCACGCTTTTATACCGTGACTTGGTTAGGTGAGCGAGTGACGGCGGATTTACGACAAGCCATTTTCAGTAAAATTATCACTTTACATCCGAGTTATTTTGAAGAGAACCGCTCGGGCGAGATTATGTCTCGATTAACCACGGACACTACTTTACTGCAATCCATTATTGGTTCCAGCTTAAGCTTTGCATTACGCAGTTTTGTTATGATGGTAGGGGGCTTGGTGATGCTGTTTATTACCAACATTAAGCTCACTTTGATTGTATTGGCTGTGGTGCCTTTAGTATTAATCCCCATTATGGTGTTTGGTCGTCGAGTACGTACTCTGTCACGTAAGAGCCAAGACTCCATTGCCGATGTAGGAACGTACGCAGGGGAGATTATTCAGCAAATTAAAACCGTGCAAAGCTACCGTCATGAGTCGTTTGAGGAGGCGGCGTTTTCCAGAGAGGTAGAAAAGGCATTCACTGTTGCCAAACAACGTATTTTGCAACGCTCTAGTTTGATCGCCATTGTTATTTTGCTGAGTTTTACGGCCATTGGCACCATGCTTTGGGTGGGCGGCTATGATGTGATGCATGGCAATATGACTGGTGGTGAGTTGGCCGCTTTTGTCTTTTATGCTTTGTTGGTGGCCAGTGGTGTTGCGTCGGTTTCGGAAGTATTGGGCGAAGTGCAACGGGCCGCAGGAGCAACAGAACGACTGATTGAATTGATGGATGAAGAAAGCTTAATTCAGTCTCCGAAAGCCCCACAACCTTTAATAACGGAGCACGCGATTCACCTTGAATTAGACGACGTGAACTTCCAATACCCTTCACGCCCTGATACGCCTGCATTGTCTCACGTTAGTGTGCAAATTAAGACGGGTGAGTCTGTTGCCATTGTTGGCCCAAGCGGCGCTGGTAAATCCACTTTATTTGAATTGCTTTTGCGTTTTTACGATCCTCAGCAAGGGCAAATACGTTTGAATGGCACGGATATAAAAGCCCTTAGCCTTGATGATGCACGCCATCAAATCGCTTTGGTTCCACAACAGCCGATTTTGTTCAGCAGTGATGTTTGGCACAACATTCGTTATGGAAAACCCGATGCAACCGATGAGCAAGTGAAAGCCGCCGCAAAAGCTGCTTATGCTTTGGAATTTATTGAGAAGCTACCGCAAGGATTTGATAGCTACCTAGGTGAAAATGGCGTGCGTTTAAGCGGTGGTCAAAAACAGCGTATTATTATTGCAAGAGCCATATTAAATGATGCGAACATCTTATTGTTGGATGAAGCCACCAGTGCCTTGGATGGTGAGAGTGAGTTTAAAGTCCAGCAGGCATTAGACAAAGCTATGGAAAACCGTACGACGTTAATTATCGCTCATAGGTTATCAACCGTTAAAAATGCAGATCGATTGATTGTGATGGACCATGGAGAAATCGTTGATATCGGGACGCACATGGACTTGATGCAAACGTCCCCTTTATATCAAAAATTAGCAGAAAGGCAGTTTGAGGATTAATCGTTATTCTCTAACTCAATAGAGTAAATATAAATTATTTAACACAATGAAATATAAGTGTAAATTGTTATCATGTTCTTTTCTGTGTAAGAATGGTTTGTCTAAATACACCACGCTTAAATTTAGAGAGTCTAGGATGACCCTCATTTTCATTCATGAAATTAGAGTATTTTAAAACTCATTATATAAATGAATGATCGGGTGGAAAAAGGCAAAGAGCCTACATCGTCATGAAAGGCGGAAAGGTTTTATGTCAAGACACACCTAACATTATTATGAACGATGCAACATTGAGCCAACTTTAGACATGCCCTTATCGGTTGAAACCATTCACGACAAACCTATCTGTATTTATTATTTATAATGCTTTAAATGCAGTTGCGTTAGAAAAGTGAATAAAATAATTAACGATGTTTTTAAGAAGAGTATGAAGAAAGGAAATGGTACACCCGAGAGGATTCGAACCTTTTTATAATCGTTATTAATGAGTAATAATGAGCTATAACCAGCGTATTCAAAGGACTGTAAGCACTTTAACAGCTCATTAAAGCTCATAACTGCTCTATTTCGTAGTCATGATGTAGGCACTTAAATTTACTTGAAATCCCTAGCATCGACCCCATCACTTAAAGATAACTAATTGATCTTTTGGTGATTACTATGTTGTGTTCAGACATTTTTTTTCCTTTAGCTAAAAATGGTAAAGGTAACCAAGTAAAAAAAGAATTGTTGGATAGTAAAGAAAAGTGGGTTATCGCTACATTAAAGAAGCACCATAAACCTAAGAATAAGCAAAACCGCCCTTACTGCCTATGCATGCCTACTCACCCTAAAATGCAAATTTATAGTCATCCAAACGGAAATTTATACGTAAAGCGATTAGCTGATACAGGAATGCAACACCACACTGATTGCCCAAGCTATGGAGAGACAGTATCAAGTAAAAAAATAGACTATCAAGATGCAATCAGTATTGAAGATGGGATTATAAATATAAGTGCTGCCTCATCGCTTACCTTACACACTAAGGCCAGAGCAGCAAAAGGTGAAGAAGGAGGATCACAAAGAACAGGAACAGCTAGACATAGATTATCTTTAAAAGATTCGTTTCACTTTATTTGGAATGAAGCAGGCTTAGGAACACAAAAAGAAAATGAGAAGGTTCGCTACAATCTCATTAAAGACAAACTAAACGCTATTGCCTCAAAAATTTCTTATAGCGGTACGATATTAAAAGATATCCTCATTATCCCTGATGCACTCCAACCTAATTCGCAAAAAACACTAATCCAAGAGAAAGCGAAGAGTAATACGCCTGAAAAAAAATTGATGTTGATCGGCATGCTTAATAAGCTAAAACACATCGAACCAAGAAAAGACGATATAAATGGCTTTTCAAAATATTACCTTTTCCTTTATAACGGTCCAAACTGCAAGCCACCTGAAACCATACCTTACTACTTAGATAGTGATCTTTTTAAAAAGTGCCAACGTAGCCTAAATTTCTCAGGGAAAGAGTGGGAATATGTTAATACTAAGAGTGGAAAAGTATGGGTTATTGCAATAATCGAGAATAAACAAAATGCAGCAGGAGTGACTTATGGAAAAGTATCAGAAATAGCATTCATACCTGTTACAAATGAGCATGTGCCTCTTTAATCTAAAAGCCATAAATCCATAACAGTCTTACAAGACCACTGCGTGGCAAGTAAGACTGTTATGGATTCAAAGAACCATTGTCTTAATAAACACTATCAATTCCTTCTGGGAGTTGTTTTCACTTTCTGACTTAAATAGCCTACCTAAGTATGGAATATCCATGAGAACTGGCACTCCCGTAACAGACTTTCGTGTCTCGTTCGAGATCAAGCCACCTAATGCTATAGTCTCCCCGTCTATAACTCGTGCTACGGTTGAAATAGATCGTTTGTTAGTAACAATGTCTCTTGCTTGAGCATTACTCGTTACACTTGAGGACTCCTGAGAAATTCTTAAAACAATTTCACCTGATCCTAGCACATGAGGTGTAACAGACAGACTTACACCTACATCTTTACGCTCGATAGATTGCGTTTGAACACCACCGTCCGAGGTTTGAGTGGATACTAAAAATGGCACGTTTTGACCTACTGATATATAGCCTAGTTCTCTATCCATTACCAGAATATTAGGAGTAGAAAGAATCTTCGTTTTTTCGTCTGATACGAGTGCTGAAATTAAGCCTGTAATGCTTCCAACTGATCCTAAAGGTGCGTATCCGCCTAGTGTTAATGCCCCCAAACTACTTGATTGTGACGTATTCGTTGTCGCTTGTACCGAAAAGCCATTTTTGGATAACGATGATCCGAGATTTACCCCTAAGTCTTCCCTATCAGATACGTCCATTTCAAGGATAATGGCCTGTATCATGACTTGCTTAATGTCTAAATCAATTTGAGATACAAGGCCATCCAAAGCCGCAAGCTGAGCTTTAGTTGCAATCACCAATAGTGAGTTGGAAGCTATAAGTGGATCTACGGAATGTCTTGAAACAACAACATTTATAGTTTCTTTTTCTTCCTTCCCTGTTGAGTTTTTAGCATTTGCAGAAGACAAAATCATATTGAACAATGTCAGGGCTTTTGTGTTTCTAATATGCTTTAAAGCATATATCTTGGCATCAAGAGCAGGTAAGTCAATTTGCGAGTTTGTATCAATGGATACGATCAAGTCATTACTCTTTTCTTGAACGCTGTAACCATTTGCGGCCATGACTTTTTTAAACAAAGGGATAAGATCTTGATCATCTATCTTGCTTACGTTGATTGATATATTACCTTCAACTGCTTTGCCTAAAATGATGTTTCTTTGTGTCTGTTCAGACACCCATGTAGCAAAGTCTGCAAGAGGTGATTGCTTAATAACAAAAGGGTCAACCGGGTAAGCTTGGACAGTTGAACATAGCAGTAATACACTAATTACAATAAACCGAAACATAGTCGTCTCCCTTTGTGATTAGTGCTTCACAGGCACCACGAGATTTTACGGTAAACCCTTTTTTTCTGAGTAACTCCGCTGTCTGTGTTTTGCCGTCAGTATCGATAAATTGATAATTCGACAGTTGACCAGGGAAGTTAGAAAAGCCCGAAATAGACCATCCTGTGAATTGTTCTTTCAGTGGCATAATTGGCTCCACTACAACGGTTTCAGTTATTAGTTTTTCTTCTTTATCTGAGGTGATTTCTAATAGGACAAAACAGGAAATCATACCAAGCGCCAAAAAAGTAAGGCGTGACCATTTCCTAAAGTAAATTTTAGTAATACGCATAATGTTCCTTAATGTCTTTGGCACCGAGTAGCGGCCGTGAGTGTAATAAGGCGGGAGTACGGAATAGACACCATTGTCATAATGGTCGGTAAACATTTGCTTGGTGTCATAGCTCGAATAAAGAGAAATGCCGACGGTTACCCACGTGTCTACTTTTAATGCGGTAGGCGAATCGCCATAACGGACAATCCCTAGGTGTACTTTAGGTAAAGGAAGTTTACCTCCTGTTAGGACCTTAAAAATAGAACCTATAAAAGGGAGTGTTGCTCTATCGGTACGTCGACAGTAAACAACGTGCTCAGCTAAAGCTAAACGCGCTTGCTTATCGACAAGGCTTAGGTCTTGGATGATAAAGATAATGTCCCAACCTTTTTTACGAGCATGAAGAAGCCAATTTATGACGGCTTGACGACCTTTATCAGCCCATGTTCTCGAGTTAAACCAAGTACCGCATTCATCTAAAACCAAAAGTCCGTTTAAGCTTTCATCATAGCTTTTGTTACCAACGCCAAGTGCTTCTAAATCGAAAAGTTCAGGCTTGTCAGGCACTCTATAAAGGCGAGTATTCTTTTTATTTCTGCCAAGTATGTTTTTTAAATTAATATCTAAATTGGTCGCTACAGGAAGACCTTTGTTTAACTTATCCCTAATACGACCAACAGAGACTAAACTTTTTCCTGCCCCTAGCTTTCCTGTCACAAAGTAAACAGCCATGAGTCTTCTCCTCAACGACTAGATGCGTAATATTCGATAAAGCGGACTTGCCACAACCACACTCATTTGATGGTGTGAGCAGAGACAAGCACAGCTAAACAAATAGGGGCGTTATTTGGAACAATTAAACTCATTGCTTGAATAAACATTGGTGGAGCGACCAAGGCAATACTTGCTATAAGTGTTTTCAATAGAGCAACCATTCCTATCGTGAGGGTAGCAATAGTTGCTATAACACCAAGCTGAGTAGCTGTTCGTGCTGTAAACCATTTAGCAAAGAAGGCGATGAAATTACCTAGCATAGTTGCAAAGAATGTCGCTAAGGCTGGTAGTCGTAAAAGCCCCCCTACAGAAGAAATCAAAGAGAGTAATAAAGTAGGCATAGTTAAGATCCTTCTTGTCTTGGCTGTGCACTGGATATGATGATTCCTATGAGCTGTTGGATCGTATAGAACGCAAGCAAAAATCCAAAAACAGCCTTGAACTTATCAGAGAAATCACAGGATAAAGTGAAGCTATAGGGTTGAGACTGATTCCCAAAAATAAGCGGAATACACTCTTGGGGTTGAGGAAGTATGTGTAAAATTGGGTCGAATATGCCCTCAATAACGCTACTCTTTAGAGGGGATGCACTTTCGATTGTGGTTATTTCACTTTTTACTGAGTCAAGGGCGGCTTCATTTTCGTCATTAAAGACACCCACTAGTGTATCCATGACATTAGTAATAAACCCGCTTGTAATACCGTGTTCGCCTTCACAGCTTTGTGGATCAAGATTAGGGTCGCACGTCTTTAAGTTATCCAGTTTTGAAGAGATGCCTGCTAACTGGCTTGAAATAATGCCGTTGCCGGATGAGACTGAATTATTTAAGCCATTGACTGAATCGACAATGTCACTAGAGCTATTAGCAATATTATTTGAAATATCAGATGATGATTGGTTGATAGAACCCGAGATACTCGATGAAGCACTATTGACTGAATCAATGATTGAAGAGGAACCGTTATCGGCAGCGTGACCTTCCTGAATAGAAGACTTAATATCAGATAGTGTTGAGTTAAGGTTGGATTGTGCTGAATTAATAGCATCAATAGTTCTATTGACATTCGAGTCTGCCGAACTGATACCGTCTCTAATGGCACGTTCAACATTACCAAAATCGGATCTAAGCTCTAAGCCTATGGCAGCTGCTAAAACAGATGGATCTGAATTACCAGAACTGATAGGTGGTTCTGGACTTTGCGGGTCATTATATTCGTTGCCATCAGCATTCCCACCGTTATTGGGATGATCTGGAGAGGCGGGATCAATGTCACCACAAGAATAATCCCAGTTATTTGGATCTCGGTAATTGAAAGAAAAACGTGACGAAGATGAAGAGCAGTTTGCGTTAGTTATTGCATATTGATAACAAGAGTCATAGTCAGAACAAATTCCATTAGATACAGAGCAATAAGCTCTCTCTTCTACATATTCACCGCTATCACATTTTTTTGGTGTCGGCCTATCGCAATTATCTTCATAACCATAAACATTAGGCGGAAAGCCATCAGAGCACATTTCGACAGGAGGCTGGTAGCCAACTTGGCAAGACTCCGCATCTGAGCTAGATGAACAAAAAGATTTGACGATGTTATATGAATTATAGGAAGACCCCGAACTTCTATAGCAAGTCATAGAATAGGCAATCGGATCACCAAAGGGCTTCAAGTCATATGAAGCACAATAAGTTGTAAAACCAACTCTATTTTGAATTGAGACAGCAACACCTGATGGTGAAGATCCATGTAAATTAAACCCTTCCCAGTAGTACCCAGCTTGAGCTGGCTCTACAGCATTTACTGAAAAGGCCAGAAATAAGGATAAAAAAAATGTGAGAAGCCTAGGCATTTCTGAAAAATGAGAAGTTAACATTATATTGGCCTAAGAATAAAAATTGATAAAAAAAGGGAAGGCTAAAGCCCTCCCTAGACTTAAAAAATTGTTATCAAGGGATCATTAAGTTGCTTTGTTAGAGAACTTCTTAAATAACTTGATACCAATACCCGCAACAGTAATTGTTGCGACAACAGGCCAAGCCCAAGCGATCATATCTGTTGCAAAGGTGTTAACTGAATCAACAGCAGCCTGTGCATCAGCAGGTAATGCTGCTTGAGCAGTTGTAACCGATGCGGCAACAATGACAGAGGTTGCTGCTACTTTCGTTTTTAAATTATTCATTTTCATGATGTCGATACCTCAACTAATTTTTTGAAATACAAGATTGTTGAACCAAACGCCCAACCTAGGACGTAGGCGGTAATTAGGGACGAAATAACAAATTCAGTATCTGTCATCGTTGTCCCCCTTTAATTGCACCAAGCCCAAATGCGACAATGAGCGAGGCGCAAAAAATCAAAAGCCATAAGCTTTCGAATTCTTCTGTAGACATGACTAACCAGCCTTTTGCATTGGTGCAGTTTTGTTAAACGGCACGAGATTAAGCTGGAAAGGGTTAAGCTCTAAGTTCTTATAACGGCCAACCTGAAAGGTCGACAAAGCTAGGCTGTATTCGCCAATAGGCTTGGCCTCAGCAGGGTTACGAATAGGGATCTCAATTTCTTGAGGGAAAGCGCCGCCCATGTCCGCATAGGCAACTTGGAAGTAACGAGCACCATTTTTTGTATTGCGTGTTTGTGCAGCGTGATGACCTTCAATGATAGATATTTTCAACATAGTTATTTCTCCGTTATTTTCGTTTATGTGTACTGCGTAGAGTTATTGAAACAAGTCCAAGGCTCCAGACTTCGTCTGTCGCAATGGCGCTCTTTGCCGCGCGGGCAGAACCCCACTCTTCGAAAACAAGTTTTCATCAGAATGCGGTTTTGAAATTTGTGTGTGGTTTATGTCATAAGTGTTTTGTTTACAGATCTCAGATATAAGATCGACAACACCTGTCATAATTTTCTGACGAGCTAATTTGATTTCTTCAGTATCTTTTATTTCCCAAAAATTGATTCGGCTAAGAACGGTCATACCTGCGTACAGCACACCAATGACTCTATCTTTTGCATCGTCACCGTATCTTGTTTTAAGAACTGGAATAATTTCACCGGTGTCTTTGTTTAGCTTGTTGCCTTTACCATAAGCAATGGAAACCACCTGTTCTTTTCTTGGAACAAATGGACCACCCGTAGCTATAACAAATGCAGCCCAATCACCATCGGCAGCAGTTTGTCTAATCGTTTCCAAATGGCCTTCTTGCTCTCCTAATCGTCTGAACTCTCTATATAGCTGCACGCTAGTCACTCCTAGTCTTTGAAACTGTCTGATGCCGTTATCTCTTGCCCATGTTTCTATTTTTTCGGCACTTTCATATGGGTTTGTTTGATGCCAATCTTTATGTATGTCGGTCATGTGAATTTGGTTGTCGATCATGTAACCATCGACGTTTTTGCATATATATTTGATGACATAGCCAACCGCTGAATACTCAAGACCAGTTTCAGGGTTGATGCCTTCTTTGATTCGCTCAAAAGTAATTCGGCGCTCGCTTGCTCCTTTTTCATCAGGATCGGTACGAAGGGCGTACTCGGTTAGAATCTCTTTTAAACTTTCATAGTCATCAGGGAATATAAAAAGAAGTAGGTGCCAGTGAGGCGTTCCATCGTGATGTGGTTCAGGTACTCGAAGGCCAAAATATTGGATGTTGTTTCGTTTAAGCTTGGCTGAGGCAGGTTGCCAAAATTTCTTAAGCAAATAGTTATGGCCGTCTTTTGGGGTCGATCCATCCCACTTAGGATTAGGAATGACTTTAATGACCTTCCCTTTTTTATCAGTAATTTTGGTCATACGGTGCATCGCTGAATGCAAAGTAGGAGTAATGAAAACCCCCATCATTCCCAATGATTTAGCTAAAAGCTCTTGTCCTTTAGTGGTAACAATTAGCTCTGTACGTCGATGTTTAGGGTTAGATGTTGATCGATCAGAAAGATCTAAAAGCGTCCTTTCGTATCCATCTTGATTTACTGCTATTTGGCTTTCTAAATAGGCTTTGTTGTTGGCTTTACGCTGCTTATGCCTTTTAAGGGATAAATCTGATGAATAAGGTGAGCGTAAATAATGAACCTGACGAAGCTCTCTACAAACGTTTTGAAGGGTGATTTTTTGCAATGAGAGAAGTTTGCGCTTCCAAATGCGATAATCTAGAAAGCGATTAATGATTGGCTCTAGTTCAAGGTCGTCAAAAGCAAACTCAAGATTGTATTGGATAGCCAGCTTGTAACAATAATCAACCACAAAGGCATGATTGGCCGGATTATAAACTTTTGCTTGTCGGCATTTATTAGAGAGAGCCTTGGACAGATCTTGAAGAGATTCTGGAGACGCACATAGGCTGAAGCCATTGATTGTGAGCTTTTTATCAAGGTCTAGAAAGCGTCTATTGGCTTTAACATAACCTTCTTGTTTCGCTATATATTCATACTCAGCACGAAGCGCAGAAGCTAGCGCCAAGTGTTTTGAAATGATCTTGTCACGAAATGTTATGCATTCTTTGGTGCCAAAGGAGTCAATCGTAGACGAAGCCTTATTAGCGCCATCATACCCAGTGAATGATTTATCACCGAACATAGGGGTTTTAAGCTTGTATAAGGTCGCTTTAGGCGCGACAAATTGCAAATGACTCGCAGAATGAGATAACATTCACGTGTTCCTTTTTTAGCGATTTGGGACAAATAGCGGAAATCAGTGTTACAGCACTTCTTTCCACGGAGGTCATACTCAGTTACAGCTGGTATGGCCTTTTTTAATGTTCAAGTTCCATCATTTCTTGTGTCAATTTGGCGACATTTATTAGCCTTCTCTTCCCTATTTTAACGGTTGGAATCAACCCTCTGTTAATCCATGCTCTAACGATATCAGGAGATAAACCTACTAACTCAGAAAACTGCTCTTGGGAGACAATTGGAGACGTTAACGCTACAATATTATTCATGTCTATTTACCACTTATAAGCATAGAGCTAATAACTTTTTCTAGAGTGGAATCTAAATCTTGCTCGCCATCAAAACTATCGACTAAGACCTGACACAGATCCATAACAATAGATGTATACATCGCAACATCTATATCACCTTGCCTTCCAGCTTTTTTTAACGCCTTTGACACTCTGTCGAAAAGCTCTCTTTTATGACTATCTACCTGAATATTCATCATGCTCTCCTAATATTTTTGATAACTATAATCCAAACAATCTTATCAATACAAGAAAAATATTACATAGAAATGTGTATTGTTTGATGCTATATTTATTTATATGATATTTAAACCACATTTTAATGTGTATCTTGATTTTTAGAGGTATATTATGTCTATATCCAAAAGATTTATAGAGCTTAGAAATACACTAGGCTTAAGTAGAAAAAAGTTCTGTTCAGAAATAGACGTGCCTATTAGAACTATCGAAGCAATAGAGAATGAAGGAAATACACCACGTAGCAGCCTTGTTGAAAAAATAGTAGCCAAATGGCCAGAGTATGCCCTTTGGCTAATTACTGGTTCAGTCGAGTTTAGGTCAGAACAAACATGTCCAAATATCATACAAAAAAAGCAAATAAATATTGTGGATGTATGTGACCCTAGATTTATTCATAATGGCTTAATAAATTCAAAGTTATTGAAAGATTGCGAGCTTATTTTCATACAAAACTTGGAAGAACCTTCTCAATTAGCTGCACTTATAAAGCTTGAAGAGTTTACAGTTGAAAATTTAAGCTCTCAGATACTAAAAAATGGTTTTATCTGGTTAACAGAAGGTTTTTTAAGGTTTGATGAGAATGACGATGGGATAAGTTACTTAACAAGCCTTAGAAATAAACTATATTCAGTGGATAAAAAAATTATCACATCGGCACAGTATAAAGGCCTATCATCTCAAGACTTTAAGCTTGCATCACAAAATAGTTTTATCTTATTTGAATCTCTACAAGAAATTAATGATGAATCACTCTTAAGTAATTTTGAGAAACTAAAAGAAGGTAGTAAATATACTGACTCTTTTATGTCGGTTAATGGGCAATTATATATCAGTCATTTTGATGAAGAATTCCATAAAAATGAGTCCCCTTTTAGAATCTTATGACTATAAAAAAAGTTGATAAAAATTGGCTCGTTGATGTTTATCCAAACGGTCGAAATGGAAAGCGTGTAAGAAAGAAATTTAATACTCGTGTTGAAGCGCAACGATTTGAAAAATATGTTCTTAATAAGTCATTTGATGATAAAGATTGGAACCCATCTAAAGAGGTCAATCGAAAGCTGAGTAAGCTAATTGATATATGGTTTGAGTCTCATGGACGTTATCTAAAAGGTGCCAGTCAGCGAGTCAGAACGCTTAGGAATTTAGATCGTAGATTAGGCTCTCCTATTGCCAAAAAGATCAGCCCTTCTAACTACATGCTTGAGCGATCCAGTAGGATTGAATCAGGTGTAACTCCAAAAACGTGTAACAATGAACTAGGCTACCTCAATGCCGTTTTTAATGAGTTGGAACGCATCCAAACAATTGACTACAGCAACCCTTTAAAGGGTGTGCGCCCGATCAAAATCAGCGAAAAAGAATTGAGTTGGCTTACATCAGCACAAATTGAAGAACTGTTATTAACCATAGATAAAACAGGCAACGAACACGTTTCTCTTATAACACGAGTATGTTTATCAACTGGGGCAAGATGGGGTGAAGCGGAAGGACTCACCGCAAAGAATATTAGGAATGGTCAAGTAGATTTCACTGATACAAAAAGTGGAAAAAATCGCTCTATACCAATCAGTGACACTCTATTCAAACAACTTGAAGAACACATGAAAAAACATGGAAGATTTTTTGACTGTATTAAATCTTTTAGAAAATATCTAAAAACAACGAATATAAAACTACCTCAAGGACAATCATCGCACGTGCTGAGACACAGTTTTTCAAGTCATTTCATGATGAATAGTGGCAATATATTGACACTTCAAAAGATTCTTGGCCACTCAACTATCATAATGACAATGCGATATGCTCATTTAGCACCTGAGCACTTACAAGATGCAAAAAAACTTAACCCTATGTCCATAATAAAAAACTCTAATATGCATTCTTATTAATTAAGAATTATTTATGTAGTCAATATGTAGGAATAAAAGTATTTTCAAGAAAAGAAATATAAAATAAAATGTATAAAAATCAATAAGATAAAAAAATTTAAAATGGTACACCCGAGAGGATTCGAACCTCCGGCCTCACCCTCCGGAGGGGTGCGCTCTATCCAGCTGAGCTACGGGTGCATGGATTTGTATTGTTTTAATGTTACAAATTTATGGGCGAAGTATACATAAGATGGTGATCCTCCTCAAGAGAGCTGCTCCAGGGATTCATATAATAAGTGCGACACTTATGAATAAGTTGAGGTTAGCTTTCAGTTTTTTTAAGACGCATTTTCCACATAAACCTTCTGGTTTGCATAAGAGCCCACTCATAAATACCTATGCTAGGCTGGGTGTGTTTTACTGATCTCGCGTTAAATTAATACTTGTGCCACTTTGCACCAAAATATTGTCTTCGATACGAATACCACCAAAAGGAAGTAAAGTATTGATCAACGCCATATCACAGCCATGATTTGATATGTTGGCGTCCATTTTTTCTAATAACATCGGAATGAAATACAAACCAGGCTCTATAGTAACCACCATGCCTTTCTCAAGTTCTCGTGTGAGTCGTAAAAAAGGGGCGAAATCTGGTGGAGGTAACCTTTCTCCTTGAGGAGATACTTGATGTCCACCCAAGTCATGCACTTGCAGCCCTAAAAGGTGGCCTAATCCATGAGGGAAAAAGGTCTGAGTAATGCCTTTACTGATTTGTTCTTCAGCGGACAGAGAACAAATGCGAGCGTCATGCAGCAGCGTGGCGATTTGTGTAAGGCCATTTAAGTGTAGGTCTTTGTAGTCTGCTCCCGAAACAGCACTTTTCGCAAGCGACTGTTGTATCTGATCCATTTTCATTAACAAATCGTGAAACAATCCAGTGTCTGTTGTAAAGGTACGAGTAATATCACTGCCGTAACCGTTCTGCTTTACACCTGCGTCAATCAATAGTGTTTTTGATGTCTTGGGTACTTGAGTTTGTTTGTGTTCATAATGCAATACCGCTGCGTTCTGGTTTAACGCAACAATGCCTGAATAAGGTTCTTGATAAGAGGTTTGTTGTGTGGCTTGTAAATACTCTAAATAAATATCAAACTCACTTTTTCCGGTTAAAAATGCGGCTTCTGCTGTAGAATGCCCTTTTAATGCTCGACTATTTGCTTGTTTTAATAAATCAATTTCGTAATCCGTTTTATAAGCACGATGGTAATTTAACCAATGCAATACAGATTCTTGTTTGTCGAACGAATCAGATAAGTCGTTTATTTCTGCGCCTAACCATGCGGTTTTCCCAGCAATTTGACTGAGCCAATCTTTCTGTGATGTTACGGGCTTTATATCCCATCGGTTAGACCAGCTTCCTTGAGGCACTGTATTCGGTGCGTGCCAAAAGTCTTCCTTAACTGGCCAAATTAAAGTCGGTTTTTCTTTGTCGGAGATAACGATGAAGATATCAGAGTCTAAGTCAAAAGGTAGCCAATGTTGTGCATGGGAATAGGGTTTAAATGGATGTGTGTAATCATCTTGAAAGTAATAACTTTTTTTACCACTGCTAATAATGATGTTATCGAGCTGGAAACGCTCCAAAGTGTTTTGGTAGAGCGCCATTAACGATGTTAAATGAGCGAAATATAAAGAATCCATTAAGGTACCTGACATGCATAAAAGTACGCAGAACTATAGGTAACTAATGTACATTGCTCAAGTAGATAATAGAAAGAGTGCATGCAATTCTGTTGTTTGTACGCTATTTATGGGGAATTTAAATAGAGTAGTGTTTGTTTTCTAAAAGCAATGACGTAACATTTTCCTCTGGAAGAGGGCGTTCAAAATAGTAACCTTGACCGTATTGGCAACCTAATGCTGATAATGTTTGCAACTGTTCTTTTGTTTCAATCCCTTCCGCAACAACATCCCAGTTTAATCGATTACTTAAACCCACAATGGCTTCCACGATGGCAAGGTTATGATGATTTGTATTCATGTCCATAACGAAGGATCGATCAATTTTGATGACATTAGTGTCCAGTTGGCTGATGTAAGACAGTGAACTCAGCCCTGTACCAAAGTCATCAATGGCAACGCTCAGACCTAATTTACGCAATTTTTGTAAACTGGATTTAGTCGATGAAATGTCGCACATCATAGCGGTTTCTGTGAGTTCCACTTCTAAAGAGGATACAGGGACTTGATGTGTCTCCAATAACAGACCAATGTCTTCTACAAAGTCATCGTCTAATAAATTGTATGGAGAGATGTTGACTGCAATAGTCGTTTCGATGCCATTATTTTGCCATTGTTTGACTTGCTTTATGGATTTTTCAATGACATAACGTGTGAATTTATGAATGTGGACGCTTTTTTCAATCAATGGAATGAAGTGTATTGGAGAAATCATACCTTCTATAGGGTGGTTCCACCGAGCCAATGCTTCGACACCAATCAGCCTACCTGTTTTTAGTTCGATTTTAGGTTGATAAAGTAAAAATATTTGATCTTTTATAATGGCCTCTGATAAATCACCTCGTAGCTTTGCCGCGTATAAATAAGACGCACCCAAGGTCCCATCATAAATAACAGGGCCTAAATGGTTCGATTTTGATTGATACATGGCAAGGTCAGCATTTGTCATTAGATTGTCTAAATCAGTAGCGTGTTGGAATAGGAGAGAAATTCCGATGCTTGGGTTTATTTCAATACTTAAATCATTAATTATCAGCGTGTTATGACAAGCTACTTGAATTTGATTTGATAGTGCCAACGCAGTCGATTCATCAAGTTCTCTTCCCCATATAACAAACTCATCTCCTCCCATGCGGACTAAAACTTCCTTATCAGACAGCACTTTTTGAATTCGTTGAGAAAAACCAATCAGTACTTCATCACCAATGTTATGTCCATAAGCGTCGTTAATCTCTTTAAAATTATTTAAATCAATTAGCAGTAGAGCGCCACTTTTTTGTTCACTGTGGATACTTTGCTTAGCAATAAGATCCTGAATTTCAATCTTGCAGATAGAAAACAAATGCAGACGGTTTGGAAGTTTAGTTAAGGTATCGTGAGTTGCTATATGAGCAAGCGCATCATTTTTTGCTTGTACTTCATTGTTAATCCGCGTAGCTAAAAATAAAGCCAACCAAACGGCGATCCAAAAAGTGATAATAGATGTGATAATCAAACGTTGGGTTATATAGTCCACAGCCAACGAGATAGACTGAGCACTTTTTATCAGTAATATGTCGGCATTTTTTTTGCTTTTTAAATGAATCCATACGTATTCTTGACCATCAACGTCTACTACACCTTGATTCGTTGTTTCATTATGGATTGACGTTTGACTGGTAATAGAACGAATGGTATGGCTTGGTAAATTAGAAAATGAGAAGGGGGTTGGGGTATTTAGCATTAGAAAGCCATAGGCAACTTCATTCTCTGATACATTGTCTGCATAATGCTGCTTGAGAATGGCTTTAACTCTTCTTTTTGCGACGTCTAGAGTATGGGTGTCAATAACGTATTGAAGGTTCTTTGCTTCTGTCATTGCCGCATTGAATTCTGTGGTTGTGACTATGTCAGCGGCCATCTTATATACAACCGTGACATAAATGATAGAGACAAGAACAGCGACGCTGAGACAGACCAAAATCAATTTCAGTCTAAAATACGGATCTTTTTCAAGGGCAGTGATTGATTGCATGCGGCTTCCCTTTCAAAGCAAAAGGCACAAGTAAAAGACTTGCTTAATCTTTTACTTTATATGTACTCAGATTTGCTAAGCGGTAAACAGGACACCACGCAGTTAATAGAGAAATTAAGTTAAGAAAACCAAAGCTAAAAAGCAACCATCGAATAATGGCATCATCGATGTAGTCATCAAAAAAAAGAGTGAAAATACAAATTGAAATACCAATGAACCCACGCACTATACGGTCAATTGAACTGAGATTTCTAGCTGGAGGTGTCATGAATAAACCTTTTTAATGGGATATGTTACTGCCTCACAGTATAGAGTACTAACATAATGTCTATACGTTTACTTTCGTGACAAAATGTTATTTCAGAATGACTTATATCCAATTTATTGCCCTTAGGAATAAAAACTGGCGAGTGCGACAATGATCACGCTGGCTAAAATAAACCCACCGCCGATCCATTCTCTGTGGCTTATGGATTCAGAAAAGCGATATTTTGAATAATATAAGGTGCCAATTACTTCAATTTGCCCTAACGTTTTCACCAGTGCTGGATTAGCTAATGTGAATGCGGTAAACCAACCGACGGACCCAATCGCACTGAAAAAGCCGACTTTATTACTCAATGCGATATTTTTGTTAAATGGGCTCAATAGGTTTTTTTCTAAGTAAGATTGAATGCTCCATAGCAAGACAGACTGCACGCTTAATACAAAAATTAAGGTAATGGCTGCACGAGTGGCGAGATGACCCTCTAACTCACGGCTAGCAAAGGCAACAGCCAAAGAGGTAACTGCAAAGCAAAGCCCACTTGCTAGACCAAGGATTGCGCTTTTCTGAAAGAAACTGCCAACACTAATTTGGGATTTAACACTCAAAATAATAATACCGACAACACCAAAGAAAATACCAATCCATGCCCATATAGACAAAGGCGACGCAAAAATAACAAGCCCTAATAATGCCGTCATTAACGCTTCTGTTTTCGCAAATAAGGTGCCACTTGCAAAACTTTGAGTTTTAAACAAATTCAGCATTAGATACGTGGCGGCAACTTGGGCAACCGCACCAATTGTTCCACTTATATAGAATGCAGCAGGCACCGAGGAGTTAATCGGGCCTAATACAATCCAACAAAAAGCACCGTATATAAACACGAAAGGCAAGCCAAATAGAGAGCGTGCTAAGGTTGCATGCAATGTACCTGATTCTTTCGATAAGGAGTTTTGGTAAGCTGTTCGCATGGATTGAAACCATGCAGCGATAAAAGTAGATAAGATCCACATAAAGAGGCCTTTTAAGATAGATTACGAGAGTTGAATGAACTTGGGCAACAGGAATAGGCGAAGCATGAGGCTTTGCTATATAAAAGTAAAAGGAATAAAAGTCATCTTTTGGATTCCATTATGGAATCTGAATTGATTAATAAAAGGGCCTAGACAGAACGAGTGATTAGGTTTGAAAAAACGTTTTGCATCAATTCTTGATAGGTTGCCTGTGAAGGTAATGTTGAAAATACAAGCCGTACAATATGAGGTTTTCATGAAGCGTGTTTTGGTATGGGATTGGCCTATTCGAGTTTTTCATTGGCTAATGGTTGTGTTGTTTTTGGGAATGATAATAACGGGAAAATCGGAAGAGGATTATTTAGAGCTACACATTGATTTGGGTTATGTGTTTTCAGGTGTGTTAGTGGCTCGTATTATTTATGGATTTTTGGGCTCTTATCATGGGCAATTTAAACAAGGACTGAGCTCTTTTAAAAAGATACGTTTGTACACAATGGTTGTTTTTAAAAGCCTAAAAGCTCATAAAAATGATGATCAGCGTACCAAGCGATTAGGCCATAATCCACTTGGCTGGGTGATGGTATTTGCTTTAATTACGTTGTTATCGATGCAACTTATTAGCGGATTGTTTTTTACAGACGACATTTTCTGGTACGGGCCATTCTATGATTATGCCAGTGATGACGTGTTGGAATTGCTTGCTCAACTGCATCGAATTTTACCGGATGTTTTAATTGCGTTAGTCATTCTTCATATATCAGCGGTTTTGTTGCATGAGGTTCGTTTTAAAGAAAAGTTAATTATAGCCATGATTCATGGTCATAAGCCCATTGGGGTTACGTCTGATGTGCCGCTTGTAAAAACGCCTAGAGTAGGGGTTGTTATGAGTTTAGGTGTCAGTTTAGTTTGGTTGATTTGGTTATTTTCATTACCCAGTTAGACGAGTGGTTAAAGTATTTCGAAGCGTATTTTCAAAAAAGTATTATGACAATACGCTTCGGGTAGTCATTTTAAGCTCGCTCGAGCTTAGGCCGCTTCGTCGCTGTTGATGTCCATCATGTCATTGTCAATGTTGTCTAAATCGAGCATTTCATCCGAGTTAACAAGCGCGGCTTCATCTGGCTCAATGACAATGTCTTTCAACGGTTCGGAGGTATTTAATAAAGCACTATTTTCTTTTTTAGCGGTTGAGTTTTTAGCGGACTTTTCAGGCGGTGCTTTTCGTTTTGCCCCTAATGCGACTAATAGAGAGTCTTTGTTCTGTGCTAAATACATAGCCAGAGCATCGCGTTGTTTGGTGTCTTTTACTAATGTGCTTTCTTCTAGTACTTGGTAGAGTTCGTCAGACATATCCAGCAGTTTATCATAAGCATCGGCTTCTGCTTTCGAAGAAAACGTCATTTTTTCTACCCCATTGCGTTCAACTACATATTTTGTAATGACAGGCATCATCAACCTCCAATTAATTATACTGTATAAATATACAGTTAAACTTTGTTTTTTGTCTAGTTTTTTATAAAAAATGTGTATTTTAAATTGTTGATTCTATCAAGGATTGCTAAAGTGACGCGATTAAAAATAGGAACAATAGACGTATGACTTTTGACTTTAGTCAGTGGGATTTTATTTCCTTAAACAGAGTTTTTTAAGTGGTTTTAACATTGCTGTGAATCACTGTTGTGCTTGCTTTTCGTGTGCATTCTTTAAAGCCAGTACGCGACCGTTTAGAGAGGGAGACTGGATCAGAATTGGTGAGTTTGAAGGAGAAGTGACAGACTAACCTTAAAATAATGTGTTATTTACAGAGGCGTATATGAAGTATTTTACTTTATCTTTAGTGGTGTTATTGAGTGTCTTTTTGAGCGGTTGTAATGGTTATCGTTTAAGCGAAGACAGATTAAATGCAGAAATTGTGCAACGAATTAAAGAGCAACCACCGCAACGTATTTTAGTGTCTATGGGCGAGCAGACCGTAAAATTGAATATGATTGTGACGGGCGGCGTTGTGGATCTAACATCTGAAAACGGCGGCAGTGCGAAGATTCGTTTATCGACTGATTTGACGGGCACCTTGTCCATGTTTGGCCAAGAGATCGCTATTGAAACGGATTTACAACCGTACATTCAAACGAATGTTAGGATTGAAGACGGTCAAATTTATCTTGTTGACCCAAAGGTTTTAGAAATTTCGGTTCACGGATCAAACTTTAATGATCAATTATTACGCTCGGTACTTGGTCCACTGCATGATGATTTTGAAGTGGCGTTGACAGGGTACTTTGCAGAAAATCCCGTGTATGTCATGAACCATTCTGCATTAGAAGAATCTGCTGCGTTGATGATTAAGAAAATAACTATCAAGGAAGACGAAGTAGTTATGTCGATGTTTTAATAACTGAGTTAACTTGGTAGGCTAAATTACAACGATGCGGTTTTCAATCATGAATCGAAAACCGCATACCTTTATAAGGCATCAGTTTGATTAACTGACTCTCTTATAATGCGTGAATGGCTTTAAACTTAGCAATAAGACTAACAGGTTTCTTTTTCTTGTTAGAACTGTTTAGGGCGTAAACAACGGTTTCACCTTTTGGTCCAGCACCAATGTCAGTGTAACGTAGTACAACTTCACCCACTAAACGTGCTTGTTGCATTTCTTCTAGAGAAGAGAAAACGTAGATACGGCCTTCTTCAGTGTACATTTCACCATAAAATTCGTCCGCACCTTTTAGCTTACCATCATACATATCGACGGATGCAATGCCTGACACTTTCTTTTTGTCTTCATTAGTAAGACCGAAAACGATTGTTTCACCTCTTGGGCCTTCACCAATGCGTACTTTGCGGTAAGAAGTCTCTCCCAGTACTAAGAAATCTTGATACGTTGCGAAATCATCAAAGATATAAATGCGGCCTTCATGATGCGCTTCAAATAACATGGTGTTTTTCACTGCTTGTTGCACAGCTTCTTTTACTTGTGCTTTTGCTTGAGTGGTCTCTTCTTTAACATTTGCGCCACAAGCGGTTAGTAATGCAACAGTAGATAGAGTACACGCGATAGTAATAAGATTTTTTTTCATGGAACAAGCCTCCTTTAAAAGTTAGTAAGATGTTAAGACTAATCAGTTACACTTTTATGAAAGTGTGAAAAAAGTTAGGCTTGAATTACATAACAAAGACATGTCCTATAAATAAATTCATAATGTTGCCCTATAACACTCGACATATTTAAAGAAGGTATTAGATGTCTATTTCTAAAAATAAAGTGGTTCAATTTCATTACACACTGCGCAGTGGCGATGAATTGATTGAAACGTCTGCTGGTAAAGACCCTGCTGCATATCTGCATGGTTATAGCAATGTGATTCCAGGCCTTGAGAAAGCAATGGAAGGAAAAGTAGTAGGTGATGAATTTGATGTAAACGTGAAGGCTGCTGATGCTTATGGTGAGCGTTTTGAAGATCGTCAGCAACAAGTTCCTATTAAACATCTTCAAGGCGCAAAACGTTGGAAGGCAGGCATGGTCGCTATGGTTCAAACAGACAAAGGCGCACGCCAAGTTACCGTAGTTAAAGCCGGCCTAAAGCACGCAACTGTCGATTTAAACCACCCGCTGTCCGGTAAAGATTTGAGCTTCTCTATTCAAATTGTAGACATTCGTGATGCAACGGAAGAAGAAGTGTCTCATGGGCATGCCCATGGCGTTGGTGGACATCATCATTAATCATTGAGTTTATGGTGGTAACAAAGGCTCTATTTAATGGGGCCTTTTGTTTATAGTGTATGTGGATAAAGTGGTTACTTACACACATTTTTAATTCTGAGGATTGATAATGAGGCATTTACCTGAGCAGTCTTTGTTTCAAATCGGGCAAGGAAGTGACATTGCCACAATGAAATACAGAACAGAAAAAAGCACAGAAAATAATCAATATGTTATTGATTTTTATAGCACTTTTGTTCCTAAATCCATGAGAGGAAAAGGTGTAGCTGAAAAGTTGGTTAGAGCTGGACTAACGTGGGCGAAAGAAGAGGGTTATACCGTCACGGCAAGTTGTTGGTATGTGGAGAAGTTTTTGCATAAGAAACGCTAAATGCAGCGACTTGATTCGAAAGGTGCCGATAAAGGCGGTTTATTTAGAGGTCTATTTAAAAGCCTGTTTAGAGGAGAGGGCCGTTATGCATCGATAGTGCTCAATCGAACGTAATACGCTTTTTAATTTTTTTATCTTTCTTGAAAACAGGCTCTTTTAACGGTTCAACTAGGCTTTCTAAGCCATTTACTTTAACTTCCAATACCAATTGCAACCAATTCCCTAACTTTCCTTCTGGCCAGCCTTTATGTTGAAACCAAATTAAATAAGGCTCTGGTAAATCCACGAGTAAGGTACCTTGATATTTTCCAAACGGCATCGGCTGACGTGCAATTTGGATGAGGTCTTCTTGTTGAAACATGGTGTTCTCTTTAAGGTTTTTTATTCAAAAATACATGCAATGAGGCGGTATTTAAACACACTTCTAGAATGCAGGTAATAGCCGCGACCTCTGTATTGCATCAGAATAGTTGTTTTTCTTAAGTCGTCTATAGAGGAGTTAAGGTCATACTCTTCTGAAAGCAGGCGATAAGGTAGTCACAAATTGCGTTTAACTTCGGTGAAGAATGTCTAACCTTTGGATAGACGAGCCATACGCCACTATAAGGATATTGATAGTGAGGTAGAAGCTCGACAAGCTGCCCGTTTGATAAGCCCTCATTAACATAATAATCCGGTAACTGAGCAATGCCTATTCCTTTTAACGTGGCATCCAATAAGGCTGGCCCGGAATTACTACGCCACTGACCACTTATTCTGACTTCTTTTCTCTGACCTAATTGCTGAAATAACCAGTAGTTTTTTGAGCCAATTAAACATTTGTGTTTATTGAGCTCTGACAAAGTGTGTGGCATACCATATTGGTCGACATAGCTACGTGATGCGCATAAATATTCTTTTCGATCACATAATCTTCGAGATAAGTGACTGGAATCTTTGAGAGAGCCCATTCTGATAGCAAGGTCATAGCCTTCTTCAATTAAATTAACTTCTCGATTAGTTAGGTGAAAGTCGAGCTCTATCTTAGGGTTATGAAGGAGAAAGTCATTCATGGCTGGAGAGATAAAACGTTCTCCAAATGTTGTCGCACAGGTCATTCTAAATGGCCCAATAGGCGATTTATTTAAACTGGATACAATTTCTTCCGCGTTGTTTAGGGCTTCAGGAAGGCTCCGACAATGTTGGTAGTAAACCTCACCAGCTTCACTTAATCGAATGCGCCTTGTGGTTCTAAATAAAAGGGTGGTGCCGAAGCTGGATTCCAGTTGGGTAATTAAACGACTTATATGGGATGGAGAAACATTAAGTTGAGTGGCAGCAGCGGAAAAGCTGCCCTGACGTACAACTTCTATAAACGCTTCCATTGCTTCCCAATTCTTCATAATAAGTGCCTCGGTTACGGTAAAAAGCGTAAGATTGGTTATAAATAAGAGATAATAGAAAAGATTATTGCTGTATGGCAACAATGATTTTCCAAAAGAAGCATTATCTTCATCTTTATTTGAGTATAAACTGAGATAACTTATTTAATTGAAACACGCATTAAATTTTAATTGCAAAACACATTGGAGAATACGATGAAATGTAAAGCTGCTGTTGCTTGGGGCCCGGGCCAACCCCTTAAAATTGAAGAAGTTGACGTACAAGACCCTCAAGCGGGTGAAGTTTTAGTTCGCATGGTCGCAACGGGTGTTTGTCATACAGATGCATTTACGTTATCTGGTGAAGATCCAGAAGGTATTTTCCCTGCAATCCTAGGGCATGAAGGTGCAGGTGTTGTTGAAGCAGTAGGTGAAGGCGTTACTACGTTAAAGCCAGGCGATCATGTTATTCCTCTTTACACGGCAGAATGTAAAGAATGTAAGTTCTGTCTATCAGGTAAAACGAACCTTTGTCAGGCCGTTCGCGAAACTCAAGGTAAAGGCCTTATGCCAGATGGAACAAGCCGTTTCAGCATCAATGGTGAACCTATTTACCATTATATGGGCACTTCTACGTTCTCTGAATACAGTGTCGTGGCAGAAGTGTCTCTTGCGAAAATTCATGTTGATGCACCGTTAGAAAAAGTTTGTCTATTAGGCTGTGGCATCACAACGGGTATTGGTGCGGTACTAAATACAGCAAAAGTAGAAAAAGGTGCAACGGTTGCCGTTTTTGGATTGGGCGGTATTGGTTTGTCGGTTATCCAAGGCGCTCGGATGGCAGGTGCTGGTCGTATTATTGCGATTGATATTAACGAATCTAAATTTGAAATGGCGGAACAATTTGGCGCGACCGATTGCATCAATCCGAAAAAATTTGACGCACCGATCCAACAAGTGGTTGTTGAGATGACTGATGGCGGTGTTGATTACTCGTTTGAATGTATCGGTAACGTAGATCTTATGCGCTCTGCACTTGAATGCTGTCATAAAGGTTGGGGTGAATCCATTATCATCGGTGTTGCGGGTGCTGGCCAAGAAATTTCTACTCGACCATTCCAGTTGGTAACTGGGCGAGTCTGGAAAGGTTCGGCATTTGGTGGTGTTAAAGGGCGCAGCCAATTACCAGGTTATGTAGAAGATTACATGAATGGCAAAATTGAAATTGATCCATTTGTTACCCATACAATGGGTTTAGAAGACATCAACAAGGCGTTTGATTTGATGCATGAAGGTAAAAGTATTCGTACCGTGATCTTATTTGATAAGTAAAGTCAGAAGATGAGCTTAGGCTGTCATGGTTATCTTATCTCCTGATAGCTGACGGTCTAAATTGATACAAATTAGAAGGAATTCTGTATGCCTCAACTTGAGTTATTATCAAGCACAAAATCTTTTGGTGGCTGGGTAAAGCGTTATCGTCATACAAGTCAAGCCGTCAAAGGTGAGATGGTTTTTGCTATCTATTTACCGCCACAAGCGGAGACTCAATCTGTCCCTGTTTTGTATTGGTTGTCGGGTTTGACGTGTAATGATGAAAATTTCACACAAAAAGCCGGTGCGCATCGTATGGCCGCTGAGTTGGGTATGGCGATCGTTTGTCCTGATACCAGCCCAAGAGGTACAGATTACCCAAATGAGCATGAAAGCTATGATTTTGGGTCTGCTGCGGGCTTTTATGTCAACGCAACGGTAGAACCTTACGCCCAAACGTATCAAATGTACGATTATGTTGTCAGCGAGTTGCCTGCCATCATTGAAGACCACTTCCCTGTGACGGATAAAAAGTCCATTTCAGGTCATTCTATGGGTGGGCATGGTGCATTAATTTGTGCCCTAAAGAACCCTGAAATGTATCAGTCGGTTTCGGCTTTTGCTCCCATTGTAAATCCGTCTAATTGCCCTTGGGGTGAAAAGGCGTTTACTGGGTATTTAGGTGACGATCGTGCGGCATGGTCAGAGTGGGATGCAACGTTTTTAATTCAAAACGTGGACAACCCATTACCAATATTTATTGACCAAGGTGAAGCGGATAACTTCTTGGAAGAGCAGTTAAAACCAGCATTGTTTTCAGCCGCCTGTGAAAAGTCAGGGCATTCACTAACTCTAAGAATGCACGCGGGTTACGATCACAGTTTCTTCTTCGTTTCGACCTTTATTGGTGAACATCTAGAGTACCATGCAAAAGCATTGAACTTGATCTGATGATTAAGTTAATCAGGTAAGCAACTCATTTTAGATGTGAAACAAAGGCCAGATTCTGTTTGAGAATTTGGCCTTTTTAGTTTGAAGGGGGCTTTTGTTCTGTTAACCAGTGTTTAATGGCTGATAGATAGTGTTGTCGAGCGGTTGCTTTGGATAAGTAAAGGTCGTGAAACCCTTGAGGAATCGTTTGAATCTCAAGGTGAGTGTAAATAGAACGTGCGGTTTGCTGCATACTTTCTACATCCAGAGCACCATCTCCTTGAGCCACCTCGTGAGTGTTTTGAGCAGTATAAGTGCTTTTTTCAGAGCAACATAAGAGCGTTGGAATATGCAGTTTTTGCTGTACTAATGTATTCTGACTTTTAATGACTTGTTTGAGCCACGCGAACGACAAACCAAATCCATTAGAGGGTTTGAAATCCAATCGATACTGCCATTCGCCACCAAATTTTTTGTGCAAGGTTTTGGCGTACACCTTATCTTTATAAGAAACTTTTTTATAAAAGGGAAATAAGTGTACCAAGGTGCTAACGAGCCTTGTCATTTTCTTGAGTTTATGAGGTGTGAAGGGCAAACAAATAAAAGGACTGTTTAAAATAAGCCCTGTAACAGCGGGTAATGTTTCAGATTGAGCGCTATTGTGTAGAGACTGTTGTAATGACTGTAAAAAACGTGAGGCGATTAAGCCTCCTGTGGAATGTGCCAGTATGACCACCTCATTAATGCCGTCTTCTTTGATGGTCGTTAAAGCAATGTTTAAATCATCAAAATATTGGTCCAGTGAGTCGCATTCATTGGGTGTACTAAAAGGGCGGATAGAACGGCCGTAACCTTGTAAGTCCAAAGCATAGAACGCATAATCATTTTTTATTATGTCTTCTGCCAATTCAGATTGGAAAAAGTAATCGGTGTAGCCATGTAGGTATAGGATGGCTTTGGAAAATTCATGACTGTGTTTGTGGTTAATTAGATGACACACAGTAGCATGTTTCGCTTGTGTGTTTTGGAAGCCGCGACTTCTGAATGAAGACCCTAAGAAGTCATCATTGTCTGAAACGGACAGCCAATGTGAAGGAACACCTACTGTCATAACGATTCCTTAGGGTCGTTGATAGCCTTAATTAAAAATGCGGTCGCCAAGTTGGTCTATGGTCATTTTGGTTTTGTTAATGGTGATTTTTAAGCATTCATCGCGGCTGGCTATTAAGTCGGAGCGAATAAACTTATGCACTTGCTGCTCTTCCCCTTCGCCCTTGATAATGCTTGCTGCCACTCGATGTTGACCACCTTCATTAATCGGTGCTGGAATGATAGTAAACCCTTTGTATTCGATCGGTTCTTCTTCTTTTGCTGGTGCGGCTGAACCGGCTTCGAAAAGGGATTTGATACCAGATAAAAAGCCCATTTAATGTTTCCTATATAATCAGATTGGTTGCTAACAGGATACACAGTATTGCCTGATCAAAGAAAGAGTCAAAGGAATTCTTTTAAAAAAGTTTTATTCCGTTAGAATGACATGGTCAATTTTCAAGTAATGCCCGAATAAAAAAAATAAAATTGGTATGAATCATGCTGGCAGTACATCAATTGTCAGACTTTTTTACAGGAATGTATTTTTTGACACTGTAACTCGCTTCCACAAGAAGTATTTTATTAATTACTAAATCGATCAAAAATTGATTTGGAATATCGGAACTATCTTGAATATGAATACGACACACATATGGCTTTCTATTTTAGAAGGTTGTTTACTGGCAGCCCTTGGTCTGCATATATTGAATTCAGCTGGCTACCTTATTAGCGGGACTGCGGGGCTGAGTTTTCTAGCATTACAGTTCTTTGATTTCACCTTTGGTCAAACCTTCTTTTTATTGAATCTCCCATTTTATATATTGGCATGGCAGTCATTAGGTTGGCGTTTTACACTAAGAACCTTTCTTTCTGTCAGTCTGTTATCAGGCTTGTCCGAACTGTTAAGGTTATACGTTACCATTGAAATGAACCCGATATTGTCATCAACGTTTGGCGGTATGCTAGTTGGTTTTGGTCTAATTATTTTATTTCGGCACAACGCGTCATTAGGCGGGTTAAATATCTTAGCGGTTTGTTTAGAGAGGAAATTTAATATTCATTCTGGTAAGACGACGTTGGCGGCCGACCTTGTGGTTCTTGTGCTGGCTGTGTCTGTCTTAGATGGTTCCAGTTTAGCATTCTCTTTTTTAGCCTTCTTAATGCTAAGTTCCATTATTGGTCGTTATCATAAGCCATTGGAAATTGTGAAGACGATTCAGTCTAAAGAAGAACCTGAGCCACTGTCAAAAGTAGAACCTGAAAAAACGGTGGCTTGATTGTGTCGTTAGACCGCTAGCGCTCGTTAGATGATCTGTTTACATAAAAAACAGCTTATGACGTATCCAATTTTATGGAGTGACGCCACAGAGCTGGTTTTTACATGAAATACAGAGAATGTATTAAATTATGCGTTAGCGACTACTTTCGCAATGGCTCTCTCGAAGCGGGCAAGACCTTCAGCAATGTCCGCATCTGGAATGAGCAGGGATGGTGCTAAACGCACAACATCAGGGCCTGCAACCAAAACTAATAGGCCTTCTTCAACGGCTGCAGCAAGGAAGGCTTTCGCATTATCTTTGTAAGCATCAACCACTTCAGCACCGATTAATAACCCCATACCGCGAATGTCTTTAAATACAGAGTATTTTTCATTGATTGCTTTAAGGCCATTCACAAAAAGTTCGTGCTTTGCTTTGACACCAGTTAATACTTCTGGTGTATCAACAATGTCGATAACGGCTTCAGCAATGACACACGCCATTGGATTGCCGCCATAAGTACTGCCATGAGTACCAAAGCCTAAGCTTTTAGCGGTTGCATCTGTAGCTAGCATCGCGGCTACAGGAAAGCCATTACCAAAACCTTTAGCGGTAGTTAGAACATCTGGTGTCACTCCTAGTTGTTCGTAAGCATACAGTGTACCAGTACGACCCACGCCGGATTGGACTTCATCGTATACCAACAAGGCATTGTATTGATCGCATAATTCACGTACTTGTTTTGCAAATTCAACGTCAGCCGGAATGATGCCGCCTTCTCCTTGGATTGGTTCCATTACTACAGCGCAAGTACGATCAGAAATCAGTGCTTTTAACTGCTCTATATCATTGTAGTCGCAGTGGCTAATGCCTTGAGGTGTTGGTTCAAAGCCTTCTTTGTATTTTGATTGGCCACCAACCGAAACAGTGAAAAGAGTACGTCCATGAAACGATTTTGTGAAAGCAATGATTTCATGTTTCTCTGGACCGAAATTTAAGTAAGAATGACGACGAACAAGTTTAAAAGCCGCTTCGTTTGCTTCACCACCACTATTACAGAAGAAAACTTTATCAGCAAAGGTCTTCTCTGTTAGCTTTTTAGCCAAGCGCAATGCAGGCTCATTGGTCATAACGTTTGCAACATGCCAAAATTTTCCAGCTTGCTCTCGCATTACTTCAACCAACTTTGGATGCGAATGCCCCACAGACGTTACGGCGATACCGCCAGCAAAATCAATGTATTCATTATCATTGGTATCCCAAATTCGAGAGCCTTCACCACGCACTGGAATAATGGCAGATGGTGTGTAATTTGGAACCATTACATCATCGAAAGTTGCTCTCGTTACTTGTTCAGTCACTTTTAGTCTCCTTAGAGGAAAGTAGGGCTACCTGACATAGGTAGCCCAGGCAGGTTAAATTAGATTTCTTAATTCACGGATTGCGACAGAAATCATAGCCAACGTTAATTCACTTTCGGATTTAATCTCACCGAAAGTGGCTTGGTAATGATGAATGCTGTCTGCGTTCAGCTTATTCCATTGATTCAATCTCTGCTCAACATCGTTGATGTCGGCACTGGATTGAATAACTTCCTGAGTTAAGGTGCGTAGACTGTTGTCTACTTCATCACCTAAGCCTGCTTTGGCTTTGCGTTGCCACATATCGTTCGCATTCAGCTCGCTAACAGAATGACGTAGCCAATGAAGGTCAAGATCCATTTCTAAAGCAAAGTAAGTCTGAGCGACGTTCATAACGTCTTTGTCGGTGCTTGTTGCTACACGGATAATATCCAGACCATAGAACAAATAATGAAGCGCAGAAATGTTCTCAGAAAGTGCTCCTGGAATACCCGTATCGGTTAACTCCGTTACGAGTGTCGCTAAATGCTCTTGGCTAGGCTTAGTCAAAATGGATTGAATGTTTTGACTAATGACCTCAACACCAGGTTTATAGGTTTCAATCAACTTCTGGATCGACAGCATTTCACGCGTATTACGCAATAGCCATAACGTCGATTTTTCTAGTAGAGATTGAATACTGATTAGCACCTTGTTCAGCACTGTATTCTCAACAGTGAAATCTAGCTCATTGATGGCATCCCATAGTGCTGGGATACCGAAAATTTCTTCGGCTGCTGAGTAAGCACGTACAAGATTCAATGCAGATGCACTGGTTTCTTCTTGCACATAAGTGCTGAAAGTTGGCCCCATACGGTTACCAATGTTATTAGTAACATGGCCTGCAACAATTTCTTGAGCCAGAGGGTGAGTGGCTAAATCTTTATTGAATTTTTTCGTCAACGGAGTAGGGAAATACGCTTCAATTTGCTTCATCAAATCGGCGTCTTCACCAATGCCATCCTCGACTAATTGCTCGGACAGTTTAATTTTTGAATAGGCTAATAGAACGGAAATCTCAGGGCGAGATAAGCCATTGCCTTTGTTCAAGCGTTTCTTGATTTGAGAATCCGTTGGTAAAAACTCAATTTCACGATTTAAACGGCCATCTCTAACCAGAGATAGAATTAAACGCCAATGATCAGCTAAACGCTCAGATGCCTGAGAGTTCACCAAGGATAACGCATGACTTTGACCAAGGTTATGGCTTAATACAAGTGCGCCAACTTCATCCGTCATATCGGCCAAAAGTTTATTACGTTGCTTCTCTGTCATGTCGCCATTTTCAACAACACGGTTCAATAGAATCTTAATGTTTACTTCGTGGTCAGAGCTGTCTACACCCGCTGAGTTATCAATTGCGTCGGTACTGATTAAGCCGCCAGATTGAGCAAATTCGATACGGCCTTTTTGAGTTAACCCAAGGTTACCGCCTTCACCAACGACTTTGCAGCGTAATTCGTTGCCATTGACTCGTAATGTATTGTTTCCACTGTCACCGACGTCTGTGTGGCTTTCTGATTCAGACTTAACGTAAGTACCGATACCACCGTTCCATAGGAGATCAACCGGAGCTTTAAGAATGGCTGAAATAAGATCAGTTGGCGCTAAGGACTTCACATTACCTTCAATGCCCAACGCTTTACGAATATCAGCATTTAAAGGAATGGATTTTGCTGATCGGTTAAAGATACCACCGCCTTTAGAGATCAGATCTTTGTTGTAATCTTCCCAAGATGAACGAGGAAGATTAAACATTCTTTGACGTTCTTCAAAAGACGTTGCGGAATCAGGTGTCGGATCAATAAATATGTGCATGTGGTTAAAAGCGGCAACCAATCTAATGTGCTTAGAAAGTAGCATGCCGTTACCGAATACATCTCCGGCCATATCACCTACACCAACCGCTGTAAAGTCTGTGGTTTGGCAGTTAATACCGATTTCTTTAAATTGACGTTTAACCGATTCCCATGCGCCACGTGCAGTGATGCCCATTTTTTTATGGTCATAACCGTTTGAACCACCAGATGCAAAGGCATCACCAAGCCAGAAACCGTATTTCTCAGAGATGCTGTTTGCAAGATCAGAGAAGGTAGCCGTTCCTTTATCCGCAGCAACAACAAGATATGGATCATCTTCGTCGTAACGTTGTACAGACGCTGGTGGAACCACTTTGTTCTTGATTAAGTTGTCAGTGATGTCCAATAAGCCACTAATGAAGGTCGTGTAACAGCGAACGACTTCAGTTTGGACTTCATCACGAGAAGCATTCTTTTTCAGTTGTTTGGCAACGAATCCGCCTTTCGCACCTGCAGGTACAATAACGGCGTTTTTCACCATTTGAGCTTTTACAAGGCCCAGGACTTCGGTACGGAAATCTTCCATTCGGTCAGACCAGCGTAAACCACCACGAGCGACTTTACCGCCCCGCATGTGAACACCTTCAACCCATGGTGCATAAACGAAAATTTCGAATTTAGGACGTGGCAGAGGAACCGCAGGGATTAGGTTTGGATCAAGCTTGAATGAAACATAATCTTTAATACGGCCGTCAGCATCGGCTTGATAGAAGTTAGTACGTAACATTGCCTGAATAACCGATAGGTAATGTTTCAAAATACGGTCTTCATCTAAATTGGCAACAAGATCAAGTGATTCTTCGATCTTAGATAAAATCTTAGCTACTTTTTCTTCACGTTTTGTTGATAGCGCAGGGTCAAAACGCAATTCAAACAGCTGTACAAGCAAGCGAGCAATAGAGGCGTTCTTTTCTAGCGTTTGTTGCATATAAGACAAAGAAAAAGGAACTTGTAACTGAGTCAAGTATTTCGTGACGGCACGTAGCATAGTCACTTGACGCCATGTTAATGATGCATCTAGAACAAGAGCATTAAATCGGTCGTTCTCTACGCGACGGGTAAAGATTTGATTGAAGGCGTCTTGGAATGCTTCACGTTGAGCTTTTTTATCTAGATCGACACTTGGGTCAACAGAGATTGCAAACTCAACCACCCACGTATTGGAATCAGAGTGGCTGTCTAGTTCATAAGGGCGCGCTTCAAGTACACGTAGCCCCATGCATTCTAGAATCGGTAGTACATCAGACAGTACTAATGTGGTGCCAGATCCATACACTTTGAAGAAATAATTGCCTTTCTCTTGACCAACTTGATGATATAGGTGAGTCGTGATGTCGCCATTAACAGAAAGGTTGTTTAACCTCTCAATATCTAGAACCGCTGCGTTTGGTGAGAAATCTTCACGGTATGCAGCAGGTAAGTAAGGTGCAAACTTAGTGTATAGCGCGTTGCTTTTCTCTTCACCCATCGATACGTGCATTGCATTCAGGAGTTTATCATCCCATGAACTCATCGCATCTTGCATTTTGCGTTGGATATCTTCTGCATCAATATGGTCTAAACCATTTTTAAACGATGTCTGAATCGTAAAGTTAACACGAGCCAATACAAGTTGAGAGAACTGAACATTAAACTCTGAGCTTGTACCATTGCATGCATCAATAAGGATTTGCTGCATTTTGACGCGTAATTCCGTATTGTAACGATCACGAGGTACGTAAACCAAAGCATTGATAAAACGGCCATACAAATCTTTTCGAAGGAAAACGCGTAATTGACGACGTTCCTGAATGGCTAAGATATTTTGAATGGTAGCCAGTAATTCATCAACAGGGGCCTGTAACATTTCGTCACGAGGGTAGCTGTTTAGTATGTGCTTAAGATTTTTGCCTTTGTGGCTGTTCGGATCAACGTCACAATGTTCAACAATGTGGTCTAGTTTTTTTCTAAGCAAAGGAATATCTTGCAGACGAGCAACGTACGCAGCTGAAGAATATAAGCCAAAGAAACGCCATTCGCCGATAACATTACCAGATTTATCAAAGCGCTTGATGCCTAGATAGTCCAAATGCACAGGGCGATGTACGCTTGATATCGCAGTAGATTTAGTCAAAATGATGGCATTGCTATTATCAATAGCAAGTTTAGATAAGCGATCATCTAAAATGATATCGCGTTTTATGGTTGTTGAATCTTTGTCTCGGAAGGTTCCAAGGCCTGATCCATCAACTAACTTCAGATGTGTTTCTTTACTTTCAGTTATTAAGTCATAAGCGCGAAAGCCAATAAAGGTGAAGTGGTTATTGGCAACCCAACGAAGAAAATCTAAATTCTCTTTATGTCCTTCATCATTTTTAAGGTGCTTAGCTTGTTCAGATTCTTTGATGATGTTTAATAATTTGTTATTCATTGCAGGCCAGTCTTCTACTGTCTGCTTTACATCTGCAAGAGTTTTGATTAATTCAGCTTTGATCTGGTCAAATATTGACATATCGGAAATACGATCAATTTCGAAACGAATAAGTGCCTCGCTGCCCCCTTCATTGCTTAACGATTGCAAGTCACCAGATTCATCGCGTTTAACATGAAGTGCTGGATGAGAGGTTAAGTGAATCGTCAGACCTAGGCGAACTAACGCCATATTGAATGATGACACAAGAAATGGCATGTCTTCAGTTAAGATTTCGATAACAGTATGGGTAGACTGCCAGCTATGTTCTTCGTAGTTCGGATTATAAACGCGGATTTTGGGTGCGTTAGTTTCGCGACTCTGTATGAAATCCCATAGACAAAGAATGGTGCCATATAGGTTTTCAATTGGCTCATTTACCATGTCTTCAGTTAATGAATCCTGAAAGTAAAGACGGGTAAGCTGAACAAGGCTCTCAGTGTTTGTTGGAGGAAAGTTGTCTTTAAGCTCAACTTCGATGCGTTCAATTAACTCGATTTTTTTATTAGTCATTTAATACCCATCCTCATGAGTGGTGTTCTTGTAAAACCTGTTTTAGTTATAAGATCGCGGATACTGCATTTCAGAGCTACTATGTGATTATTATGAAAAATTACCTCTTGTGGTAGATGATAAGTTTAGTGAATGCGACATTTACTTTCGCTTTGAACATATTATGGGTAATAGCACTTGATCAAAAGGGAAAACCCCTTTGTTATCCATTTTATATGAAATAATCTCCTTTTTTACGCAATAATTCTAGGATAAAAACTTGTATAAGCGCGAATTTTCATCAAGAGAAATTACACAGGCTAGTGGTAAGCCATTAAAATACGGCTTTTTACTGCTTCCTCATTATTCTATGCTAGGGTTTTCCTCTGCAATAGAAACCTTACATTTAGCAAATTGGGTAAGTGGTAAAGAGCTGTATCGATTTTGTACAATTAGTCACGAAAGTAAAGAAGTTCTTTCAAATACAGGCGTAAAAACGGTTGCCGATTATCTAACACTTGAATCTCCTAGAGATCTTGATGCCGTTTTTATTTGTGGCGCATCTCCTGCAACACAGAATGAAAACCCGGCTCTTGAACACTGGCTTAAAAGCCTGGCTAACCGTCGAATTGGATTGGGAGGGTTATGTACTGGTAGCTATTTATTAGCGAAGTCAGGGCTGCTTGATGGGTATCGAGCAACGATTCACTGGTGGAGTATTGCTAATTTACGAGATGAATTTCCTGAAACTATTGTTTCGAATCATTTATTTGAAGTCGATAAAGATCGCTTTACGTGCAGTGGTGGAACCGCTGCGATGGACATGATGTTGTTTATGATAGGCAAACAGCATGGCATGAATCTCGCTAGCAGTATTTCGGAGCAATTTGTCTGTGAGCGCATTCGTACCCACGAAGACCCTCAGCGAATTCCCTTACAAGCACGGATTGGTATTGGTCAGCCGAAATTGATAGAAGCCGTACAATTGATGGAGGCCAATATAAATGAACCGCTCAGCCCTGACGACATTGCGTATCATGTAGGGTTATCTCGTCGTCATTTAGAGCGTCTCTTTAAACGCAATTTGGACTCTATGCCATCGCGGTATTATTTAGAACTCAGGCTAAATCATGCAAAACAGTTATTAACTCAATCAGACAAAGCCATTATTCAGGTCGGTCAGGAGTGTGGGTTCAGTTCTGCGCCCCATTTTAGTACAACCTATAAAGGCTTTTTTGGTGTAACACCGCGAGATGAAAGGCGGCTGTCTACTCCACAAGGTACTAAACCTGATCAAATGGGCAGAAAAAGGCGTCAACTTTGGATAAAATAATTTAGGGGACGAAATACTCAATCATTTTTGATACATTTTTAACTAAGCGTATTCATATTGCGTAAATGTCTTTTAGATGGTGAAATACGCGGCAAATTACATATCAATAAAATAATAAGTGTTTATTATAAAAGGGTGATCTAATATGTCAAAAGTCCCAGCTTTAGAGCTAAACGAAATCCACAAAACCTTTGGTGATGTTGAGGTATTAAAAGGCATTTCATTAAAGGCTTATGACGGCGATGTTATTTCGATTTTAGGTTCTAGTGGCTCGGGTAAAAGTACTTTTTTGCGTTGCATTAATTTATTAGAAAATCCTACGAAAGGTGAAATTATTTTTAATGGAGACTCTCTTTCTTTAATTCCAGGTGAAACTGATTTAGTTGCGTCTAACATGAAGCAGTTAACCGCTATGCGTCAACAAATTGGATTTGTATTTCAAAGCTTTAACTTATGGCCTCATATGACAATTCTTGACAATGTCATGGAAGGCCCTGCCCATGTATTAAAACGTCCTAGGAAAGAAGTAAAAGAATACGCTGAGCATCTACTGCATAAAGTGGGTATTGCAGAGAAAAAAGACATGTACCCGAGCCAATTATCAGGTGGCCAACAGCAACGTGTGGCGATTGCTCGTACTTTGGCGATGGATCCTCAAGTGATTTTATTTGATGAGCCAACATCGGCATTAGATCCAGAGTTAGTCGGCGAGGTATTGGGGGTTATGCGTAACTTAGCAGAAGAAGGCAGAACGATGTTGATTGTTACTCATGAAATGAATTTTGCCCGAGAAGTGTCTAGTGAAGTGGTTTTTCTTCATCAAGGTTTAGTGGAAGAGAAGGGCACACCAAAGCAAGTGTTTGAAAATCCTCAATCTGAGCGTTGTAAAGGTTTTTTATCAAGCGCGTTTTAAACATAGAATGATTTTGTGGTTTATCGTCTATAAAATGAAAATGATGCGTTATTTTAGTAAAAACAGTGTTATAAAATTGCATAAAAATAAATAATAAATATTCATTATAATTAGTAGAAACTCATAAAGGATCAAATTATGAAAATGAAGACATTAGCCGTAACGTCACTTATTTTTGCTGGTGCAGCAATGACATCGGTATCTGTGCAAGCAGCAGATAAAGTAAAAATAGCAACCGAAGGTGCTTGGGCTCCATTTAACTTTATTGATGATTCAGGTACTGCTCAAGGTTTTGACGTTGATATCGCTTGGGCTCTTTGTGAAAAAATGAAAGCGGATTGTGACGTGGTTACTCAAGATTGGGATGGTCTAATTCCAGGTCTTAAAGTACGTAAATTTGATGCAATCATTGCGTCTATGTCTATTACAGAAGAACGTCTTCGTGTTGTTGATTTCACTAATAAATATTACTCTGGTGGGTTACGTTTCTTAGGTGAAAAAGGCACGTCTTTTGATCTTAATAAATTAGACGGTAAAGTAATTGGTGCTCAACGTGCTACTTTGGGTGCTCAGTATTTAGAAGATAACTTCACTGATAAAGCCGAACTTAAGTTCTACGATAACCAAGATAATGTGTATTTAGATCTTCTTGCGGGTCGTTTAGACATTGTTTTATCGGATGAACTACCAACATACAACTGGTTGCAATCGTCTGTTAGCGGCGATAAGTTTGAGTTTAAAGGCGATGCTTTCCAGAAAAGTGATGAAATCGGTATTGCCGTTCGTAAAGGCGACAAGTTAAAAGCTAAATTTAACAAAGCGTTAGAAGAAATTTTAGCAGATGGCACGTACGCTGAAATCAATGCTAAGTACTTCCCATTTTCTATTTACTAGGCAATAGTTTTAAACTATTGCATTAGTATTAGATACAGACAGATAGACGGCTCTCTTAGGGCAGTCTATTTTCTTCTGTTCTAGTCTATTCTGAGAAATTATTATGATTGATTTGCATGGATTCGGTAATCAGCTCTTACAAGGCGCTGTTATTACGGTTGAATTAGCATTCGCATCTCTAGTGGTCGGATTGATCCTAGGCTTACTAGGTGCGTCAGCGAAGCTGTCATCTATAAAAGTTTTGCAATGGATAGCAAACACTTACACAACGATTATTCGTGGTATACCAGAGTTATTAACCGTCCTCATTATTTACTTTGGTGCTACCTCTGTATTGATGTCTGTTGCGGGGGCTTTTGGTTACGATGAATACATTGAAATTGGCGCATTTGCAGCGGGTGTTACGGCATTAGGTCTGACATTTGGGGCCTATGCGACCGAAGTTTTTCGCGGCGCTCTTCAATCTATACCGAAAGGTCAGCATGAAGCGGCAACGGCAATGGGAATGGGGAAAGTTCGCAAGTTTTATCGAATCATATTACCTCAAGTATGGCGTATGGCATTGCCTGGGTTGGGTAACTTATTTCTTGTTTTATTAAAAGATACCGCTTTAGTTTCTGTGGTTGGCTTAGACGATATTATGCGCAAAGCAAATATCGCAGTAAGCACAACGAAAGAACCTTTCTTATTTTACAGTGCAGCCGCCTGCATGTATCTGGTATTAACTATTGTGTCGATGGCCGCTGTTCATTATATGGAACAAAAAGCCAATCGTGGCATTAAGAGGACGTAATTATGGATTTTTCCGTTGTAATTAGTTACTTTCCACGTCTTCTTGATGGTGCTTGGGTAACGATGCAATTGGTTCTTTTATCGATTGTATTAGGTGCCATTTTGGCTCTGCCTGTTGCATTAGCTCGTATATCGGCTTCTCCATGGGTACGTGCCTTTCCTTTTCTGTATATCTTTTTCTTTCGTGGTACACCGTTATTAGTACAGATATTCTTAGTTTATTATGGTGCGTCGCAATTTGAAGTCGTTAAAGAGAGTATCTTTTGGCCAATCTTAAGAGAGCCTTTTTGGTGTGCCATTATTGCTTTCACGTTGAATACGTCCGCTTATACCGCAGAAATTTTTCGTGGAGCAATTCAAGCTATCCCGGTGGGTGAAGTAGAAGCTTGTAAAGTGGTTGGTATGACAAAAGTACAAATGTACCGTCGTATCTTATTGCCTAGAGCATTTGGAATCGTATTACCTGCTTACGGTAATGAAATTATCTTAATGCTAAAATGCAGTGCGCTTGCAAGTACGATAACGCTTTTGGATTTAACCGGTATGGCCCGAACTATCATTGCTCGAACGTATACTCCAATTGAGATCTTTCTCGCTGCAGGTGTTATTTACCTTGTTATTAGTATGGCGATCATTGCGATTTTTAAGCAAGTTGAAAAACGTCAGAACCGTTATTTAGGCCCTATCACTGTAAAGGTGCCTGATAAAGGCTAAGTTCTGCATTTTGAATCAATAAAAAAGAGACACTGGGTCTCTTTTTTATTGATTCAAAATGCAGGGAAAAGACAGACGGATTAAATCGCGTCAGCGCCTGTTTCCCCAGTACGAATTCGAATGATTTGCTCTAATGAAGTGACGAAAATTTTACCGTCACCAATTTTACCTGTGTTAGCGCTGTTCTGAATGGTTTCGATAGCACGTTCAACTTGGTCATCATCAATCGCGAGTTCAAGTTTTACTTTAGGTAAAAAATCAACCACGTATTCTGCACCGCGATACAGTTCGGTATGGCCACGTTGACGGCCGAATCCTTTTACTTCTGTGACGGTAATACCGTTAACGCCAATATCAGATAGGGCTTCTCGAACTTCGTCTAGCTTAAACGGTTTAACAATGGCAGTAACAAGTTTCATAAATAAGTGCTCCATTTAACAACATGATGTGCTTAAAAATAACACTCTGAAACGCATCTCGCTAGAATTATTGTTTCTCTTCTATTCATTCAGTGCATCTAGATCGTCATATTGCGTTTCATGATATTTTGCACCGAGTTCATGCACGGCATCGATTAAATATTTTGGCTGCGCTGGGTCAACAAACTGGTGAATGCCGTGGCCTAGATTAAATACATGTCCTGTACCGTGGCCGAAACCAGATAATACGTTTTCCACTTCATGACGGATAACGTCTTCTCCTGCGTATAAAACACATGGGTCGATGTTTCCTTGGATAGCAACTCGGTCACCCACTCGTGCACGGGCTTCGCCAATGTCGGTTGTCCAATCTAAACCAAGCGCATCTGGGCCAGTGGCTGCCATGTTCTCTAGCCATTGGCCGCCATTTTTGGTGAACATAATTACTGGGATTTTACGACCTTCATGGGTTCTGATCAGACCATCAAGAATCTGCTTCATATACATAAGTGAGAAACGTTGATACATCGGGCCACTCAGTACACCGCCCCACGTGTCAAAAATTTGTACGGCTTGTGCGCCGGCTTTAATCTGGCCGTTTAAGTATTCGATAACAGATAGGGCCAGTTTATCCAGTAATTTATGTAGGACTTCTGGAGACTTGTACATCATGCCTTTAATGTGGCGAAAGTCTTTGCTTGAGCCACCTTCAACCATGTAAGTGGCCAATGTCCATGGGCTACCTGAAAATCCGATAAGAGGAACGCGACCATTAAGGGCTTTGCGAATAACGGTGACAGCATTCATTACATAGCCAAGATCGTTTGCGCTGGTGATTGGTAAGGCATTAACATCGGCTTCGGTACGAACTGTCTTTCTGAATTTAGGGCCTTCTCCTGTTTCAAAGTAAAGACCTAAACCCATGGCATCAGGAATGGTTAAAATATCGGAGAAAAGAATGGCTGCATCAAGATCGTAACGTTCCAAAGGTTGCAATGTGACTTCGCAAGCAAAGTCGGCATTTTTGCACAAGCTAAGAAAATCCCCAGCGGTGGCACGACTTGCTCGGTACTCAGGAAGGTAGCGGCCAGCTTGGCGCATCATCCAAACGGGTGTGGTATCGACAGGTTGTTTTAGCAAGGCACGAAGGAAGCGGTCGTTTTTTAGCTCTGGGAACATTGATCTACTCCGATTTAAAAGAAATTAGCCGCATTTTACCTAAGTTCTTTTATAAAAGCAGAGCGAAACCTCAGTATTTACATGGATGTGACTAAAAAAATGACTGAGGTTAATAAAAGTGCTTCTTTAAATTGCATGATATTTCCAATTAACGGTCTCGCCAACAGTCTTTCTAATGGTCCTTGCTAACAGTTTAAATAGGCATTTAGTTAATTTCTGGCTTAATCACCTAGGTATTCTTGCAAGCTGTATTCTCTGACCAATCTGGCGGCATTTTTCATTTCGCCAAAATCAACTAAGTCTTTGATAGCTAAGGGCAGAGCTCTTTTGGTCTCTTGAACTGTCATACCTGCGGTCAGTCTTTTTGAATAGAGCAATTTCAATAATAAATAATCCAATGGACTTAAATAGGAATCAATACTGGTGTCATTGAAGATGGAAGGGTAGACGTTATTGGAATCGTTCGGTAATCCCATTAGCTGAGTAATCTCTTCGACAATGCAGTCTAAGAAGCGGGCACTTTCTCGAGCGTAATCCACAGGAATGATAATGGTACCTTTATAAATGTTGGATTGTCCGTCGACGGAGAAATGCCCTAAACAAATGGCTTCTTTTAGAGCGGCACGAATGTTATTCGGGTTGCCAATGTATTCTTTAACTTTGGGTTCTAGGTTTTTATAAGACGTAAAAACAATGAAAATATTGCTCTTTTTTTTATTGTCGTTGAAGCTAATCGGCACGCCTGTAATAAAAGAGAGGTGATTTAATTGCACTGATAGAAGCTCCCTTTGGAGTTCTGTATCACCAAAGTCGCTTTCAAAATAAATATCGATTGGTTTTTCCCAGCGTATTAAACGAGGGTTGGTTTTTTTATTGTATTCTCTTTGCAATGCGATGGTAAGAAAGCTTTGTTGTATATAACTTGGATTTTGCCAGCGTTCAATGGCTAACCCGTTGAGAGGCAGTGAGGCAATAGCTAGGCTAAAGAGGGTCTGTCGAATTGTCTTGAGTGAGATTGTTAACATAATGTACCAATGCGTCTAGAGAATCTTTTGTAAAAAGGTGTTGAGGCGTATTATCAAAAATATCCTTAATGTTCATGTAATGCAGTGATGCAACCTCACTCGGTTGTGGTACTAGTGGACCATGCTGAGATTCATCGTATGTGAATGAGTAGATCTTGCCCCAAATTTTAAACCCCTCACCCTCAGTATAAAAAAGGCCGTGGCATGTTAGGTCGGCTGCAACACCAAGCTCTTCAACTAACTCCCTTTGAGCGCACAGTTGATACGATTCTCCAGAAGCAACAACGCCACCTGTAGTGATGCCATACCATCCTGGGCAAAAAGACTTGTTTAGCGTTCTTTTCTGTACAATTAATTGGCCAGAAGTCGTAAAGACTAAAATGTAAGTGGCGCGGTGAAAATCAACACCAAAGCGCATTTTGCTTCTTAGTACTTCTCCGATGATTTGATTTTTTTCATCGACAAGGGCCATTATTTCTTCTGACATAACATATTTCTTGTGTTTATTGATCTGGTTTTTATTTTTGATCCAGTAATCAAACCAAACTGGTTAATAAAGGGGTTGTAACATACTTCTTTAAAATATCCAAAAGTAATACTTTTAAAATGTCTAAAACTGTTTAGGCAACTGCGATTAAGAGGTCTCAACACGCTAAATACCTTTCATTCGAGCAAAAAAGCACAAGGTGCCACTCATTTTTGTACTCTCCGCCCCTAAAATAAGCCTACTTAGCCTTATTTAGTGCGTTTTGAACGGATTAATCTCTTGTCGCTCATATCATCTGCTCCATTCTATACACATTGGCTAAAGCAAACCGCATCGCCAGTTTGTTGTCGTTCTTAGTCAGCCTTCTATAGATCACTTTCCTAAAACCAAACTGACGCTTTATGATCCGAAATGGGTGTTCTACTTTTGCCCGAATATTGACTTTAATGCGTTTCGTTTGGATCGACAGCGTGTGTATTCTCAGATGTTTTTTTAGAAGATTTACCTTGCTTGGCATTTTAACAATCAACCAGTCGGTTTTGATTTCTGTTAATTCTTTTCGTTTGTGGGCACCTCGATAGCCCGAATTCGCAGATACAAACGTTTCTTCTCCATGAAGAAAGTTGGCCGTCTCGTTTAGGGTGTGTATATTGGTGGCTGTCGTACTGAAACTGTGTGTTAGTTCGTTCTTGCATCTATATTGACCTCTTTGAAGAAATGGCCCTTTTTCAGGATATTAATCGTTTTCTGCTCGCTGTTTTCCTATTAGATTAAGCCTTGTTTGTCGCTCTTTTTGAAGAAATTTTTTGTCATAAGGCTTCATGCTTTTCCACTTGTTGCATTCTTGTCGAGTACGGCCACAACCAACACACCAACCTTTATAATGCGAAAAGTCACAGGTATTAATGCAAGGACTTTTTTGCCTTTTCATCGTGCTTTCCTTAGAGTCAAGTCATCTTTTTGTATTAGTAGACTTATTCGCACCTTCTCTAGTCTTCATCTCGATTTTTGACAATAAATTAATTCGGTTAACAGGCTTTTCTTGACCTTAGGTTTTTCGAGTGGATGTATTGTTATTTAACGGCGTGTTATTAAATAGCAAAAATAGCCACCACCGACGGCACCGGTCAATATACCTATGGGCAGCTCTTGGGGAGCTAACAATAGGCGAGCAATGATATCAATACCAAGTATAAAAGCTGAACCCGCTAATGCGCTTAAAGGTAATAATATACGGTTATCGCCACCAACAAACGAGCGCATAATATGAGGTACAACCAGTCCAACAAAGCCTATAGTACCAGTGAGTGAGACGATCATACTCGTCACAAGAGTGGCGAGTAACAATATGATAATTCGAGCACGATTGACAGAAATTCCCATAGCTGCGGCGCTCTCTTGACCCATCATAAGTGCATTCAAATTACGCGCTTGCCAAACCAGCATTATGATGCCAATTATTATTGTTACTGTGGGGATAGGGAGCAAATCCCAGCGAGCTCGGCCTAAACCGCCCAACATCCAAAAGACGATTGATTGTGCCGCACGCTGATCTCCTAGAAAAATGAGACCATTGGTGACAGCCATCAATAAAAATGAAATAGCCACACCGACTAATATTAAACGATCTGGCCTCTGGTTTTCAGGTCGCCTCATGAGTAGTAATAGCAACAGGAAGGAAAACAATCCTCCTGCAAAACTAAACACTGGCATTGTATAAGCTCCGATCAATAAACCCACATGTGATATGACTAAAACAGCACCCATAGATGCCCCTGAAGAAACGCCCAATAGAAAAGGATCAGTCAGTGGGTTTCGGGTGACCGCTTGTAAAGCTGTACCGCAGACCGCAAGTCCAGCACCTGCAAGCATCGCTAGTATGACTCGCGGTGCTCGTAACTCAATTACAATTACCTCATGGGAGCTTCGCCATGATGTATTAGCCCAGCTTTGGCTCCAGTCTGGACTGATACTTTGTAGCAAAATACCCAGTACTTGAGGTGAGCTAATCTCACTGACACCAATCATTATTCCTGTTAATGCGAAGAGAGCGATGAAAAACAGTAAAAAACCAGCGATAATATGGGGCTTATATATATGGATCAATCGATCAGTTGCCTTTTATATGCATTTTACTGACCAGTTTCTCTATTGCCTGAATATTCAGTGGTCCGGGTGTGATTTCTCCATATTCAAGAGGTAAGAAACGCTCATTTTTAACAGCATCCAGTGTGGAAAGTACCGGGTGGTTTTTAATAAACTCCCAAGAGGACTTCCAGCCGCCCTTTTGATAATCCACTAGAATAAGGAAATCAGGCTCAGCATTCATAACAGCCTCAATGCCTACTTTGCTCCAGCTTGTGTCCATATTATCCATAACGTTGATACCGCCAGCAGCTCGAATCAATGCTGTGGGCATGCCAAAACGACCTGATGTAAATATTTTATCTTCACCAGAATCATAAAGAAAAACTTTAATCTTTGGTCTCTCGTTAAGGGTATGGGTGACTTCTTGTAGTCTACGTTTCCATTCATTAACTAAGGTCGTCGCTTTTTCTTTGACACCAAATACAGCACCTAAGCGTAAAACATCGTTATAAAGTAAATCCATAGATGCATCAGACCCTGATTTACTTAAATGTACACAAGACTCCGTCAGCTCTAACACAGGCACACCGAATTGTGCCAAACTTTGTGGTGTGAGTTCTCCGTCGGTGCTCATACCATAGTTCCATCCTGCAAAAAACAAATCAGGATCGACACTTAGAACATTCTCAGTCGTCGGGCTTTTGGCCGCCAGCTCAGGAATATCACCGCGATCTTTATCGAATTGTGGTTGCGTTTTATACCAACCTGTGATGCCTGTTAAGCCTACAATGTTTTTTTGAATACCTAATGCAAAAGCCATCTGACTCATGTTTTGATCATGAATCACCGCCCGTTGTGGCGCATTATCAAAAGTGATAGTACGGCCGCAGCTCTCTACGGTAACCGGGAATTCGGATGCCTGACTAAGCTGCGTAAGGCTTGCTAGTAATATGGCTGAACTTAAAATTAGGTTTCGCATGGTGCTTCTCTTGAGTGGATGTTTTCGATAAAGAAGGGAGTGTAGAGGCATGAAATGACCACTGACCCCAAGGGTTGTTGTAAGTTTTGGCCTGAACGTTAAAGGCTGTTTCAAATAATCTAGGCGTAAGTACCTCGTCGGGGCGGCCTTGAGCAATGAGGCGACCCTTTTGTAACATTAATAGTCGATCGCAGTAACGGGCAGCTAACGGAAAATCATGTAGTGATATAAGACTACTTATGGGGAGTTCTCGTAATAGCTCCATAAGGCTTAGTTGGTGTTCAATGTCTAGATGGTTACAAGGCTCATCAAGAATCATAAGCTGTGGTTGTTGAACGAATGCACGACAAATCATCACACGTTTACGCTCACCACCTGAAAGCTCACTAATATCACGATCTAAAAAAATTTCGAGATTAAATTTCTGTATAGCGCTGTTGATAATGGCGGTGCCGTTAGGATCACTACCTGTCAACCAATGTTGGTGAGGTGTGCGGCCTGTAGCAATCACTGAACGAACACTTAGTTGGAAGTCTGCAGGCATTTCTTGGGTTACAGCCGCGACCAAAAGTGCGCGTTGTCGAGGATGTAATGTGCTAGTATTTTGACCGTTTAAATGGACAGTCCCCGAAAAATTTCTTAGTGCACCAAACAAACAGCGCATTAATGTGGTTTTCCCAGCTCCGTTTGCGCCTAGTATCCCAACCATTTCGCCTGTATTTATGCTGAAATTTACATCATCTAATAATTTATGATTATTCTCGTCACAAAAACTTAATTCTTTGACTGTTAGTAAATCAGGCATAGTGATCCACCCTATAAAATTGAAGTGATATTGACAGGGTTTTTGTCATGTTTAGCCTGCATTTAGTTAGTGGGACATAATTGTGGAGTCGAGAATTTACATATTGCTTAAAAGCTGTATTTTTGAGCAAGGCATTACGTTATTGTTAAATCGTTTTCTTCGTATTCTATGAACAGGCTCAAAGCCTAGGAATGCAATAAGAAAGCGCAACCCCCAGTATTGTTTATCATTCTAGGCATTAACAATCATCGTATTTGATGATGCATAAATACAAAAGCACAAGTCATTTTTGTAATGTTATAACATAACGTTCTATTTAATGTAAAATGATTGTGTACCTATGGCACATTTAGGAGATTACAATGTCAAATTGTTTAATTTGTTCTCTTCTAAATGATTAAATCACTGAATAATGGCAAGTGTGGCTATTTTTGTGACTATTCTTCGACCGATCCCGCCAAGCGATTTAGTGTAGTGTAAGCGTACGGCAAACCACACCTTGTTTCTATCTTAGAGCTTAATATTCCAAGGCAGCAGGTCTTCTAGGCTGTCCTCTGTATTGCGCTTCGGAAGTTCTTCAAACAATGTCACTAGATATTCGTAAGGGATCAACCCATTCGCTTTCGCTGTTTCGATAATACTGTAAAGAACCGCGCTACTTTTTGCGCCGTTACCTGTATTTGAAAACAACCAGTTTTTGCGTCCAATGACAAACGGCTTAATCGCTCGTTCCGCACGATTGTTGTCTAACTGGAGTTCGGGAGATTTCAGATATTGAACCAGCTTGTCCCACTGATTGAGA
>NZ_JBLIXL010000002.1:0-254094 GCF_047525455.1 Marinomonas phycocola
ATTAGATACGAAAGTGTATTTTGCTCATCCATATAGCTCTTGGGAGCGTGGAGCGAATGAAAATAGCAACGGCCTTCTGAGGCAATATGTGCCCAAAGGTACTGATTTAAGAAGTGTTACAGAGGAGAGAATAGACTTCGCGATGAGACGAATAAACAATCGTCCAAGGAAGTGTTTAGGGTTCAAGCAACCAGCCGTAATTTTTAAAAACATGTGCTTAGTTGCTTGAAGTGAAAAGTGTCGCACTTCGGACTTGAATTCAGGATTAAATACCGCGCCGATACTGCTTACCATTGTAGTTGTGGTAAAGTTCAGGACACCCAATAATATACAGTCAGAAAAGTCTCCTACATTTAATCAATTGCACAGAGGCAGAGACAAAAAAATAAGCAGATAACAGCTATGATCATGCTCTAATTTCAACAAAATCATGTTTTTTAAACGATAAAAGTTGCTTACGACGTGATAAGAAAGAAAAAAAATCACCCAAAAAGAGTGATTCTATTAGGCTCGCTCTTGACGACTCAGAAGTGTCCATATATGGCTTTATTATTCATGTTGTTATTCACAACTACTTTGACGGTACGGAAGCGTTTATCTATGGTTTAATAAAGCTTTACTTAGTGTCAAGTCAAAACCATGACAATCGAAAGTGATATTAAGATCATTCCTGATATTATATTTTGAACCAGGAAAAATTTCTCTTTTTTCATTAACTTACCTAAAGATGGACCTGCAAAAAATGCAATTATAAAATCAGGTATTGAATTAAACAACACTACTAAAAAACCATACAATAGAAACTTAGAAACATAATGTGTTTCTGGATTAGAAATGAATTGAGGAATAAATGCTAATATAAATAGAGCTGTTTTAGGGTTTAGTAGTTCTGCTAGAATGCCTTGGAAAAATACAGACTTCAGATCCAATATATCTTCTACTTTAGGTTTACTAGACATTAGTTTTTTAGACTTCATAAACATAGTTCCACCCAAATAAAGAAGATATGCAGCCCCTATATATTTAAAAACAATAAGTATCCATGGGGTTTCTACAACTAATAACGATAGGCCAACCCCAGCAAAAAAAACATGACACAGTCCACCAATTGATGCTCCCAGTGTAGAAACTATCCCTGCTTTCTTACCGCCGCTAATTGTACGAGAAAAAACATACATCATTGCTGGGCCAGGAGAAAAAGCTAAAGTTAAAGACGCTATTACAAATAGGACAAAAAGCTCAATATTAAACATATTAATTCCTAACTATTATTTCATTATTATAATTTTGAGACCCAAAAATCAGGCTGCCTACACGTATACAAGATGCTCCATGCTTTAATACTGCTTCATAAGCGTTACTCATTCCCTAGGGAAGGTGCGAATAAGTCCTCTTGTCTCAGCATGTGGATAAAAGCCGGCTATTCGAGGCGAGTATCGAATGTGAATAGCTGGCCTATTTGCGAGATACTCAACAAAGAATACTGGCTTTTAGACCATGCCCTGCGGATCTTTCAGAGAAACCGTCACATTTCGTTACGACTCTTTGGAAGGTATTAACATTCCTGCAGAATCGTGCCTTATTTGACGGTTTCTCTGAAAGACTGAGTCTTAGTAGACTTATTCGCACCTTCCCAGGCTTTTTGTTCCCAATAAGAAAAAGCATAACACTACAATTGATATAATTTAACATTTTTAATATTACTAAATTAATCAGACATGCAATGCTTCAAAAAGCATTAGAGCAGACGAATTTACGCCACTCTAATGCTTTTCAATAACATGTAGTTTACATAAATATCATCAAATTCTGTGTGTAAAAAGAAATTAAAAATGAAGTGATAAGATAAAACGAGGAATAATGTAAAAATCCGTTTTTACTATAACATCAAAATTTAACCTGATTCTAAAATAATCTGTTTTCGAGGGAAATACAAGAATTGTTTAAAAACATACATCATTCCTAGGCCAGGAGAAAAAGCTGAAGACGCTATTACAAATAAGACAAAACGTCAATACAAGCCCCCATACTGTTAATCCAGTAATATCAAATAGTTAGGTTTTATTTTTAAAGGAGTCTCATCAAAAAACAGTGTCTTTACTTTTTTACTTTACATGTTTCAAGAAGATATCACTGCATAGAACCATTTATCTGACCTAGTGAGTTTTACCCCACCCTAGCCCTTGAAAGACATAAAGGGAGGGAATGTATCGTTTCTGATGTATTGGAAGGCGGTTCTGGCTTTTCCGAACTGTTTTGGTATCCAAGAGGGTATCAGGCGCCCTAATACCATCGATTATGATCAGCGCAATACCTGAACATTGAAGCCTTTCAAAGAGGATTTAGCGTCATATTGAGCGAAGTAGTTCAGAAAGCCCACGTCTTCCACTCTCTTGTTTGTTTGACTCGCGTGGCGGAGGAAAAGTTGATTGCCTTTTCGGATAGCGATGGATTGGTGGGATACGTTCATGTTCGTCCCTATCCATTTCCTAATGTTCCAATCCGGTCGAACCATGTTGATAATGCTGCCTGATGGAATGCGGTCTAGCAGCGCTTGATTCACGTTTGTGGTGTCAAGGTAGAGCGCCGTTAGAGGCACATAGGGCATTTCAACAGATTCAGGACGAAAGGCACGGCCTTCTGCATGCAATTGGCTTAGCAATGTCTGACAAGCGTCGGAAGAGTCATCGTCACACTGTAAACGATCCGCTTTCATTGTTGAGTACCATGCGGGTTTATCAATCACTGTTTTGGCTATAGTCAGGTCATCACCCGCCACTTGAGCCGTCACGTCCATAAGTTTGTCTTGGTTATTGGGAATCCAATCTTTACTTGGAAAGTGATTACGGGCAACAAAGGAGACCTCTCCGTTTTTATAACGCAGTTTCATCAAATTCGGCATAAATTCATTCACCGAGGGTGACATCGCGCCTGCAAGCACCGTTTCTATATAGGTAGTGCAATCGAATACATCAAAGCGTATTAGCGGGTCTTTATCGTACTTGCCTTGCTCGCCTTCGCCTAAGCTACCGTCTTCGTAAGAAGCACCGAGTAACGCGGCACTTAAGTTTTCCATTTTCCAGCGGTTTGTCAAAAGGGATGATTTCGCCTCCGTGTTATTCGCTTCTAGCGCCGTAAAAAAAGCCGCTTTCTTCACATCATGAAGCGACTCGTGCGCTAACGCATTATTTGATAAGGCAAGAGCTGTGAAAGAAACCGCCAATAAAGGTTTGATCAGATTAACAGCATTCATAATGACACTCACAATAAGAACCGATTTCAACGAGGATACTCAATTTACTTTCTAACTCAAACCTAAACATGAAAAAAGCCCATACTATTTGTTATGCTGGATAAGCAACACAGACAAACAGTATGGGCTTTTTGAGACTTTCTACCTAGCACCTTAAGCCAAAAACTATGTCTGAGGGATTCTTACCCAACCTTCCATCAGTACTCTGGCGCTGCGGCTCATGATGGCCTTTTCAATCACCCATTCGCCGTTTTCCATTACCGCTTTCGCGCCAACTTTGAGAGTGCCTGATGGGTGGCCAAATTCAACCATTTCTCTTTCACCGCCACCAGCGGCCAAATTCACTAACGTGCCGGGAATGGCCGCAGCGGAGCCAATAGCAACCGCCGCCGTGCCCATCATCGCGTGGTGTAATTTGCCCATAGACAAGGCACGTACCAATAAATCGATACTACCAGAATCAATGGTTTTACCACCCGACGAAACGTAGCTTTTTGAAGGAGAGACAAACGCCACTTTAGGCGTGTGCTGTCTGGTTTTTGCTTCTCCTAAAGAACCGATCAATCCCATTTTAATCGCACCGTGGGCACGGATGGACTCAAACATAGCCAGCGCTTTTTCATCATTATTAATGGCGTCTTGCAGCTCGGCACCTTGGTAGCCAATCGCATCAGCATTAACAAAGATGGTGGGGATGCCAGCATTGATCATAGTGACTTGCAAATCCCCCACATCAGGCACGTTTAATGTGTCAACCACATTGCCTGTTGGGAACATGGAGCCGCCCTCGTCGGCAGGAGAAACAAATTCCAGCTTCACTTCCGCCGCTGGGAAGGTCACCCCGTCCAATTCAAAATCGCCCAATTCTTGCACTTCACCGTTTAAAATAGGAACATGCGCAATGATGGTTTTTTTAATATTGGCTTGCCAAATGCGTACTGTTACCATACCATTTTCTGGAATGCGATCCGCATCGATATAACCGTTCGTAACTGCGAAAGGCCCAATGGAGGCGGATAAATTACCGCAGTTGCCACTCCAGTCAACAAAGGCTTTATCAATAGACACTTGACCAAACAAGTAATCCACATCGTGCCCTGCACGGTTGCTTTTCGATATGATAACCGTTTTGCTGGTACTGGATGTCGCAGCGCCCATACCATCAATTTGCTTACCGTATGGATCTGGGCTACCAATGATACGCATCAAGATGGCATCGCGCTTTTCACCCGCAACTTGCGCTTCCGCTGGCAAATCGTCTAGCTTAAAAAAGACACCTTTACTGGTGCCTCCTCTCATATAAGTTGCTGGAATTTTAATTTGTGATTTGATCATAAAACGTTTCCTAAAGTGTCAGGTAGAGTCAAAAGAAGAGGCGTTACACACCTTCTGATTCACTAAGAAAGTCTTTTGCGAAACGCTGCAATACACCACCAGCTTCGTAAATGGACACTTCTTCTTCCGTATCTAAACGACACGTAACCGGTACCGTCACCTTCTCACCCGATGTACGAGTAATCACCAAACTCATAGTCGCTCTTGGCGTACGCGCGCCCGTTACATCAAACAATTCAGTTCCGTCTAATGCTAATGTGTGGCGGTCGATTCCCGCTTCAAACTCAAGCGGCAAGACCCCCATGCCTACCAAATTGGTTCTGTGAATGCGCTCGAAGCCTTCTGCTACAATCACTTCAACACCAGCAAGACGCACGCCTTTTGCCGCCCAGTCACGTGAAGAGCCTTGACCATAATCCGCACCCGCAACAATGATTAAAGGCTGCTTACGCCCCATGTAGGTTTCAATTGCTTCCCACATACGAGTCACTTGGCCTTCTGGCTCAACACGCGCCAATGAACCTTGCTTCACTTTGCCGTTTTCTTGAACCATTTCATTTAACAATTTCGGATTAGCAAACGTCGCTCGTTGCGCGGTTAAATGGTCACCTCGGTGTGTTGCATACGAGTTATAATCTTCCTCTGGAAGCCCCATTTTATCGAGGTATTCCCCTGCGGCACTGGCTTTCATAATCGCGTTTGAAGGGGATAAATGGTCTGTGGTGATGTTGTCGCCCAAAATAGCCAATGGACGCATACCTGTTAAACTGCATTCACCTGCTAGAGCGCCTTCCCAGTAAGGAGGACGACGAATATAGGTACTCATTTCACGCCAATCGTACAAAGGACTTACCGCCTCGCTGGTGTCTTCTTTGATTTCAAACATCGGGATGTAAACCGCGTTGAACTGCTCAGGTTTGACACTTTTCGCAACAATGGCATCGATTTCTGCATCACTCGGCCAAATGTCTTTCAGCGTGATGTTATTGCCATTTTGATCCACACCTAGAATGTCTTTTTCAATATCGAAACGAATCGTGCCTGCAATGGCATACGCCACAACCAATGGAGGAGAGGCTAAAAAGGCTTGTTTCGCATAAGGATGAATTCGACCATCAAAATTACGGTTACCAGATAAAACCGCCGTAGAATATAAATCACGATCGATGACTTCTTGCTGAATAACAGGATCAAGCGCACCACTCATACCATTACAGGTTGTGCAGGCAAACCCCACAATACCAAAGCCAAGTTGTTCTAGTTCTGGTAATAGTTCCGCGTCTTCTAAATACAATTGAGCGGCTTTTGAACCGGGTGCAAATGAGGTTTTCACCCAAGGCTTACGAGTTAAACCCAACTCATTGGCTTTTTTAGCCAGTAAACCTGCGGCAACCGTGTTACGAGGATTACTGGTATTGGTACAACTGGTAATGGCCGCGATAATCACCGCTCCATCAGGCATTAAACCTTCTTTATTTTCCACTACACCGGAAATGCCACGAGAAGCCAATTCAGAGGTTGGTACACGGTTATGAGGATTCGATGGCCCAGCAATGGTTCTCACCACTGACGAAAGATCAAAAGACAAGACTCTTTCATACTTCGCCGTTGCTAAACTCTCGCCCCATAGTCCTGCTGTTTTCGCGTAGTTCTCAACCAATGCCACTTGTTCAGGCTCACGACCCGTTAGTGTCAAATAATCAACCGTTTGTTGATCGATGTAGAACATTGCAGCCGATGCACCAAATTCTGGTGTCATATTAGAAATGGTTGCACGGTCGCCTAATGTAAGATGAGAAACGCCTTTACCAAAAAATTCCAAATAAGACGACACTACTTTTTGCGCACGGAGAAATTCTGTCAGGGCAAGTACAATGTCTGTTGCTGTCACGCCTTCTTGTCTTTTGCCTGTCAACTCAACACCAATGATATCTGGAAGGCGCATCCAAGACGCACGGCCCAACATCACGCTTTCAGCTTCTAATCCACCAACACCAATGGCAATAACACCTAACGCATCAACATGCGGTGTGTGGCTGTCTGTTCCAACTAATGTATCAGGGAAAGCAACGCCATCACGAGAATGCACAACAGGTGACATACGCTCCAAGTTAATTTGGTGCAAAATGCCGTTACCCGGCGGAATCACATCCACATTTTTAAAGGCTTTTTTTGTCCAGTTAATAAAATGGAATCGGTCTTCATTACGGCGGTCTTCTATCGCTCGGTTCTTTTCAAACGCATCTTTATCAAACCCGCCGTGTTCCACAGCAAGAGAGTGGTCAACAATCAACTGAGTCGGAACCACTGGGTTTACTTTAGATGGGTCGCCACCTTGCAGTGCAATCGCATCACGTAACCCTGCCAAATCCACCAAAGCGGTTTGCCCTAAAATATCATGACAAACAACACGCGCAGGAAACCACGGAAAGTCCAACTCTTGTTTACGTTCAATTAATTGCATTAACGATGCATCAAGAGTCTCTGGCGAGCAACGGCGCACCAAGTTCTCTGCCAATACGCGAGAAGTATAAGGCAGCTCGTCATAGGCACCTTTTTTCAATGTTTCAACGGCTTCGCGGGCATCAAAATAGTCCAGTCCAGTTCCTGGAAGTGTTTTTCGATATTGAGTATTCATGATAAGGAACTCACTAAAATGGTAGCAGGGAAACAAGCACGGCCGCAGCCGTACTTAATACAGAAAAATTCTATTGAATGACTAAGTCACTTAATCGCGAGATTCAATAGGTGGAACGTTTCTTGGCTCTGGGCCAGAATAATCCGCACTTGGGCGAATAATACGATTGTTAGCACGTTGTTCGAAAACGTGTGCCGCCCAACCTGTTAGACGGGAGCAGACAAAAATAGGCGTAAACAATTTTGTCGGAATGCCCATAAAGTGATAAGCACTTGCATGGAAGAAATCCGCATTACAAAACAGTTTTTTCTCACGCCACATGACCGCTTCAACGCGATCCGATACGGGATAAAGCACAGTATCACCAATATCATCAGACAGTTTTTTAGACCAGTTTTTAATAATGCCATTACGCGGATCAGAAGTGCTGTAAATGGCGTGACCAAAGCCCATAATTTTATCTTTACGTTCCAGCATGCCTAAGATTTCACTTTCAGCTTCTTCTGGTGAACTCCATGCTTCAATCATGTCCATAGCGGCTTCGTTTGCCCCACCATGTAATGGGCCACGTAAAGAACCAATCGCGCCCGTAATGCAGCTGTGTAAATCGGACAAGGTAGAAGCACAGACACGTGCCGTGAACGTGGAGGCGTTAAATTCGTGTTCAGCATAAAGAATCAAAGAAACATTCATTACTTTTGCGTGCAATTCACTGGGAGCTTCATCACGCAACAAATGTAAGAAATGACCACCAACAGAATTATCATCGGTTGTTGTTTCAATACGAACACCATCATGGCTAAAGCGATACCAATAACAAATGATAGACGGGAATACCGCTAGTAAGCGATCCGCCATATCTTGCTCATCAGCAAAACTCGCTTCTGTCTCTAGATTGCCCAGCATAGAGCAACCCGTTCTCATGACATCCATTGGGTGAGCTTCTTTTGGAATGTGCTCTAAAACCACTTTCAACGCATCTGGTAAGCTGCGTAAGGACTTTATTTTCTCAATGTATGCAGTGAGTTCTGTTTGGTTTGGTAATTTGCCTTTTAACAGCAAATAAGCAACTTCTTCAAATGTGGATTTTTCGGCTAATTCATGAATATCGTATCCACGATAGGTCAATCCAGAGCCAGATTTACCAACGGTACATAACGCTGTTGTACCGGCTGATTGTCCACGAAGTCCCGCACCAGTGAGTTTTTTAGCTTCAGCCATTATTATTTTTCTCCTCAATCGAGTTAGGTCTACTTATTTTTTCCTTGAGCGAACAATTCATCCAGTTTTTGTTCAAAGTCGTGATAGTTCAGGAAATCATACAATTCCATGCGAGTTTGCATGGTATCTACAACCGCTTTTTGATCACCATCTTGTAAGATGTGCTCAAACACATTCAACGCCGCTTGGTTAGCAGCACGAAAAGCGGATAAAGGATAAAGAACCATACTTGCGCCATGAGCGGCCAATTCTTCTTTATTAAACAAAGGGGTTGCACCGAATTCCGTAATGTTTGCCAGTAAATGGCGGCCATCAATGCCCTTTGAAAAGGCTTTATAATCATCCAGTGTGTGTACAGCTTCAGCAAAAATGCCGTCCGCACCGGCTTCAAGACAAGCTTGAGCACGTTCAACTGCGGCATTCAAACCGTCTTGTTGAAATGCGTCTGTTCTAGCGATAATAAAGAAATCATCATCGGTACGCGCATCCACCGCTGCTTTTACTCTATCAACCATTTCTTCAAGAGAAACGATTTCTTTATTTGGGCGATGTCCGCAGCGTTTTTGTGCGATTTGATCTTCAATGTGCACAGCAGCCGCGCCTGCTTTGATCATGTCTTTAACTGTTTTGCCTATATTAAACGCGCCGCCCCAACCTGTATCAATATCAACCAATAAAGGCGTATCAACCGCGCTGGTAATACGACGCACATCTTCAAGAACATCATTTAGGGAAGTCATACCAAGATCAGGCAAACCGTAGGAAGCATTTGCTACACCGCCACCAGATAGGTAAATGGCTTGATGACCCACTCGTGTCGCCATCATCGCGTGATAGGCATTGATTGTGCCTACAATTTGCAATGGGTTGGAATCTTCTAATGCTTTACGGAATCGAGCTCCAGCGGAAAGTGCGTTCGCCATGGTTATCCCCTTAAATGGTTGTTTTTCATTCATCAGTCTTAAACGACTAACACCGATCTTATGTCAATATTGTTGACAATAAATCAAAGTAAGATGAATTAAAAGCGAAAAAACACACATATTGTCGACAATATATTTTGGGAGTGTCCTTCAGAACAAAAAAACCAGACTAACTACTGGTTTTTACACTCTTATTTTTGCTCATCTTCTGCGGCTTTTTTCTTTTGCTCTTCCTTCCATTCTCTGATTTCTTCATAATACGTATCCCAGACGCAAGGCTCACAGGCACTTTCACAACATTCGCCATCCGCTGGTGGCATCGGTTTATCGCTCATAATTCTTCCTCTTTAACAATAAATAATAGACAATAAAAAAGGGAACAGCCAGAAAAGCAATCCCCTCTTTATTGAGCATGGTAGTGATTTATAATTAATATTCAGCGTTGTGATACACGTTTTGCACGTCATCTAGATCGTTCAATAGATCTAAAAAACGCTCAAACTGCTCAGCCGTTTCGCCATCAATTTGCGTCATGTTCTGAGGTACGAATTGAATCTCATCAACGTCGAATTCGATGCCTTCAAATGCATCTGTTAACGCACTCTTGGCTTTTCCGTAATCCGTATGAGGCGCAAATACAGTAATTTTACCTTCTTCATTTTCGATATCGGTCACATCCACATCAGCCATCATTAAGGCTTCTAATGATTCTTCTTCATCTCCTGAGAAAGAGAAAATCGCACTGTGATCAAACATGTGGCTCACACTGCCTTGAGTACCGATTTTTGCTTTGACTTTATTGAAGCAAGAACGAACATCACCAAAAGTACGATTTGGGTTATCAGATAGACAATCCACAATCACCATAGTGCTTCCAGGACCGTAGCCTTCATAACGTGCCGTATCAAAATCTTCACCACCGCCGCCTTTCGCTTTATCAAGCGCTTTATCAATAACATGCGAAGGGACTTGATCTTTCTTAGCTCGGTCAATCATTGAACGTAGCGCTAGATTACCATTAGGATCAACACCACCAGATTTAGCGCATACATAAATTTCACGTCCATATTTACTGTAGACTTTCGCTTTCTGATCAGACGTTTTCGCCATGGACTCTTTACGGTTTTGGAAGGCTCTGCCCATTTGGTTTTCCTATTAAATTAAATCAAAAATAGATTTTATCGTGAAGCTTCCGACTATGGAACCACCCAAAATAAAACAATCGAGGCCGTTAACCTATTTAAGCGCCCCAAAAGACCCATTTTTAGCAATTGATGAAATGAAAAACAGTACTCTGCATTATCATCACCCTTTTGATATTTTTTATAATACGTCGTTAAACAGATAGTTTCTGCTTCATGCTTAAACATGAATTGCAATTGATTGCGTTAATAGCGCCTTTCAACCTTTTATTTTTCTCTCTGCTTATACACTCTTTATTACCCTTTAGTTTTACCTAATTCAACTCATTCAAAAAAACGATTAACCCACAGCAAAAAAACAATATTTGAAAACAATAAAATCACATTAAAATAAAATGGTCTTACCATTACAGTTATCTATATAATTTAAAAAACAAATAAATTGACATACTTTATTATAATTAATAACCTTTAATTGACGAAAAAATATATTGGTATTACCAATTAGAGACAGATATGAACTTTCAAAATTTTTTTAATGATGTCGCTGATACCCTTCCTAATGAAAGAATAATTCAAGACAGTTTACGCACCCTTGCCTATGGGACCGATGCCAGCTTTTATCGACTGATACCAAAAGCCGTCATTCAAGTTGATAACGAAGAGGAAATTATTGAGGTTTTGAAAGCGTCAACCAAACACAAGATCCCCGTTACGTTTCGGGCTGCTGGTACAAGCCTCTCTGGTCAAGCCATTACAGAGTTCATTTTGATTACTTTAGGAGATAACTGGCGAGGCCATAAGATCACCAATAAAGGTTTGAAAATTGCGTTGCAGCCCGGCGTAAGAGGCTCCCAAGCCAATAAATACCTTGCGCCTTTTGGACGTAAAATTGGCCCTGATCCAGCGTCTATTAATGTCGCTAAAATAGGAGGTATTGCCGCCAATAACGCATCAGGCATGTGTTGTGGAACCGCAAAAAATACGTATTACACCATGAGCAGCATGAAGCTCATTCTTGCAGATGGCAGTAAGCTCGATACGTCTGATTTAGCATCTCGCGCAGCTTTTAGCCAACAGAAAGCAGGTCTATTAAGCCGCCTTAAAAGCCTCTCCAATACCGTAAAAGACGATGACAAGTTGGTGGGAAAAATTCGTCACAAATACCGCCTAAAAAATACGACTGGGTACGCGATTAACGCCTTAATAGATTACCAAGACCCCATCGATATTTTGCAACACCTTATGATTGGTTCGGAAGGCACATTGGGGTTCATTTCAGAAATCAGTTACAACACAGTAATTGATTCTCCCTTCAAAGCATCTTCTCTGATGTTTTTTAACTCAGTAGAGTTGGCGTGCGATGCCGTAAGCATTTTAAAAAATTGTCCTGTAGAAGCCGTTGAATTAATGGACTGGCCTGCCTTGTCTTCCATGAAGCATCATGATGCACTATCACCATTCATGCCATCACTAACCAAAGGCTGCGCCGCGCTCTTAGTTGAAACTCGTGCAAAAAATGACAGCGAGCTCGACCTGCAAATCGAACGCATTTCTACCGAATTATCCAACCGCCACATTCATACCAGCATCGAAGCCACTTTCCATAAAGACCCTCATATTACCAGTCAGTATTGGTCTATTCGAAAAGGCATTTTCCCTGCTGTTGGCGCAGTTAGAACAACTGGCAGCACGGTGTTAATCGAAGACGTGGCGTATCCCGTTGAACGCTTAGCAGAAGCGGTTAACGATTTGCATTCTTTGTTTAAGAAGTGGAATTATCATAATGCGGTTATTTTTGGTCATGCGCTTGAAGGCAATTTACACTTTGTCTTTCCTCAGTCTTTTGATCATCCTGAAGAAGTAAAGCGTTACGAAGGCTTGATGGAAGACGTCACGGAATTAACGGTCACCCACTATCAAGGTTCATTAAAAGCAGAGCACGGAACAGGCAGAAACATGGCTCCCTTTGTTGAAAAGGAGTGGGGCTCAAAAGCCTATAAGATCATGCAACACCTTAAGCACATCATTGACCCTAATCACTTGCTTAATCCCGGAGTCATCTTAAACGACAACCCTCAAATACATTTACAGAATATCAAACCGCTACCCGCATCCAACCCCCTTATTGATGCCTGTATTGAATGCGGTTTCTGCGAACCAAGCTGCCCTTCGAGAGATCTCACGTTAACACCAAGGCAACGCATTGTCGTACAAAGAGAAATTTCGCGCTTGAGAGTAGATAAGAGTGATCCTGAAAGGCTGTTAACATTAGAGCAAGACTATCAATTTCAAGGAGATGAGACCTGTGCAGGATGCGGCTTGTGTAGCTCACTATGCCCTGTCGATATCAATACAGGGGATCTCACTCGGTCTATTCGACAAAAGCACAATATTAAAAGCGAAACCAAAGCTTTGTGGATTGCCGACCATTTTGCAGGAACTACCCAGGGTGTCCGTGCAGGGTTAACGATTGCCAATGCTGGACGTCATGTTTTTGGAAACACATTAATGGCGGGCATGTCCAGAGTAACGAATAAAATTTCCAATGGCATGGTGGGAGAATGGCGACCTAGCTTACCTAAAGCAAATCCTTGGCGTCTGCCTACCCATAAGAACACGTTCAATGTAAAAACAGAGCCCAATCAAAACACACTAACACTAAAAAAGGTGGTCTATTTTCCATCGTGTGCTTCCCGTACAATGGGTACCGATCCAAATCAAGAGGATCAACGCTCACTCACTGAGTTAACGTGCGATCTACTTCATAAAGCGGGTTTTGATATTATTTTCCCTAACGATATCGACACGTTATGCTGCGGCATGCCATTCCAAAGTAAGGGTTTTTTAGATATCGCTCAAGAAAAACGAAATCAACTTATTGAGTCTCTTAACTGTGCATCCAACAATGGTGAACACCCTATCCTTTTTGATACCAGCCCTTGTGCCTCCAGAACATTTGAAAACATACCCAACACACTTACCTGTTATGATCCAATAGAATTTGCTATCGAGCAACTTTTACCGAACTTAGACATTCAAACAAGCGAAGAGCACGTTAGCCTGCATATTACATGCAGCACAATAAAAAGTGGGCTCGCCAACAAAATGATGCTACTTGCCTCCAAGCTTAGCAATAATGTGTTTATTCCTGATGACATTACCTGCTGTGGCTTTGCAGGAGATAAAGGCTTTTTCACACCTGAGCTCAATGCATCAGCATTACGCACGCTAAAATCTCAACTACCCGAAGACACTACATTTGGCATATCGAGCAGCCGAACCTGCGAAATAGGCTTAAGCGAACATTCAGGCATCCCTTACCAATCTATTTTTTATTTATTAGACAAGGTAAGCAATGAGAAAGCGCATAACGAATGCACACTCACTTAGCTTAACTCACTCCCACTCTCTAGAGGTCATTTAGTACCACCGTATTTGATGGCTGCAATACGAGCATAGAATGAATAATACCAAGACATAAAAACATTCTATACTCCCTATATACCTGAACAACCAATATAAAGTGGCAATATTTGAATTTGAATTCCTTATTTTTTACACCGCAAGAGACTGGCTCTCATTTCCTTATAGGCATATCCTTACTATACGTATTGAATCAATTTTCCTTTTCACCTGTTAAGTACTCGAAACGGGCACAACCATATAAGCGAGAACAATGAAAAACCCTTTTAACCACTTTCAAATAAGACATAAGCTTTTTGCTATTTTTGTGTTAAGCAACGTCCTTGTAATTGTCTCTATGTGGCAGGTTTTTCAATGGAGTTTTGATAAAGGCTTTGTCAGCTACGCCACAGAACGAGACACGGAATTTGTACAGCAAATGTCTACTCGGGCAACCAATTTGTATGTGCAGCATGATAGCTGGGACTTTCTTATGCATGAAAGTTACTTAGAAAACAAATGGCGAGCTTATAAACTCATGCATATGAAAGATCATATTGCTGCACCCAACACACCTAATTTAGATTTGATTTACCCTTCTCAGTATTACCGCACTCGTTTTCTACTGTTTGACATGAATCAGAAATCAATCATAGGAAAGGGAAAATTCAAAAAAGTCATTACAGAACCCGTCACCGTTAACGACAAAATTGTTGGTTATGTTGGATTAAAACCCATGAGAGAGCTGGTTCAGGATCATACGTTACGTTTCGTTCGTCAACAGGGTGAAGCTTTTTTATTGATTTCCGCCTTTATGCTCACGATTGCAGCATTATTAACATGGCCTTTAGCTCAGTGGCTAAGCACGCCTATTTGCTACATGAGACATGCCACACGCAAACTTGCAGCAGGCGATTTTGATACTCGACTCAAAGTAAAAGGCCACGATGAGCTGTCTTATTTGGGTCGTGATTTTAATAACCTTGCCAAAACATTGGACAAAACCCGTAAAGCAAGAAAACGCTGGGTGGCAGACACTGCACATGAACTCAGAACACCAGTGGCGATTTTGCGCGGAGAGATCGAGGCCATGCAAGACGGCATTATAAAAGTTACCCCGGATTCACTGAATTCACTATTACAAGAAACCATGCACATGTGCCGCATGATTGATGACCTAAATCAACTGTCTATGCACGATATGGGTAGCTTAAGCTACCAAATGGAACCCGCAGACATTGACGAGGTATTAGAAGATACGGTTCAGTCCATGACAAGAACCTTTAATGATGCCAATATTACATTAGAATTAAACATCAATAAAAAACCAGATTACGAATTGATGGCAGACACAGATAGGTTATTCCAGCTTTTCTCCAACCTAATGAATAACTCACTAAAATACACAGACGCACCTGGCTCGCTGACCATTTCATTAACAAAGGAATCAGACGTTATTGAAATTCGCTTTGAAGACTCGTCTCCAGGCGTCAGCGAAGCAGACAAAGAACGTATTTTTGAACAATTCTATCGTGTCGAAAATTCTCGTAACCGTCAAACAGGTGGTCGCGGTTTAGGTTTGGCAATTTGTAGTCAGATAATTGATGGACATAGTGGTAATATACTTGCATACCACTCACCGCAAGGTGGCTTAGGCATTAAAATCACTCTACCTTTAAATCAGCAGGATTAGATATACTATTATGAGCAAAATTTTAATTGTTGAAGATGAAGTAAAATTAGCAGAGCTTGTTGGGGCTTACCTTGAGCAATCCGGTTATGAGCATCATCACCTTGACCGAGGTGATCTTGTTGTTGATTATGTAAAAAGTGAATCTATCGACTTAATTTTATTGGATCTTATGCTACCCGGATTAGACGGTATCGAAGTATGCAAACAAGTACGTCAATTCAGCTCTATTCCAATCATTATGGTAACAGCGAAAGCTGATGAAATTGATCGCTTAATCGGTTTAGAAATGGGTGCAGATGATTATATTTGTAAACCATTTAGCCCTAGAGAAGTGGTCGCTCGCGTAAAGTCAAACTTACGTCGTGTGTCGCTTGATAAAATTGAAGAACCAAAAACAGACGGTTTTGAGTTAGATATTGATCGCATTAGAGCAACCTATAAAGGTGAGTTGATCGACTTAACGACGGTTGAATTCCAGCTTTTGCAATTATTAATAAAAGAGCCAGGGCGAGTGTTTGGCCGTGAAACCATAATGAAGAGCATCTATACCGATAGCCGAGTTGTCAGTGATAGAACCATTGACAGCCACATCAAAAAATTACGCAAGAAGATCTCTGCTATTGCCCCAGAATTGAATGTTATTCATTCTGTATATGGTGCGGGCTATCGATTTGAGAACAATGACTAAGGATCAGTCGATTGAACAACTTCGTTGAGGTTTTACAATTCTCTTTATCCGTCACAATGCCAATTTTTCTAATATTGGCATTGGGCGTGTTGCTTTACAGAATAAAACTCATTAACGACAATTTTGTTGACGTTGGCTCAAAACTGGTCTTTAACGTAACCTTACCCGCTTTGCTCTTTTTAAGTATTATTAAAACGCCATTGTCAGAACACAGTGATTTTTCACTGGTAATTTATGGCATGATTGCTGTCTTTCTCATTTACCTATTGTTTGAATTTTTCTCTGCTCGTTACATCAAAGAAAAAGCCGATAGGGGTGTGGTAATTCAAGGGGGTTTTCGCTCCAATATGGGCATTATTGGCCTGGCCTATTGTGTAAACGCCTATGGCGATGATGTCTACTCTGTTGCCCCTATTTATCTTGGTGGTGTCACCATTCTCTTTAATGTACTGTCTGTCATCACGCTCAACAAAGCCGTTAATAAAGACGCCAATCTAAAAGGCACCCTGTTAAAAGTACTCAAAAACCCTCTCATTTTGTCGATATTATCGGCTGTGATCGTTTCTTACTCAGGCATAACCATGCCGGAAATCATTTTAAAAACAGGCAATTATTTTGCTCAGATGACTTTATCTCTTGCACTATTATGCATAGGGGCATCTCTTAGTTTTAAAACCATGAAAGCCGACCTTTCTAATGCGCTCATTTCCTCTTTTGGCAAACTCATTTTTATCCCCATTATTACCACGTTTGGAGGCTATCTTCTGGGTTATCGAGGAATGGAACTCGGTGTACTATTACTGATGTCTTCTGCACCATCGGCATCAGCATGCTATGTTATGGTCAAATCCATTGGAGGGAACGACAAATTGGCTGCGAATATCATTGTTATAACAACGCTCGCATCAATTTTAACAACCAGTTTCGGCATCACATTACTAAGCACTTACAAGCTTATGTAATAAGAAGCAAGGTTAATCAAGATGTGATGACAACAACCCGCCTTGATTAAGACCCTATTTATTGACCTAGAGCATTATGAGTATTATTCCTTATAAAAAAAACAAATCCCTTTTTATTTTAATTAGCCTTATTCTTCTCTATCTTATTTTTTGGGGAATCAAAGCCACATCGCTACAACTTTTGTTAATCAACAAACATAGAGCAGGTGAAAAGCAGTTACTCACCTACGTTGTCGATTTAAGAAGAGAGCTGCAAGATTATCGCTTTCTCCCTTACACTCTCGCTGAAAACCCAAGTATCAGAAGATTTCTAGCTCAAGCAGAAGAGGTAACCGCCGATTCTTACACTTCAATTGAAAGGCAATTAGAAGATCTTAATAAAGCATCTCAAACAAGAGCCTGGTTTTTATTAGATCAAAATGGCAACACACTTGTTTCAAGCACTCAATCTGAGGGCGATTCACTCGACAATTACTTTTCGGCCAGCCATTTGAAAGTAGAGTTGGAAAATCAAAAAGGCGAATCCATATTATTATCTGGATATAATCAAACCAATCAAAAAGTTGCTCACCTAGTACTTGCTCCTATCTACAACAACAATGTTATTTCAGGCTCTATTGGTGTCCGCATTGATCTTCACCGCTTAATAGACAGCTGGACGGTTATTGGAGATCTTATTGCCATTACTGGACAATCCAATCATCTTTTTCTAGCGAACCGTTCAAGCGAGGTTTTTGATGCACAATGGGATCAAAAACTGTCTCCCATAACCTTCTTAGATCAGACACGAGCCAAGCTGTATGAACAAAACGGTCAACAATTTTTATTGCAAAATGTTCAACTCGACGATCTTATTTGGACGCTGCATTTTCTCTCTCCGTTACAGCAAGTTTATAGAATCGCGAATTTTATCGCCCTTGGCGGCATTACCTTTATTGTCTTAGTATTCACTTTCCTACTGTATCGACGAGAAAGGTCATTAAAAATTGCCTCTAAGGTTGAGAACCAACGCCTCGTCTCTGTAAACACCCACCTTCAACGAGCATTGATTGAAAACACACACGTAGGACTTATGCAATTAACACATCTTGGCATGATTTCTTTCATAAACCCTACGGGGTATCGCTACTTTCAAAGAAATGAAGATTTGATAGGAACACCTCTACGCGATTTGCTTTCAATAGAAGAGATTAACCTGAAACCCGCTCATCTTCTTGATCGTCTTTTCAATCAAGAAAACGACATCACTTTTATTGAACAGGAAGTCATTTTGAGAAAATCACTCAATGACACCTTCCCTGCTCTGCTGTCTGTTTCCCCTATTGCATGGTCTGACACACAAGGCTACTTAGTTACAGTCATTGATATCAGTAAAAGAAAACGCGCTGAGCTGGCATTAACCAAAATAAACCAACAATTGGAAGTTCGAGTACTAGAGAGAACAGAAGCCTTAAAAGCAGCCCAGAAAGAACTGTTAAGAAGTGAAAAACTCGCTGCTATAGGGCAAATATCCACAGTGATTGCCCACGAATTAAATCAACCATTAACAGGAATTAGAACACTGGTTTACAGTGCAGAATTGCTATTAGAGCGCAATAACATAGAAGAAACACAAGCGACACTAGCAAAACTTGAACAGCTCGTTAGTAGAATGCATACACTTACTAGAGAGCTAAAAGTACTTGCCTACCGTCGCCCTGAGAGTCTTACCCCAACAAACTGTGAAGACTGTTTTAACAGTGCGTTAATGGGGCTTGGAGATCAGGCCCTCTCAATCCATATTCAAAAGCAATTCCATCACAAGACTGTCTTTGCGGAACCCGTTCGATTAGAGCGCATCTTTTCTAATTTAATCACCAATACTCTTGAAGCCTGTGAAGAAAAAAGTATTTCCCCTGAGATTCATATAAACACCCAACTCAGTGATGATAACGAAAACCTTATTATCGAATTTAGCGACAATGGTCCGGGCGTTGATCAAAATGCTCTATCACACCTATTAGAACCCTTTTATACCAGTAAACCGCTTGGTAAAGGACTTGGTTTAGGTCTTGCTATTAGCGCCAGTTTAGCCAGTGATATGAAAGGCCAGCTTACTGTTAATCACTCAAATCAAGGTGGCTTAAAATTCACCTTAACGCTACAAAGAGCAACCTAAATGCAAAACCAAAATGATACGTCAAAAACAAAGATCTGGCTAATTGATGACGACGAACTGGTTAGATCAACCACAGCTCAATGGCTGCGCTTATCGGACCACGACGTCATTGAGTTCACGGATCCTAGAACCTTGCTTGATGAGTTTAATGAAAATGAAAACTGCATCATCATCAGTGATATACGTATGTCACCGATGGATGGCATGACCTTATTGGCAAAATTGATTGAAAAAGACGCTCACCTTCCTATTATTTTAATCACTGGCCATGGCGATATAGACATGGCCGTTAGCTCTCTACGAGACGGCGCTTTTGATTTTTTAGAAAAGCCTTTTGACCCTAAAAGACTAACACTGACGGTAGGTAAAGCCATTAAAAAGCGTCAATTGCAATTAAACCAACACTATCAAAGCCGCTACTTAGATAAACTAGAGGGTTTAGAAGAAATGATTGTTGGGCAATGCCACGCCATCAATCAAGTGCGAGAACAAATCAACACCTTTGCGAAAATGGACACCAATGTCATCGTGTATGGCGACACAGGGTGCGGTAAAGAGCTGGTCGCTCAAGCATTGCATAAAACCAGCCACCGTTCAGAGCACTCTTTTGTCGCGATTAACTGTGCGGCTATCCCTGCGGAATTATTCGAAAGTGAATTATTTGGCCATGAAGCAGGCGCTTTTACAGGAGCAAACAACAAACGTATCGGAAAATTGGAAAAAGCCAGCAAAGGGACGCTGTTTCTAGATGAAATAGAGAGTATGCCTATTGCGATGCAAATAAAACTCTTACGCGTTCTACAAGAGAATACCCTTGAACGAGTCGGCAGCAACCAAGCTATTTCGATTGATCTTAGGGTCATCGCTGCCGCAAAAACCGACTTACAACGTTTAGATGGTTTTCGTCAGGATCTATTTTTTCGTCTAAATGTATCGCAAATTCACCTACCCACATTGCGTCAACGAGGAGACGATATTCCTTTATTATTTAAGCACTTTTGCAGGGGTTTTGCCGACGAAAGAAACGTTGCGCTAAAAAAGATCAGCCCAATCGATTATGAAACGCTCTTAATTTACAGTTGGCCTGGAAACATAAGAGAGATGCGCAACATTGCATTACGATATGTGCTTGAACCCAATACAAGCATTGCAAAAATATTGAACGGTTACCACACTCAGGAACCCAACTATCAATACAACCCACTTCCATTAAGTGTCAAAGTACAGGATTATGAGCGCAGCCTTATCGATGTCACATTGAAACGTTGTAAAGGAAACATTCAAGAGACATTGGAAGTTCTTCAACTGCCTAGAAGGACTCTTAATCAAAAAATGCAAAAATACGGACTAAATAGAAGTAACTATCTTGATAACCAAGATAGTTAGCGGAACACATCATATTTTGCTTATTGAGAATTAAAGATGCACATTGAATTAGTTGATATCCTTTTATTGATTGCTCTCGGCTTAGCCGGATACCTGTGGTGGGATGCAAATGCCGTTAGAGAACGCGCTTTTTATCATGTAAAAGCACACTGCAAAAAATACGACGTTCAGCTATTGGATCAGTCCGTAGCGTTAAATAAATGGAGAGTAATCTGGTCACAAGGCCAATTTAAATTACGCAGACAGTATCAATTTGAATTCACCTCTACAGGTGAAGCACGCTATACAGGCAATGCTGTCTTAGAAAGCCACACTATAATAAGTATTGAACTCTCTGCTCATCATATTTAATGTATTGTAAAATTTTGTAAAACAATGACCTAGGATAACTTTTAGTTACAAAAAAAGAAGCTTTTTACACCTTAATGTGGGATCTTATATGCAGTTTAATTTCAAAAATTAAAATGAGCGAAACTCTCTATTAGAGTTTTTTATAGATCAACTATATTTGTAAAATAATCAGAATAATTGAAGGTAGCACTATGTTATCAAACCTTAGTTTTCGATCGAAGTTAATCGCCCTCCTTGCCTCAGCTATAGCAGGCTTTGTTATTGTCACCATCGTCGCTTTGAACGGATTAAGCTCTCAACAAGGATCTGCTGAGAAGCTTCAAAGCTTTTCTAATGTAGAAAAAAACCTTGATCGTTTGGCCATCTCTATGATGGAAAGTTTTGAAACCTTTAAAAACGTTAATGACAGTAATTATCAGACATTTATAAATGATATTTCAGAAAAGACAGAAACGTTTGAAGCTACATTGGACAAAGATATTCAAACACTAGAGAGCAAGCAAGGAAAAGACCTTCTTTCCAATACTAAATTATTACTTGGACAGTATTCTGCTGCATTAAGAGACTTGATTAAACAAAGGCTGATCATTGGTTTTAACTCACACTCAGGTCTTATGGGAAAAATCGAAAAACTCGGTATAAAAGTTTTTGATGAGGTTTCTTTTTTAAGCTTGATTAAACAAGAATTCCTTCCCGTCCGTGAGGCTGAGAAAAACTACATTTTTGAACCATCCGATGAAAATGCCACTACCTTCCAAAGTAAGTACGATAGCTTCTTAAAAAGAGTAAAAAACTTTGGCTTAGAAGAAAGGTTTGGTGGTGTAGTTTTAGAGTACTACGATGCAGTTCAAGCCTTCTCAACACAAGATCAAAAACTAAAACAAGCAATCCAACAGTTTGAAGAGAAAAGAGAACGCTTTACACTGTCTCGTTTAGAAACAAGTAACCACATTAGAACGATTGTTTCTGAAGCTCGAAGCACAGCAAAAGCCATGTCCGATCAGGCAAGTTATACCTTAATCAGTGTCGGTATCATCGTTGCGGTTCTTGCGAGTATTATGATGGCAAGCATTGGTAGAAGCGTTAACAATACGCTTAACCAAATTATTAAAGATTTAGTCAAGGTTAAAAGTGGTGATCTTACCGCACGCCTAACAGTGAATAAAAAACGTAATGATGAATTTGATGCATTGTGTGGTTCTGTTAACGAAATGACGACTGGGCTGAGTTCCGTTGTCAGTGATGTTATTTCAACAACAAGTGACGTTAATAATATGGTGGGCGAATTAAACTCATCCGTTACAAGCATTGCTGATAGCAACCTTGCAGTAAGTCAACAAACAAACTCTCTTGCCGCTGCAACAGACGAAATATCAACCACCATTTCGAGTATATCAACAACAACGAAAGACTTAAGTAGCCAGTCCCAAGAAACGTATGAGTCTGCTAAAACAGGGGCAGAGACAATCAAAGGCGCTTTAGTTAATTTAAGTAAAACCGTTGAAATTGTGACTAAAACAAGTGTTCAGTTGGACGAATTGGGGCAACTGTCTAAAGACATTGATAATGTTATCGCGATGATTAATGACCTTGCCAACCAAACAAACCTACTTGCTCTGAACGCAGCCATTGAAGCCGCAAGGGCCGGTGAGGCAGGACGAGGGTTCTCTGTCGTTGCTGATGAAGTAAGATCTTTAGCAGAAAAAACGGTTGACGCTACCGCAAAGATAACTGAAATAGTGAATACTATCCAGAGTTCAACCGAAAACGCCATAGAGACAATGGAAAGTGGCCAAGAAAGCTTACAAGCCATTGAAGTTTACGGTGAAAAAGCGGAAACAGCGATGAAGGAAATAGAACAAAATGCACAGACCAGTTCTGCATCCTCTATTGAAATGGCACGATCTATTCAAGAAGTCTCCAAAACATCCGTCAGTATGAGTGAAGAGATGGAGCGCATTGCCCAACAATTGCAAGGTGATACTGAATCGATCAGCAATATTGCAAGTAATACAAATCAGATCCATGATCTTGTTAGTGATCTAGATAAAAAGACCAGTGTGTTCACTACCAATTAGTTTTTATAGCTAAACACCTTTGTACCCGACCTAAAAAAGCCAGTATTTACTGGCTTTTTTAGGTCGGGTACGTTTCAACTACTGCCTGTTAATGTCACTTTTATTACATTACGTTTTATAATGCTGCGTACTCTTTTTCCCAACGCTTAGCTTCTTTTTTAGATGGACTGCCCAAAACATTTACGGCCGTTCTCAGTCTTGCTCTTGATAAATCAGGCCCTAAAATTGCCATAGAGTCAAAAACAGATACCGATGCAGTTGAACCACAAATAGCAACAAACAAAGGAGCGAAAAAGTCTTTCGGCTTGATCTCTAGCGCTTGAGCCAATTCTTTCAAGGTCGAGAAGATATCATCTTTCTCCCAAGTGCGCAGTGCTTCTAGCTTCCAAAGAGAAAACTGCATCGCTTTACGCAATACGTCTTCTTCGATTTTCACATTTGAAAAGTCTTCTTTTGTGATTGGCAACATGCCTTTTAAGAAAAAACCAGCAACATCTACCACATCTGAGAATTTCTCAACACGTGGAATAATCAGCGGTAAAATCTGCATTAGGTATTCAGGGTTTAACGCCCAATCAACAAATTTCGATGCAAATTGCTCGGGAGTTAAGTTCTCACGAATCCAAGTACCATTTAACCAGCTCAATTTTTCCACATCAAAAACAGGGCCACCCAATGACACACGCTGAATATCAAAATGTTCTACCATTTCTTCAAGAGTGAACTTTTCACGCTCATCCGGCATAGACCACCCCATACGACCAAGATAGTTAATAACCGCTTCAGGCAAGTACCCCATACGTTGATAATATAAAATGCTAGTCGGGTTTTTACGCTTAGACAGCTTTGACTTGTCTGGATTACGCAATAAAGGCATATGACATAAAGTCGGCATATCCCAACCAAAGTATTGATATAACAAAATGTGTTTTGGCGCTGAGTTAATCCATTCTTCACCACGAATGACGTGAGTGATTCGCATTAAGTGATCATCTACTACATTCGCCAAATGATACGTTGGCATACCATCGGCTTTGAGTAAAACTTGCATGTCGACTTGAGACCATTCAATTTCAATTTGCCCACGTAGCATATCTTCGACAACACACGTACCCTCTTCAGGAATTTTCATTCTGATCACGTAGGGTGTGCCTGCATCCAACTTGGATTGAATTTCTGCGTCACTTAGCTCCAATGCTCGGCCATCGTATTTTTGTTGCAAGCCTTGAACTTTTTGCTCTTCACGCATTACGTCTAATTCTTCAGACGTTTCAAATGCGTAAAATGCATGACCTTTTTGTACGAGTTCTTTTGCATAGTCAGCATAAATATCACCACGCTCACTTTGACGATACGGCCCATAAGGCCCACCAACATCTGGCCCTTCCGCCCAATCCAACCCCAACCAGCGCATCGCGTCTAGAATCATCTGTTCTGATTCAGGCGTGCTGCGAGTTTGATCCGTGTCTTCAATTCGAAGAATGAACTTTCCGCCCACCTTTTGAGCAAAAGCCATATTAAAAAGTGCGATGTACGCGGTTCCAACATGAGGGTCACCTGTTGGAGAAGGCGCTATACGAGTTCTTACTTCAGACATGAGTTCTCTCTTTTATCTTGTTACAAACTTGGAAGCATTATAATCTTGTTTACAATAGAAAAGTACGCTACGAGTGGATTTCTTTTGGATTATTCTCAGGAACTTTAAAAGGGTAAACGAGTTGAGATAATCGAACGCCAACCTCTACATCGCATTTTAATGCCACCAGCTTTCGACTTAATAAACATTGGTCATAAGCTCCATCTAACATTCTCTGCTGTTTCTCTGTAAAGATCGATAGATCCTGATAGATGGCTTCTATTGTGCCAGCCTTTTTCATAATGATCAGTGCTGTTTTTGGCCCTATGCCCATTACCCCAGGGATACGATTGGTGGTGTCCCCCACTAATGCCCAATAATCACTTAACTGCTCACACGGTACACCGTACTTTTCTTCCGCCCACTCTTTGTCATACCCTATTTTGTTAAAACAGTCGTATTGTAAAATACATGGATGCGATAAAAGCTGAGAGAACCCTTTGTCGGTTGAAACTATGTAAGACTTCACATCCTGCGAGGCCGCTTTCACCGCCAAAGTTGCAATAAGGTCATCCGCTTCCCAACCTGTTAATCTCAAGGAAACAATGCCATTAAATCGAAATAGCTTTGCAAAGCTAGGAAGCGCCTCCAACAATGCATCGTCCATTGGCACTCGTCCTAGTTTGTATTCAGGGAAGACCTCATGTCGCCACGTTTTACCACTTGAATCAAAGACAACAATGGCGTGGGACGGTGTAAACTGTTTAATTAAGCGAGCTAAGGTGTCTATCGACGTGCTCTGAGCTCTTTCTATTCGTCTAATAGTATCTTTTTCGCTCTCCAGTGCCGCATAAATCCGACGAATAAGATTGAGACCGTCTACGATAAGTATTTTTTTTTGCACGCGTTGCCTTGTTTATTGGTAATGAGTAATAGCCTTAATAATATAAAAGAGTAGCATGAAATTTGATACTCTCTCTTTACTCATTCATTTAGAAGGACTCAAGATGGCTATTTTAAATCAATACACATCAATTATTGTCATATTTTTATCATTTACGCTCTCGCAATCTGCTCATTCAAATGACAGCAATATCAATGCGGTCATTGGGTTAAGCTCTAGCCAAGTCGTTGAACGAAACCTACACAACGAAAAACCACAATTGCCTATAGAAAGAGGCAGCCTGCTACCTCTTGATAACGCGTTTAATGGCATATCATTCCCCATAGAAAACCATTTATCTCTGTGGATACAGCACATTAATCAAGAGGTGAAAGTAGAGCACAAATCTAGGCAACTCAACTTCCAAGGACAACTCGATCAGGTTACTCAGAACGCCTTTTCATTAAAAATCAACAACACTTCAGTAACATTACCCATTTCTGATTTCTATCTCATTCCTAACGTTGCAGCATCACGCTCCAATGATCCAAAGCACAGCAAATTCACTGGAAACATCACGTATCAAACTCCAACGATTTCTTGGCAGCCAAAGCTGAGCATTCTGTTTCAAAACAATGCCATCAAGTTGGTTGAAAATGCATTAATCTCAAATCGTTCGAATAAAAATCTGGTCTTAGAAAATCCAATTTTACACCTGTCTCAATCGTCAAATTCTAATGTAAAATTCAAAACAGAGAGACTTTCTGTAATGGCAAGTGACTCTATTGCAGCGGTCAATTATTCCAACGATGAAATCATTATTCCACTAAATAATCGGAACGTTGAACTGAGTCCATTTACCGAGTACTTAACACCAATACAACAACAAACCTTACCCATTCTAAAGCGTACACTTAAATCGAGTATTTCAACCTATCCGCAGTTTCTTGGTGAACTTTCATTGCAATTCACTCAAACGTATGAAGTAAAGTTATCAAAAGAAACATTACCTGGTAGCTACCAAACTTATTGGCAAAAACAGAATTTATACTTACCAAGCAACAATATCTTTCTAGAAAAAACTCGCTTAGATCAGACATTAGAACTGACACCGAACCAAAGCCATGATATTGAAAGCACATTAAAACTGGTAAATGCATCCGGTAGAAAGCTGCCTATTTCCCAGACATGGGAGCTGACCTTAAAAAACCTTTCAAAGGAAAAAAAGAATTATCAAATCAATCATAATATGAACGGAATTATAGCTAATATTACCGGCTCCCCATCAGAACCAAATGGCATTCATTCAAGACAATTTGTCGGTGCGTTACCCGCACAGCAAACAAAAGTGCTACGTTATACAGTAACGTTAACGCAATAACGACCATAAGAAAGCCTTACGGCATTTATATGGCTAGCGTTTATATAAGATATGCCTAGAAGATAGCTGTGAATTTACAGCTTCTAAGGTAATATTATTATTTTTCATACTAAGGGCATTACATATTCATGAAAAAGTACATTCTAGCTACGGTTATTGCCGCAGCAAGCATTGGCAATGTATACGCAGAATCATTATGGGACATCTATAAACTTGCACAAGACCATGATCCTAGTTTACGTTCAGCCGCTGCTACTTATGAAGCACAAAAAGAAGAAGTTACGATAACCAAAGGGAACTTATTTCCTGACATCACGTTTAACGGTAATTTAGGCTACAGCAATACGGATTCACCGGCGTTTGATGGACACAGGACATCGCACTCCTTATCGCTAAATATGAATTACCCTATTTATTCTCCTGCGCTAGGTTACGCGGTTGATGCAGTTGAAATCAATTTTGATAGAGCCGCAATTGATTATGAAAATGCCAAAGAAAATTTAGCTCTGCAATCACTCACAGAATACTTTGATCTTCTTACAGCTCAAGCAACACTTAAAAACACAGAAGCTCAAGTCAGAAGCAATGCAAGCCAATTAGACAGAGTAACGAAACAATTTGACGTTGGCCTAGTGTCCATTACAGACATGCAAGACGCACAAGCCGCTTATGATGCAGTAAAAGTACGCTCTTTATCCGCGTATTCTGATGTTCTAAAAGCACAACAAGCGCTTTACCAAAGAACAGGCAAGAAGATCACTAAAATACCAGAGCTTTCAAGTGATTACGAAATTCAGATTGATGGCGATATGACAGTTGAGCAGCTGATTCCAAAAGCAAAAAAGAACAATACGGATATAAAAACATTGAACTTGGCCGTGCAAGCAGCCGAAACAAACATACAAATTCAAGAGTCTAATGGCCGTTCCCCAACCGTTGTATTGACAGGGTCTCTAAGTCGCTCTAATTCTGATGCGTCACCTTCTGGTAGCTCTGACGGCAGCACAACCGACGCATCAATTGGTCTTGGTGTTAGCATCCCACTCTATAAAGGCGGTGCAATTAACGCGTCTGTTCGCAAGTCTGTTGCATCGGCAGAGTCGGTTAAAGAATCTCGCGAAGCCGCGCTACAAACATTAGAGCTGAATATTCGCAGCCTTTATCTGGATCTTGAAACGTCGGTTGCACAAGTCGAAGCTCAAGCACAATTAATACGCTCTAGAACCAGCGCTTTAGAAGCAACGCAAGCAGGCTATGATGCAGGTATTCGAAATTTAGTTGAGCTATTAACGGCTCAATCCAATTTGTACGATGCACAAAATACCTATCAACAACTGCGTTACGGTTTTGTCATCCAACATCTGAATCTACTAGAACTAATCGGTGAACTTTCTGAAGAAGAGATTCGCCAATTAGATTCTTGGTTAAAATAGTCGATAAGATTGATACGTAAAAAAGCCTCAAGAGCGATGTAAACCACTCTTAGGGCTTTTTTGTTACGATATTACGCTTCTGATGACATAAGCACAGGCGTGCTGATAAAGCGCTTCAATACTTTTGTCAACCCAAAAGCATCTTCACTACCCGCTAATTCTCGGATCGAATGCATGCCAAATGTAGGCAAACCAATGTCCAACGTCGGCACACCAATACCACCCGCAATAATAGGTCCTACTGTACTACCACAGCCCATATCAGAACGAACCACAAAAGTTTGCACCTCATACCCCTCTTGATTCGCTAGATCTCGATATATGCCTGCTGTTTCACTGTTTGTTGCATAACGCTGATTGCTGTTCACCTTGATCACCGCACCTGAGTTAATCATAGGAGCATGCAACTTGTCGTGCTTGTCCGCATAATTAGGGTGTAATCCATGGGCATTATCTGCAGAAATCAGCATAGAACGATTAATCGATTGCACAAAATGCTCAGGATTAGGTGACAAACGCTGCAACACATCTTCTAAAAATGGCCCATTTGCACCACTCGTTGATAAGCTGCCGACTTCCTCATGATCAGTACAAATAAGCAATGCAGGTTGCTCACTGCCTTTCGCTGCTGTTAATGCCTCTAACCCTACAAAACAACTGAGTAAGTTGTCTAAACGTGCTGAGCAAATGAATTCTTTATTTAATCCGACCAGCGCTGGTGCTTGGGTATCGTACATTGAGAGTTCAAAATCCAGCAAATCAGCAGTATCCAAGTTAGGGTATTGTAACTTAACTTGATTCAATATCACCGATTTCAGTTCAAGCTCTGATTTTGCTAGACCAAGAATAGGAAGAATCTCTTCTTGAGGATTCACAGAAAAGCCATCATTTACACCGCGGTTTAAGTGAATAGCCAAATTAGGTACAACAGCGATGGGATCTTTAAAATCAATCAAACGACTAACACGTTCTCCTGATGACAGTTTAAGTGTCACACGGCCCGCAACGGAAAGATCTCTGTCCAACCATGTATGCAATAACACACCTCCGTACACCTCTACACCTAGCTGATGGTATCCAGAGCGAGTCACTTGGGCATTCGGCTTTAACTTAAGACAAGGGCTGTCTGTATGACCACCGACCATTCTCCAGCCTGAGCTGTGGAAATTCAGAGTCGGCGTTGTAAAAGCAATAATAGACGAAGCATTTCGAGTCACAAAATACCGCCCGCCTTCTTCAATGACCCAATGATCCAGCTCTTTCAATTCTGTAAAACCATGATCGAGCAAAGTCGATTTCATTGTTTCTACGGCATGAAATGGTGTGGGTGAATTGTGTAAAAATGATAATAAAGATTGATTAAAAGATTGATTTTGCATAACTTTTCAATTGGCCTACATCTAAAAAAAGACTTTTTAAAGGATTAACTGGTCATCTTGCACCATGTCTAATATGATTTCCAAAATGAATATGGATAATTATTTAAGAGAACCGAATCCAGATGAATTATAAACGTTTATTTATTTGCCTTGTCATTGGGGCAACTCTCTCTGTCTCAAATGCTTTTGCCTACGTTAAACTCCAGCAGTTAGACAATAACAAAAAAGTATCTCAGCAACTCGTTGAAATGCTTGAACGCGTTCACTATAACAAAACCACTATCAATGATGAAACGTCATTAAAAGCTTTTGATCAGTACTTGGATTCATTAGACCCAAGTAAAAGCTTCTTTTTACAAAGTGACATAGACAGTTTCTCTATTCATAAATTAGCGTTTGATGACGCCTTAAGAACGGGCAACACCCAAGTTGCCTATGATATATACAATGTTTTTTTAAGACATTTAGATGTCCGTTTAAAACAATTGATAGAAACATTGCCAGACACAATAAAATCATTTGACTATACAAAAGAAGAATCGCTAAACATCGATGCTGAATCATTGCAATGGTCAAGCACGCCCGATGAATTAGATGAAGTATGGCGTAAACGTATCAAAAATCGCGCTCTGATTTTAAAAATGAATGGTCAAAGCGAAGAAGAAATTATTGAGTCGCTAACAAGACGTTATAAAAATCAACTAAAGCAAGTTGAACAGACAGATGCAATGGATGTTTTTCAAATATTCGCTAATGCCATTACATCCAGCTTAGATCCACACACAAGATACTTTGCACCAAGAGCCTCTGAAACATTCAACATTAACATGAGCCTGTCTCTTGAGGGGATAGGCGCAGTTTTACAGCAAGAAGACGATTCAACAAGAGTGGTTCGACTGGTTCCTGGAGGCCCTGCTGCGTCGCAAAGCGAACTTGCACCAAACGATAAAATCATTGCAGTTGGACAAGAAGGTGAAAAAATGATCGACGTCGTTGGCATGAGACTCGACGATGTTGTTGATATGATTCGAGGAGAAAGAGACACAACCGTTAATCTCGAAATTATCCCATCCAAAGGAAGCGGACAAACAAGCAAAATCATTTCAATTATTCGTAAAAAAGTAAAATTAGAAGACCAGTCGGCTCAAAAGCACATTGTTGAAATAGAACGCGATGACACAACCTATAAAATTGGCGTCATTAGATTACCCACCTTCTATTCTGACTTTGCAGCGATTCAAGCTGGGGACAGTGATTATAAAAGTTCAACACGTGATACCAAAAAACTAATAGAAGAATTACGTAAAGAAAACATTGCAGGATTAGTGCTAGACCTGCGTAGTAATGGCGGTGGTTCATTACAAGAAGCCAACGCACTCACTGGGCTGTTTATACCTTCTGGGCCAACAGTACAAATCAGAGATGCCAGTGGCCGTGTGAGTATTTTAGGGGACCAAGATCGCAGTGTGGCATACAGTGGGCCAATGGCCGTACTTGTCAATAGAATGAGTGCTTCTGCTTCTGAGATCGTCGCAGGGGCATTACAAGATTATGGCCGTAGCATTATCCTTGGAGGGCAAACCTTTGGTAAAGGCACCGTTCAAGTGCTGCAAGAGCTCAATAAAGGACAACTTAAAATAACTCAAGCAAAATTCTATCGTGTTTCAGGAGAAAGTACTCAACACAAGGGCGTTGTCCCTGATATCGCTTTTCCGTCGTTACTGGATGAAAACAGTGTTGGCGAAAGCGCACTCGACAATCCATTACCATGGGATCAAATTCATGAAACGCGTTACCCTGTCTATTGGGACATACCGTCACTTACACCAGCACTGACTAAGCAGCATAAAAACCGCATTAAGCAAGACCCTAATTTTATCGCTGTAATCGAACAAATTGACTATATTAAAGAGAGAAATAACGAAGTCAAAAGCGTCTCCCTTAGAGAGCAAGACAGGGTAGAACAACAAGAATTAAGCAAACAGACAGAACTCGCTCGTGAGAACAAACGCAGAGCAGCATTAGAGTTAGACATAATTGAATCCGTTGATGATATTACACCTACCGATGAAGACAGTTTTGAACATGAAGCCGGGGAAATACTTTTAGACTTTATTTCACTTAACCAGTAAAGAAGATTATGCCGTCTATTTGAAATACAAAATAGACGGCATAATATGGAAAATCAAACTAAATTAGCAACGGTGCCCTCAACCTGAAAAACCCGTTAACAATTCTATAATAACGCCCTTTAATGCAAACGCCATCATCCCTAAGCCTAATCCACCAACAATAATAAACGTACCTAAGCGACCAGCATTGGCTTTTCGAGCTAAATCGAACATAATAAACAACAAGAACAAACACAAACCAGATACCATTACTGTCATCATAATGGATTCAAACTCTTCTATTTCCATCTTCTAAACACCTTATTAAGTATCAACATGGCAAAATCATCTTCAGATCGTAATACTATCGATTTATTTGGTAAAACACGAGGGCGCCCAATTACACAACCCTTACCAAGAAAAGAACAAGTAAAAAACAATAAACGAGTTCAAAGAGCCAAGGATAAAAAATTGGGGCTCAGACGGCTTGAAATAACACTCGACCAAGAAAGTATAGATAAGTTAGACGCGTTATGTGAAGACCAAGACATTAAACGAGCAGAATGGTTGACCATGCAAATCGCTTTACTTTATTCAAAACACAAAGGCAAAAAAAAACACCCTCTCAAAGAATAATACCCTTCAACAGCACGCTTGGTCATTTTGTAAATGGATTCGATTCAGCGAGTATTGTTACTTATTTACTGATTCTCCAACTGACCCAATAGTCCAATAATACGGCTACTTGCCGCTTCCATTTTAGATAAATACCCAATACCTTTGTCAACATCACCGGCACGTTTCGCCTCTAGCGCATCTATCGCATGTTTGTGTAGCTCCGCATGTGGTGCTTCAATCTGTTTAAATGTAGAGTTATTTTGGAAACGATTTTTACCTTCTGATAGATACCATTTTCCTAAGCGACAACTCGTATGATTAGGAACAGAAGAGAAGTCGGCTATTTTATCGGCAGAAAAACGATTATAAATATCTGCTTTAAACACAAGGTGATCCATTTTTGCTGTATGTAAAAAACAATTCACAGATTCACGATCTAATGTTTTCTGAGTGTCCAAAGCGGTACCAATAACATTTTGAACAGTTTCAACCGTATCACGGGTTAAAGTAACCAATTCAGAACACCCTGTGGCAACCGTATTGATGTGACCATCAGCAATGCCTGTGTTTTTTTCAATTGCTTCCACAAGTTGTGCAATTTCATCACTGGCATCACCGGCTTTTTGAGCTAGGGAACGCACTTCATCCGCAACCACTGCAAAACCACGACCCTGTTCACCCGCACGGGCTGCTTCAATAGCCGCATTAAGTGCTAATAAATTAGTTTGTTCAGAAATACCACTAATAATGCCAACAAACTGAGTAATATTACTCGCCAACGTTTTTAATGTTTTAACACTGGAGTTGCTTTCAATAGCGCCCGTTTGGATAACATCAATGGCTTTTTGCAGTGTATGCATTGCTGTAACACTATTATTTGCCGTTACTTCAAAACCCGTCAACTTCTCATTTTCATTACTTAAAGATTGCATACTACCCGCAATGGAGTCACGCACATCAAACAAGACATTAGAACTATCTAATAAAAGTTTATCAACGGTCTTACCCTTGGGAACAAAGCGTTGTGTCTCTAGTTTTTTTTGCGCTTCCTGATATTTTGTCAGCAACTCTGTCATTTCTTGATTTAAAGAAACCCGATCCAACTCTAGCATTTCTACTTTAGTTTCTAGTTGTTGAATTTGTTTGCTTTTTCCCCACATATAAACCTCTTGTATTGCAGTTGTCTGTTATAATTAACTAAATTACCACTAACCATAGAATAAACCCATGGCAAAACTGTATTTTTATTTCTCTGCAATGAATGCGGGTAAATCCACCGTACTTTTACAGTCCGCACACAACTATCAAGAGCGCGGCATGAACCCCTTACTCTTCACTGCCGCTTTGGACAATCGTTACGAAGTTGGAGAAATCTCATCAAGGATTGGAATTTCTGCCGAAGCAAATCTATTCAGTCAAAAAACAAACATTTTACACAACGTACAAGATGCTCAAAAAAATCAAACCGTTGATTGCATTCTTATCGATGAATCTCAATTTCTAACAAAAGAACAAGTTTACGACTTAACTGAAATTGTTGACCTTTTGAAAATCCCCGTTCTGGCTTTTGGCATTAGAACCGATTTTAAAGGAGAGCTCTTTCAAGGAAGCCAAGCTTTATTAGCCTGGTCTGATAAACTTATCGAATTAAAAACCGTTTGTCATTGCGGTAGTAAAGCAACCATGGTGATCCGAATTGATAATAACGGCAACACCGTTCATGAAGGGGCTCAAGTTGAAATCGGAGGCAATGATCGCTACCTATCGGTTTGTCGAAAACACTTTAAAGAAGCACTTAAGGGCTAATCATGTGGTTTAAGAACATTCAATTTTTTCATTTAAAGAACATAGAAACACTAGATACCAATGCGTTAGTCAATAAACTGTCAGAATTTCCCTTAAAAGAATGCGGCAGTCAGGAGGAGTTCACCTTTGGCTGGCTACCTCTTATTCGCAATAGTGAACAATGGCACTTAACTGGCAATAGCTGCCTAATGATAAGAGCAGGAAAAGAAGAAAAAATATTGCCCTCTTCTGTTGTTCGAGAAGAGTTAGAAAACAAAGTTTCTGAGATCGAGTTATTGGAAGGCCGAAGAGTTGGCCGCAAAGAAAAATCAGACCTTAAAGATGAGCTTGTTTTTACTTTACGACCAAAAGCATTTTCTAAACGCTCCGATATTTGGTGTTATCTTGATTTAAAAGCAAAAATATTGGTTATCAATAGTACTAACGTCAATTTAACCGAACTGCTGTTTAAACATTTACAAACCACACTTGGTAGCTTCTCGATGGCACCATTACAAGCACAAGTATCGCCATCAAGTATTATGAGTGATTGGCTTCTAAAAAACGATTTACCTGCTAGTCTGGAAACAGGTGATGAATGTGAAGTTCAAGATGGTTCTGAAGAAAAAGCAAAAATTCGCTTTAAGTCGTTAGAACCTTTATCTGAAGATGTAACCCGTCATATAGATCAAGGCATGATGGTAACCAACTTAGGCTTAAAGTGGACAGAAAAGCTAAACTTTGTACTGCATGGTGATTTAACACTTCGTAAAATTAAATTTGACGATACGTTAAAAGATCAAGCTTTTAGTGATTCTCAAGGTGGCGGCTTAGCCGATTTAGACGCTAACTTTGCTTTAATGACGTTAACGCTAAGAGAGTTTTTTGACGCTTACTGCTTGTGGTTTGACATTAACCAACAAGACTAATCCTCCGTCATTTACTCAACGTAACCCTAGCCAATTAAGGCAGTAACAAATCAGCCCTAATGTTTTCCACAAATTAGGTGGATAACATTGGGGAGAAAGAGCGGCAGACTAGATAACTCAAACTCTAGAGACCGATTTTCAAATTTAACGAAAAACTCACCTTAAAAGACATTCAACCCGACCGCTCGCAAACAGGTATACGATAAAAAAATGGAAACAAGACTGAACGAACGAGATATTGCTAAAAAGGTCACTTTAGTTGGCGCTTTCTGGGATGCAGCACTTGGCTTAGCCAAAATCCTTGCAGGCTATTTTTCTCAATCTCAAGCTCTTATCGCTGATGGCATCCATTCTTTATCCGATCTTGTTACAGACATTTTTGTTTATATATCAGCCAGTAATTCACATGCAGAGCCGGATGATGAACACCCTTATGGTCATCGACGATTTGAGACATTAACAACCGTATTCCTTGGTCTGGCGCTTATCATCGTCGCCATAGGCATCGTCGTTGATGCATTTATACACCACACTACACCACAAGTTACATGGTATGGCATTGCAGCTCTTATCATGACCATTGTGGTAAAAGAATCTATCTTCCACTACACAAAAAATGCTGGAGAAAAAATTAACAGCAAAATGCTTATTGCGAACGCTTGGCACAGTAGAAGTGATACTTTGTCTTCTATTGCCGTGTTAATCGGTATGGGAGGCGTGTATTTAGGATGGCCATGGGCGGACAAAGTTGCATCGATACTCGTCTCTTTACTCATAGGCAAGATTGCTATTGAAATGATTCTAGAAAATATTGCGGAGCTGGTTGATACCGCACCTGACAAACAAGTTATTGAACAAATTACTCAAACGGCCAACAATTTAAAAAATGTCATGCAGCCGCACGATATTCGCTCTCGTTCAATGGCAGGGAAAATCTACTTAGACATGCATGTACATGTTCCTTCTCATATTACAGTGAGTGAAGGCCATTACATAAGTGACAAAGTCATCCATGCCATTAAATCACAACACCCTATAGTAGAAGACGTCTTAATACACATCGATCCAGAAGGCGTTACTCACACAGAAGGAAAGAAAGCCATTGCATTTCACGAGCGTGATCAAATTTTAGCCGACTTGGGATTCATACTCCGTAGACACAACACGTACATCGATTTGAAAAAGACAAATTTACACTATCTAAACAGTGGCCTAGAAATTGACATTATTGCGAATGCCCTAGCCATACAACAAGGCACAGACATTCAAACTCTGAACACCATGATAGAACAAGATTTAAGCACCTTAAACTACGTAAAAAAACACAGAGTATTATGGCAATTTAGTTCAACACTATGAGAAGCGCTTACTCGTTAGAAAGAGGTCTACTGTTTTTTTGATCAACAATATGAGAGCCGTTATCCTCTTGTATCTTTGGCGAAAGCTGCTTATTTGTTTTTGCTCCCAGAATCCTAAGCTGCTCAGCTCTATTAATTAAATTGCCTCGCCCTGTTGTGAGTTTTTTCATCGCGTTGTCGTAGCTGCGATTCACCTGCTGCACCTTTTGACCAACGTCTTCCATATCATCAACAAAACCAACAAATTTGTCGTACATTGCACCTGCCTGTTTGGCTATCTCCATGGCATTTTGGCTCTGCTTTTCATTTCTCCATATATTTTGAATGGTTCGTAACGTCGCTAATAGATTAGATGGCCCAACAATAATGATATTATGTTCGAACGCCTCACTGAATAATCCATTATCTCCTTGAAGAGCTAGCCCAAAGGCGGCCTCAATAGGAATAAACAACAGAACAAAATCCAACGAAGTCACCCCTTCTAGATTATGATACTCCTTGGAGCTTAAGTCTTTCACATGTCGTCTAACCGCTTCTAAATGCTGCTTTAATGCTCGACTTCTTTCCTCTTCTGACTCCGCTTCAACGTAAGATAAATAACTGACAAGCACCATTTTAGAGTCCACAATCACTTGTTTTCCATCAGGCAGATAAATAACCACATCAGGCTGATAACGCTTCCCTGCTTCTGTTTTTAGAGAAACCTGTACATCATATTCACGTCCTTTTTCAAGACCTGAGCGCTCTAATATTCGCTCCAGTATGACCTCCCCCCATCCTCCTTGAATTTTATTTTGCCCTTTTAATGCATCAGTAAGATTCATCGCATCATCACTGATTTTTTGGTTAAGCTGCTGTAAGCCCTTAATTTCTTTAATAAGAGAAAAACGCTCTTTTGCTTCGTCACTGTAGTTTTGTTCTACTCGTTGCTGAAAAGAGTGTATTTTATTCCCGAGAGGTTCCAGTAAAGAGGTAATTTGCTTTTCATTTTCCGCCGCAAGCTTTTGACTCTGCTGACTGATAATATCTTGAGCTAATTGCTTAAACTCCACCTCAGATTGACGCTTTTGAGCTTGGTAAAACACTTCCTTTTCCTGCCATACCGCTTGAGCGGAAGCAAACTGCTGCTCAAGCATAATGGCCTCTTTTTCCATTACATGTATTTGCTCTCGAGTCTGTTGTAATAATTGCACATAATTATTAGATAATTTTTGGCTTTTTTCCGCTTCTTGCTGCCACTGCCGCCTGATTGACTGTACAATAGAGTACGCTACAAAAGAGACGATCACGGCCCCTAAACAAAAGCCTAAAAGGCTCCATAGTGCAGGCTCAAGCCAATCTGTCATGATATTACCTACCCTTCTGTATTTAAAAAACTTATAGAAAACAATAGATAACAAGTTTACATGGATTACTACCTAAGCCCAATAGAAGAACAACGCTTTGACCTTGTTATCAAAAACAGTCAATTCATTACTCGTATAAAACGCACGCGTGGTCGACAAGAGGCAAAAGCCTTTATCGAAAGCATACGCAGCAAATACCCCGATGCAAACCACCACTGTTGGGCGTTTGCCGCAGGCACACCAAATAACGCGCACTTATGGGATCAAAGTGACGACGGAGAACCAAAAGGCACGGCAGGAAAACCAATGCTAAACGTGTTACAACATTCAAATTTTGGTGAAACGACCATCGTCGTCACACGGTATTTTGGTGGCGTAAAGTTAGGCGCTGGCGGTTTAGTTCGTGCATACAGTCAAGCAGTTCAAGAAGCACTAAGCCAAGCACTAACAGAAGAAATTTATCCACGTAACGCAGTATCCATAAAAGTATCCTATTCTTTATTAGGCAAAGTAGAATATTGGTTAGAACACAGCGATATCGAAGTGCTAAAAAAACACTTTGATGCTGACATTATTATTGAGTTAGGCGTCATACCTAACTCATGGGCAGAACAAAAAACCGCGCTTGAGAACATGGGTCAAGGCAGCATTATTTTTATTGAACCTGAATTAGACAACAAATAACTAGATTGGATTATTAATAACTATGTATCAAATTGGACAAAGATGGAGTAGCCGTAACGAGACAGACCTCGGTATCGGTATTATTGTTGAATTACAGAGCAAATCATTTACTCTACACTTCCCTGATGCGGAAACAGACCGTCATTACTCTGTTAGCCAAACTAGCCTAGTCCGTCGCACTCTCACAGTAGGAGACGAACTTCTTTTTCACGATGATCCGTATATTATCGAAGAAGTACGTGAAATCGATGGATTGCATGAATATTATATTGGCGATGACTGGTTGGAAGAGACCATTATCCAGTTCCCTCGAAACGACAAAAATGAGCTGGATGCCATCCTATCCATTTCTCCAGCTCGTCGTATGTGGTTTGATTTGCGCAGACACACATTGGAACATCAAGGTCGTTTAGCTTCATCGCAAGTAAAAGGGTTAATGGGGTTAAAAGCCGAGTTGCTCCCTCACCAAATTTACCTTGCCCATGAAATCGCCAATCGTCCAGTTGCCAGAGCATTGCTATGCGATGAAGTTGGCCTAGGCAAGACATTAGAAGCAGGATTAATTCTTCACCACAGAATGCTTAATGGCATGTGTAAACGAGCATTAATCTTGACTCCAACGAACCTTCAACACCAATGGTTAGTTGAAATGCTAAGACGCTTCCACCAGCACTTTGCCTTAATCAACGAATCTGTCTATGAAACACTGTACGAAGACGATGACAACCCGTTTGAACAACAACCCCTTGTTATTGCTCCACTAGAATGGGCATCACAACACCCTCGTGCATTGCAAGATATGTTGAGTGCTGAATGGGATATGGTAGTGATAGACGAAGCACATCATCTTAGCTGGCATCCTGAAAATCCCAGTCAGGATTACCAAGCCGCCGCCCTGCTAGCAAATATGTCTGAATCTTTATTATTACTCAGTGCCACACCAGAGCAAACGGGCGAAGAAGAGCATTTCTCCCGCTTACAACTTCTCGATCCTGATCATTATTACGATTTTGCACGTTATAAAGATCAAAAAAGCGAGTTTCAGAATGCGGCCAATTTAGCAGAAATTTTACTTCCATTATCTCAAGGCAAAACCCTTGCTGAGGAACCAAATTGGTCGATAGCCTTTGGTAACTATTTATCCCAAGTTATAGGAAAAGATTGGTTTGAAGCACTCAACCAAAACATTCAAGGGGAAACATTAACTCAAGCGGCTTTGGATGCAATTGATTGGCTGATTGATCAACATGGTACAGGCCGTGAAGTATTCCGTAACACTCGCTCTGCTATTGGTGGCTTTCCCAAACGAAAACTCACTGATTACCCTTTAGAAACGACAGACATTTACGCGGGCGCTAAAAATCACCCTTACCCTCAAACGGATGTTGACAGTTCGTTATGGGCTTACGACCCTAGGTGGATTTGGTTAAAAGAGTTCTTAGAATGCCAAGCAGATAAAGTTCTCGTCATTTGTCACAGTGCAGATATAGCTCAGTGGCTAAGCGAGCAACTTAATTTCGCTGGTTTTCAAAGTGCAGACTTCCATGAACAAATGCCGTTGATCCACCGAGACAGAGCCGCAGCGTATTTTGCTGATCCTGAAGGTGCCCAAATACTGATTTGCTCAGAAATTGGTAGTGAAGGCCGCAATTTCCAGTTTAGTCATGACTTGGTAATGTATGATTTACCTGAACACCCAGATTTGCTAGAGCAGCGTATTGGTCGATTGGATCGTTTAGGCCAGACTCATGATGTCCATGTTCATATCCCTTATTTAAAAGACAGCATGCAGGAAAGGTTGTTTAACTGGTACAACAAGGGGCTAAATGCATTTTGCCGCACAACATCAAATGGCGACCAAGTCAATCACACCTTTGCAGAACAGCTAAAGAGCTATCTATTAGGCCATGACGATGATGAAACTCTATTAGAAGAAGCCCACACCTATCATGAAGCGCTTTTAAAACAGATGGAAGAAGGTAGGAATCGTTTACTTGAAATGACTTCTTGCCGCCCTGAAAAAGCACAAGAGCTTATTCAAAATATCGAAGACACCGCTACCAAAGGCCTGCATAAATACATTGAAGATGTTACTCATGCCTTTAATATTTATGCTGAGTGTATTGACGATACCGAAGATAAGAGCGCATGGTTTCTTAGACCCTCTACCGACATGATGATTGAAGCCCTTCCAGGTATTGAAGAAGAAGGTAAAATGCTCATGCTAGACCGTCGTCAAGCAAGCCAAAGAGAAGACGTTGCTTTTGCTACATGGGAACACCCTCTAATAACCATGTTGATGGACGAAGTTCAGATGTTTGAATCCGGTCGTTTGACATCCGCCACCCTGCCAATCGGTGCTTTACCAGAAGGTACGGTACTGATTGAAAGTATGTTTGTGATTGAAGCCAATGCACATCCTCGACTAAAACTCAGCCAATCCTTGCCTATTACACCAATGTGGCAACTATCGGATTCAAGCGGCAAATTTTTACACAAGCAGTTTACCGCGGACAAATGGGCCGATAAATTAAAAGGCGTCCCGAATAGAGTCGCAGAGCAATGGGTTGCTGCTTTACGCAAGGACTTACTAGAGGTATTACAAAGCCATCAGCTTAACGCTCAAGATCAAGCTCGCCCTATTATTAAAGCCGCTAAGCAAGATTATCAGCACCAGTGGCAGAGCGAAATTGACCGTTTAAATGAGTTGCAAAAGCACAATGAAGAAGTGTCTTCTGGCGAACTTGAGCAACTTGAAAATAATCTAAACGAAGGCTTAAAACGCATCGACGAATACACAATTAGACTTGACGCCATTCGTGTCATTTTGACAACAAAACCTTAATGAGCATAGCGTCTAAACCAGCCCCCATATCAGCACCTTTAATGCCAACGCTGGCACTAGAGGTGCTCTATGAAGACGAATGGTTCTCTGTCATCAATAAACCAGAAAACTGTTTATCGGTTCCCGGTCGAGGAGCAGATAAACAGGATTCTATTATTTATCGAGCGCAGCTTCATTTTGGAGAGGCTCATGCCGTTCACCGCTTAGATTATGCAACATCTGGGTTAATACTGGTGGCAAAAACCTTAGAATGTCATCGTCGATTATCTGAACACTTCCGGGAGCGTATCGTTGAAAAAGAATACCGTGCCGTTGTTCGCGGCCCTTTCTTTGGCGATCATGGCATTATCAAAAAGCCGCTTCGCTGTGATTGGCCAAATCGACCAAGACAACAAGTCTGTAAAGCATGGGGAAAGCCAGCAGAAACTCGATGGAAGGTTCTACATAAAGAATCGGACCATTTTCGAGTACAATTGTTTCCAATTACAGGAAGATCACACCAGTTAAGAGTGCACATGCAAAGTATTGGTCATGCTATTGTGGGTGACGAATTCTATGATAAAGACATTGATAATACAGATGAACGCTTATTACTGCATGCTTACCGATTAGAGTTCCACCACCCCTTTACCAAAGCATGGGTAAAATTTATTTCGCCCTGCCCTTTTTAAATTTATAAAGATGTAAAAATAAGTACAGACAGAAACACAGCATTGATAACATAGAGCTTACCGCTCAAACTGCAAAACATCATAAGCGGCTTGATGCACCAAACTATGCCGCTTAGCCACACACATTTCATCCCTATCATATCCTCCACCAATCACAACTGCGACTGGAATATTTAACTTTCGACACGTTTTAAGAATGTAAAAATCCCGTTCGTAAATCCCTTTATCTGTTAATTCTACATACCCTAATCGGTCGTCTTTATGCACATCAACACCCGCATCATAAAAAATAAAATCGGGTCTATGCTGCTCTAGAAGCTCAGGTAAAGACGATGACAAAATCGCAAGATATTGTTCATCTTTTGTACCTTTAGGGATTGATATGTTAACCCCAGACAATTCCTTTTGAGGCGGATAATTTTCTTCACAGTGCCATGATACTGGTATCACTTGCTTATGATCGGAAAAAAACATCGCCGTGCCATCGCCTTGATGTACATCACAATCTAAAATCATAATATTGTGCGCTTTTCCTTGCTCCAACATAGATGTTGCCGCCACAGCCAAATCGTTAAAAATACAGAACCCCGAGCCATAAGACGGGTGAGCATGATGCGTTCCTCCAGCTAAATGACATGCTAACCCATACCTATAAGCCAATTCAGCCGTTAATACTGTCCCTGAAACAGCCCTTAACGTTCTTTCAACAAGCCATTCTGACCAAGGTAGACCTATCTCTCTTTCTTCTTTCGAGGATAATTGGCCTCGAATAAAACGCTGCACATACTGGGGTTCATGCACTCTCATCAATAAAGCCAGAGACAAAGGACCAGGAATAAAATGATTTTGATTAGTTAGCAAACCAATGTCGGTTAAGTGGTCTGCTAAAAAGGCAAACTTCCCCATTGGAAACCGATGACCATCAGGGAAAGGAATGCTGTAATTAGAATGGTAAACAAGAGGTAACATAACAATGCTCACGAAAAGCGCAATATAGGTTCGCTTACTACTGACTGCTTAGCAACAAGCAATTTACGAACCGCTCCATTAAACAACTCAATGAAATTAGGAGAAAAACCATTACCATCAAACGGTTCTTCATTGGAGCGTACAATCTCAACTGCATGCTCTCAACCTTCATGTTTGTTCAACAATTGAGCTCCCATTATTGGGTGTTTCGAGATGGCTTTTTACAACATGGGAGATCTTCTTCAAACTTTAACGCCACTGCCATTCCCATATTATGTATATAGGCTGCTGCATTTAGTTGCACCGACTCATCTGGGTACTCAAATCTAGAAGATCATCTTTCGATTCCTTTTCTAAAACTGAAAATTCTTTGCTAGCAAATTGACCCATAATTCCTAAATCTAATGTAAGACAAGTTTAGTGGGAGCACACACTAGACCTGTATTTACATTGTAGATTGAGTAAACTGAATCTGAAATATAAAATCTGTCTCAAAATGCAACTTTTAGGTGAAAAAATGAACTATTGGTTAATGAAGTCTGAACCCGACACCTTTTCAATTGATGATTTAAAAAAACAACCGACGTCGTGGGATGGGGTTAGGAACTACCAAGCTCGCAATCATATGAAAAACATGAGTAATGGCGATCAAGTATTTTTCTATCATTCAAGTTGTAAAAAAATCGGCATTGTTGGCATAGCTCAAGTTATCAAAGAAGCCTATCCAGACCACACATCGTGGGACCCAAGTAGTAATTACTTTGATCCAAAGTCGTCACCGGAAAACCCTAAATGGTTTATGGTAGACATTGAATTTGTCCGTCAATTCTCTACCACCCTAACATTAGCGAGTTTAAAAGAAAATCCTGAATTAGAAAGTATGGCCTTATTAAAGAAAGGTAACCGCCTCTCCGTTATGCCTATTAACGAAATAGAATGGCACTTAATAAATCGCCAGACTCAATCTAACTGACTGCTTGCACTACAATCTCAGTCATGCCGTGCTAGCGATAGTCTCTGTCTCGTCTTTGCAATGAAATCGCCGTGTCAAAATAATAGTTAATGCCTAAACCGAGATAAAAGGACTCTTTCCCTCTTTCTATCGAAAGCTGTAAACCGACCTGATTAGAGAGTTTTTTAGGCTGAAGACCAACACCGAGAACCCAAACATCACCACGATTAATTTTATCTTTCCTTAAGAAAAACTTCTCATTAGGGTTAATATAGTAAGCGACCCCCACCGATTGGCCAGTAAAAGTAGCAATATTTTCTTCATATTCTGTTTCGGAGATTCCAACCGTCAAATCACCAAAATAAAGATCGCCATAAAAAGTTAATGTCGTACTGCTTTCTTTATCCAGCTCCTCTTCATTGGGCTTTCTTTCTTTATAACCCACCCCAGCACCTAACTTCCCCCCATCATTACGTAAAAACACATTTCCTACCACTTCTGATTGGGAATAACTATTCTGAGACCGATTGGCAACCAAGTAGTCACTGTTAATTAAAAATTGTGTCGTCAAAATATGAGTAATCGGCATATTGATCGTCACGTCTAAACCATATAGCTGTTCTGCTGACAACAAACCAGCACTGATACCGGCCTCAAAATTAGGAAGATTTTTTTCTTTTTTTACTTCATTCGCACTTAATAGCGAACCATTAACGGCCAAAAAACCAATCAGAGCTAGGTGAAAGAGTACTTTGCTTTTCATTAAAAGATTCCATTTAATTGTCATGCACCGTATTGTGGAATGAATTTAAATAGAACGCCAGTCTCCTAAAAATATCATAATGCCTTTAATATGATGCTTTAAGTAATACGAAACCACCTATTAATAACAAATTATCAATTTAATAAGGACTTTTCAGCCAAGCTCTGGGCATACTAGCCAAAGCTCAATATAATGGCCATAACGTCAAAATGACAATTTATTTCAGGTTATAAACTACATGGCAAAAAAACTTTTTATTCAAACTCATGGCTGCCAAATGAACGAGTACGACTCGTCTAGAATGGCCGATTTATTAGGCGACAGCCATGAAATGGAAATCACTCAAGATGCAAATGAAGCCGATGTATTGCTTCTCAACACCTGCTCTATTCGAGAAAAAGCACAGGACAAGGTCTACCATCAGCTAGGTCGATGGAAAAAATTGAAAGATAAAAATCCTGATCTTGTTATCGGTGTCGGTGGTTGTGTTGCCAGTCAAGAAGGTGACGCAATCCGTAAACGTGCAAAATATGTCGATATGATATTTGGCCCTCAGACATTGCATAAATTGCCAGAAATGGTGAATGCAGCACACAAGCATATCCCTATTACCGATGTGACTTTTCCTGAAATTGAAAAATTTGACCATTTACCTGCCCCAAAAGTAGATGGTGCTGAAGCTTATATCTCAATTATGGAAGGATGTAGTAAATATTGCACATTCTGCGTTGTGCCTTATACAAGAGGCGAGGAAGTGAGCCGACCTTTCCATGATATCTTGAACGAAGTAACTCAATTGGCAGAGCAAGGTGTACGTGAAATTCACCTTCTTGGACAAAATGTCAATGCTTACCGCTCCGAAGAAGCGGATGGTGAACTCGACCTTGCCGATATTATTCATGCCGTTGCAGAAATTGATGGCGTTCAACGCATTCGCTTTACCACATCTCACCCAGTTGAATTTACCGACAGTTTAATTGAAGCATTCCGTACGCAACCTAAGCTTGTTAGCCATTTACATCTACCTGTTCAAAGTGGTTCAGATAAGATACTGGCCGCCATGAAACGTGGGCATGATCGTAAATCTTACATAGATAAAATCAACCGTATTAAAGAAGCTCGCCCCGGAATCAGCATTTCATCTGATTTCATTATTGGCTTCCCAGGCGAAACCGAAGAAGACTTTCTAGACACAATGAATTTAATCCAAGAGATTGGCTTTGATAACTCATTCAGTTTCGTTTATAGCCAGCGTCCCGGAACACCCGCTGCTGAATTAGAAGACGATACAACAGAAGAACTCAAAAAACAGCGTTTAGCCATTTTACAACGCCGTATAATTCAGCACGCTTTTGACATCAGCGCCAATATGTTAGGTTCAGTGCAACGCATATTGGTTAGTGGTTTCTCCCCTAAAGATCCTGGAAGAATGCAAGGAAGAAGTGAAAATAATAGACTCGTCAATTTCCCTACTGTAGACCCTCGTTTAGTAGGAAAATTTGCCGATGTTTTAATCACTCAAACTTCTCCCAATTCATTACATGGAGAGCTGGTTAATTCGGAACTGGAAGCGGATTTTGATCTGTAATAGGCAACTTAATTTAAACCATTAGCCTACACGCTTAATTATATAAGGAATCACGTGGAAACTCTTATTTCACAACAAATACGTATGTCCCCTTCACAAGCGACTGCACTTGCGGCACTGTGCGGTAAACTTGATGAAAATATGAAGTTAATTGAATCTCGCCTAGATGTTCAAATTACTTATATGGGAGATTTATTTGATATCTCAGGCAAGTACGCAGATAGAGTTAGTGCGACTAAAATATTATTAGAGAATCTCTACAGAGAAGCCATTGCAAAAAATATTGTTACCCGGGAAACAATTCATTTGTATCTTCAGGAGTCCGCTTTAGCTTCTCTTAATGACAAACCCAACCAGCAAAGCCAAACCATTAAGACCCGCAAAGCTCACATAAAGCCAAAAGGCTCAAATCAAAACAATTATGTGAAAGAAATACGTAATAACGACATTAATTTTGGTATTGGCCCAGCAGGTACAGGTAAAACGTATCTTGCAGTAGCGTGTGCCGTTGAGGCGCTAGAGAGCGATCGTGTCGAACGCATTATGTTAGTAAGACCCGCCGTAGAGGCTGGTGAAAAACTGGGTTTTTTACCAGGCGACCTAGCACAAAAAATTGACCCGTATCTTCGCCCTTTATACGACGCACTGTACGAAATGATTGGTTTTGAGGTCGTAGAAAAACTCATTGAGAAGAATGTTATTGAAATCGCTCCTTTAGCATTCATGCGTGGTCGAACACTGAATAATTCTTTTATCATTCTAGACGAAAGCCAAAATACAACCAGAGAACAAATGAAAATGTTCCTCACCCGTATTGGTTTTGGCTCAACCGCTGTGATCACAGGTGATACAACCCAAGTGGATCTACCTCGCGGAACCTCGTCAGGTCTGGCTCATGCAGTACATGTTTTAAGCAGTGTAAAAGGCATCAGCATGACTCATTTCAGCTCTGCAGATGTTGTGCGTCACCCTCTCGTTCAACGTATCGTCGAAGCTTATGATGTGTTTGATGCAGAACAAGAAGAAGAGCGCAAAGCGAAAAAAGCAGCACTCCAAGCGCTTGAGGATAAATAATGCCGGTACTGGAGTTAGACTTACAAATTGCAACTGAAGAAACTCAACATTTACCAACTCAGGGCCAGTTTGCTCAATGGGCACAGGCAGCACTGCCTCAAAGCGGTGATGAATATGAAATTACCATTCGTATTGTTGATATTGAGGAAAGCCAATCCTTAAATCATGAATACAGAGGTAAAGACAAACCAACCAATGTGCTGTCTTTTCCTTTTGAAGCGCCTGAAGGAATAGAGCTGCCTTTACTAGGCGATCTGGTTGTTTGTCGACAAATTGTTGAAAACGAAGCCTCTGAACAAAAAAAACCTGTCTTGAATCACTGGGCACATCTTATTATTCATGGCATATTACACCTACGTGGCTATGACCATTTAAATGACGAAGACGCTGAAGAGATGGAATCAATTGAGATTGACCTTTTGACACTTTTTAGCATACCCAACCCCTATCTGATAAATGAGTGAGATCAGAAAAATTATGAGTGAAGATCGATCGAGTACCTCAGGTGATCAACAGCCAAAATCTTGGTTTGAGCGTTTAACTCAAGCCTTTAACGATGAACCGAAGAGTCGTAACGACATCATCAACTTACTTGAAGCCGCAGTTTCATCAGAAGTTATTGATCGGGATGCATTTACCATTGTAGAAGGCGCACTTGAAGTCTCTGAAGTTCAAGCCAGAGATATAATGATCCCTCCATCTCAAATGGTTGTAGTCAAATCAGACAATGATCCAAAAACAACCATTCGAAAAATAATTGATTCATCCCACTCTCGCTTTCCTGTTGTTGGTGAAGACTCAGACGAGATTCTTGGTGTTTTACTTGCCAAAGACCTATTGCCCCTATTGTTTAAAGACACAGAAATCACTACTGAAGACATTCTTAATCAATTACGACCAGCGAACTTTATCCCTGAAAGTAAACGGCTTAATGTTCTTTTGAATGAATTTCGCACCAAACGTTATCATATGGCCATTGTATTAGACGAATACGGTAGTGTCTCTGGCCTTGTAACAATTGAAGATGTACTCGAACAAATTGTTGGTGAGATTGAAGATGAAACCGACAAACACGATGACGAACATATCAAACCTCTCGATGGAACCGATTCTTTTATAGTTCCTGCACTTTGTGAAGTGGACGACTTTAACGCCTTTTTCAAGGTAAACTTTAGTGATGAAGAGTTCGATACGATTGGCGGTATTTTAGTTCAGCAGTTTGGCCATGTACCTGTACGTGGAGAAGAAATTGTCATTGATAACTTTAAATTCCAAGTGATGAAGTCTGATGGCCGTAGAGTGAAGACACTTCATGTAGAAAAGCTTTTAGATAAAGAATAGTTCTACACCTCATTCGTGATTAAATAATTTGTTACTCAATAAGTAACACTGTTAATAGGACAACCTTAAATGCGCACTCTTTTCCAACCCTTTGTGGAGAAACGTTTTTTAAGGTTGTTTTTTTTGGGTGTCTTTTGCGGTGCCCTCGGTGTCTTTGCCTTTGCCCCTTTTGCTTTTTGGCCAGCCATTGCCGTTAGTATTGCAGGGTTCTCGTGGTTACAAACCCAATCCATCTCACACAAGCATGCAGCTTGGCTGGGGTTTTCCGTTGGTTTAGGGCATTTCGGAGCAGGCACCTCTTGGATATACGTCAGCATAGCCAATTACGGCCAAGTTGGACTGATCATTTCTGTCCTAATTACTTTTGCATTCATCACTGTCCTCTCTGCATTTTATGCTCTTGCGGGGTTTCTTTGCTCTCATTTTTTCACCCGTGTATCAATGCTTTCCAAGCCTTTTATCATATCGCTTACTCTCCTATTTACTGAATACCTTAGAAGTCATTTATTTACAGGGTTTCCTTGGCTACTTGCTGGCTACAGCATGGAAAAAAGCCCTCTTTTTGAACTTTCTCCAATTGGCGGTATTTGGCTATTAACATTCGTTTGTTTATTGAGCTTCAGCCTCCCTATTTTTCTTTTTAAAAACAAACAGCTGCAATGGAAAAAAGAACTTATTTGCCTGTTCTGTGTCATTGGATTATGGGGATCAAGCAGCTTTTTATCTCAGCAAAATACCCAATGGGTCAGTGAAAAAGACACCATCCAAACAACACTCGTCCAAGGTAACTTGAAACAAGAAGAGAAATGGCTAACAGAACAAGCCGTAAAATCTCTTGAGTATTACCAGCAAGCAACAGTTGAAAACCTAGACAGTGATCTGGTCATTTGGCCAGAAACCGCCATTACTTATTTACACCATCAAGTCAGTAATCATTTAAAGCCCTTTCAAAAAACACTGCTAGAAACAAACACCACCCTTATTACGGGCATCCCTTATTACAACCAAGAAAACAATCGCTACCACAATAGTGTTTGGGCAATGGGGGAAGGATTTGGCTTATACTTCAAACAGCGCTTAGTTCCTTTTGGAGAGTACATCCCCTTTGCAGATTACGTTGGGAAACTGTTGGATTTATTTGGTATGCCAATGTCAACATTCAGTGCCGGAGAGAAAAACCAGCCCGTATTGCAAGTGAGAGAATGGGGCGCGGCGGCCTTTATATGTTATGAAATTGTCTACCCAGAGCTGGTCCGTTCTTTGGTCAGAGACAGCGACTTTTTAATTACTATAAGTAATGATGGGTGGTTCGGTGACTCTATTGGTCCTATTCAGCACCTACAAATTGCACAATTTAGAGCCAAGGAGTCTGGTCGGTATGTGGTTCGTTCTACCAATACAGGTATCTCCGCGATCATCGATCATCATGGAAAAATCACAGCGCAGGCCCCTCAATTCGTTCGTACAACACTCACCGCACCAGTCAAAACAACAGTAGGAATAACACCTTATGTTAAGTATGGAAACCTTATAGTGTTAAGCTTAATTTTGATTATGGTAATGTTATACACCGCTGCTTTTTTTATGAATTCAAGGATGAAACCTGATTAGTGTTATTGTTTTAGCCGTGCCAATATTGCCATATATGCGCGCTTTAAATTACCTACCATACTTTTATTGCCATACCAACGCGTAAAATGCCAGTACTTAACACATCCGCTCTTAACCCACCTCGCTGCATCCACGCTTTAACAACTTGCGGAGCCGTTAAAGAATCACTCGCGAGAGAACGACCGAGAAAAGAACAAGGCTCACATAACTCCACACCCAAAAACCGAACATCACCAATGGTAAATTCTTTACCCACTAATTGATTGAGCCGCACCCCTTGCGTAACGATATTTCGTCGCGTTGAGAATGCCTCTAAACGTTGACCAAAGTTCGTATTAAACGCATCGATTTCTTCACTTTCCACAAAGGTAATATTAAGTCCAGCTTCATTGCATTTACCATAATTTCTATCGCCAACAATGCCTTTCCCTGCATCCACTTTCACCACATCAATGCCGATTTGAGCTTGCTTTGCTTTTTTCGCAACATAAATTGCTTGAATCACACTGTACCTCCTAGAGTGTGCGACTGTTACTCAGTGTTGCAGCATTTAAATTTCACAAGAAACGTCTAGCCATCATTAAATACTGCATCCAAGATGCTTAATTTGACCAAGGTGACTGAGGCTATTCTATTCCTCTAAGACCATTAAGCGTATGCAGTATCGCGTTCCCAGCTTCAATGCCTTTATTAAATGAGTTCCTCGACCCTCTTTCTATGGCTTCTTCCATCTTATTTACCGCCAATATTTCAAACCCAACTGGGATCAAATATTCAACAGACGTTTCCATAAGAGATCTGGCCACTTCATTCGCAATCATATCGAAATGATACGTATCACCCTGAAGTATAATAGCAAAGGCAACAATGGCGTCGTACTGACCAGATTTCGCGGCTTTTCTCGCAAGAAGCGGCACTTCCCATGTCCCTGGTGCTAAATGAACCGAAATGTTCTCTTCAGACAAACCATTTAGCATCAGCACTTCTTTACAGTACTCCACCATATTTTCATTCAACTCAAGGTGGTAAGTACTTTGCACAATCGCAACTTTTATTTTCTCAGGTTGGTTTATATCGATTTTTTGAACTTCTAAATCTTTAATCACGCTGCTTGCTCCTAGCCATTCATTCGGCTATTAAACTATTAAAGCTTTGTAGATCTTTGAACTGAATTTATACCATATAAAAATCAGGGACACCCAACTACAAAATACTGCCAGAGAGAATACTAAACCCAGCAATTAACTCAAGCGTAAAATCAACCATAATTGTGTTTTAGTAAAAGACAGTAGGTAAATTTAGGATAAATAACTTACTTTTTTTCCCTTATTCTTCAAATACATCACGGGTAACTAACATCTTTATATTGCAATACGAATACCAATGATCACTTCATGACTGGCTATACCATCGATTTTAGAGCCATCAGTAAAGGAGTCTTGCCCACTTTCAACACCCCCAAATGATGCAAACATTACTTCAATCAATTAGTACAAAAATAGAGAGCGCTCCCTGTCTTTTATTGGATCACAATACGACCACCTAGATACAAGAAGCAGCCCCATTAACAATGACACTTAATCTATTTATGTGTGTGTAAATACCGACCAACAGAACATAGAAAGTTCAATGTCCTGAAAAAATCCCATATTGACAAATAGGGCAGACTTTCAGTACAGCGTTATCTTCTAGCTCCTGTTCGTATTCACAAGATAGACAAACATAGCGGCCTTTTTCACACTCTGTACCAGAAATATAACATTCTGCTAATGGCACTGGATTATGGTTAATGTTGTCCACCAACCAAAGCAGACCAATGTCTTCTATTGCATCCAACTCATCTTTGGCATGTCGCCCTTGAGCCATGATGGTCTTCCAATTTGCATCAACCCATGCTTCCATATAAGCCATTTTGTGATGCCAATAGTTTTTCATTAACTCAGCATCATCCAGTACCCAATTCTTAGCTCCAATTATCGTTTTTTTCGTTTCATCAACTAAATTGCTGTTTTCAGTATTGTTAGGGTCATCTTTTTTACCTGAATTCATAACTAGCCCCTTATCTGTCTTCTCATTAGTCGTGTATCTCTATAAAATAACGGGTATTTTTAAACTTATTTAACCTTGCGCTAATCGTCTTTTCAAAGACGTGTAGTTATTAGTTTAGCGTAAAGTTACTTTTTCGTCGTTCATGGGAATAAATAAAGATCATGCAAGAACAGTATAGTCCAAAGCAAATAGAAGAAGCGGCTCAATCCTTTTGGGATGAGAACAAAGTATTTAAAGCCGTTGCTGATGTGAATAAAGAAAAGTTTTATTGCCTTTCTATGTTCCCATACCCAAGTGGACGTTTGCACATGGGTCATGTTCGTAATTACACCATTGGCGATGTGATCTCACGTTATCAGCGTATGCAAGGCAAAAATGTCATGCAGCCAATGGGTTGGGATGCATTTGGTCTACCTGCTGAAAACGCAGCCATAAAACACAACACAGCACCAGCGAAGTGGACGACTGAAAACATTGACTATATGAAAGGTCAATTAAAACTGCTTGGTTTTGGCTATGACTGGGATCGTGAAATTGCCACATGTACGCCAGAATACTATCGTTGGGAGCAGTGGTTTTTCACTCAGTTAATTGAAAAAGGCTTGGCATATAAAAAAGTCGCGGCCGTAAACTGGTGCCCAAATGATCAAACGGTCTTAGCAAATGAGCAAGTAGAAGATGGCGGCTGCTGGCGTTGTGGCACAACCGTTGAGAAAAAAGAAATTTCTCAGTGGTTTATCCGTATCACAGATTACGCTGAAGAATTGTTAAACGATTTGGATCAACTAGACGAATGGCCTGAAAAAGTAAAAGCCATGCAACGTAACTGGATTGGGCGTTCTCAAGGCCTAGAATTCAGCTTTGGTATCGAAGGACGTAACGAGCGCGTCTTCGTTTACACCACTCGCCCAGATACTATCATGGGTGTAACTTACATTGCCGTTGCAACACAGCATCCACTTTCTATTGAAGCGGCACAAGCCAATCCTGAATTGGCGGAATTTATTGCTGAAAGTAAGCTTATGTCTACAACAGAAGCGGATATGGCAACTGTTGAGAAGAAAGGTGTCGATACTGGCTTTAAAGCAATACACCCAGTCACAGGTGAATCTGTCCCGGTTTACGCTGCTAACTTTGTATTAATGGACTACGGCTCAGGCGCTGTCATGTCTGTTCCAGCGCATGATCAACGCGATTTTGAGTTTGCGAATAAATATGGCTTGAACATAAAACAAGTTATCAAATCAACAGATGACAATACCAACATTGATTTGTCAAAAGAAGCCTTCACAGGCAAAGGCATTCTTTGTAATTCTGGTGAATTTAATGACATGGATTTCGATGCTGCGTTTGACGCCATTGCAAATTGGATGTCAGAAAAAGGCTTAGGCGAAATTAAAGTCAATTACCGTCTACGCGATTGGGGTGTAAGCCGCCAGCGCTATTGGGGAACACCCATTCCAACGATTAACAAAGCCGATGGCACGGCGGTTCCTGTACCAGCCGATCAGTTGCCTGTTATGCTCCCTACGGATGTTGTGATGGATGGAGTTAATTCTCCAATCAAAAACAACCCTGATTTCTCTTCTATTATCTTTGAAGGTGAACCCGCTGAACGTGAAACAGATACCTTTGATACCTTTATGGAATCATCTTGGTATTACGCACGTTACTGCTCCCCAGAAAGCACTGATGCGATTCTAACACCAGAGGCAAACTACTGGCTTCCTGTTGACCAGTATGTTGGTGGTGTTGAACATGCCATCTTGCATTTATTGTACTCTCGCTTTTTCCATAAACTGTTAAGAGACGCAGGATTAGTGGATTCAGATGAGCCGTTCAAACGTCTATTGACCCAAGGTATGGTCAATAAAGACGGTACAAAAATGTCTAAATCCAAAGGCAACACGGTTGATCCACAAGAAATGATCGAACGTTATGGTGCGGATACGGTTCGTTTGTTTATTATGTTTACCGCACCACCAGAACAATCACTCGAATGGAATGATGCAGGTGTGGACGGTGCTTCTCGCTTCCTACGTCGCTTATGGGCATTGTGTTATCGCCATACCAATGCTGGCACAGTGGGTAAATTAGATGTGTCTTCACTAACCAGCGAACAAAAAGCGCTACGTCGTAAAACACATGAGACCATTGCCAAAGTATCAGATGATATTGAACGTCGCCAAACATTCAATACGGCAATTTCAGCCGTCATGGAACTGTGTAATGAGATCAGTAAGTTTGAAGACACATCTAAATTAGGCCTTGCTGTCGAACAAGAAGCGCTTGAGTCTACTGTTCTATTATTGTCTCCTATTGTGCCGCACATTTCTCATCAGCTATGGAGCGAATTAGGCCATGGTGATAACGTTGTTAATGTAAGCTGGCCAACACTGGATGAAGCCGCATTAGTAAAAGACGAGCTCACTATCGTAGTGCAAGTCCTAGGCAAAAAACGTGCAGAAATAACCGTGTCAATTAATGCAGATAACAAAGAAATGGAAGCCACTGCATTGGCCCACCCTAACGTTGCTAAGTTCATCGAAGGTAAAACTGTTCGAAAAGTCGTTGTTGTACCAGGTCGATTAGTTAATATTGTTGCTAACTAATACAGTACGTCAACGTTAATGACGCGCACTAAGCCATAAAGAGAATTGATCTCTTTATGGCTTAGTGTTTTATGACACCCATTATAGATATAGGAGTAAGGCCATGATGACGACAAAAGCACAGTTTATTCGCTTGCCTGTTCTACTTGCTTTAGCATTGATTATTTCCGCATGTGGCTTCCACTTAAGAGGGCCAAATCCACTGCCACCTTCGTTACAGCGCATTGTTCTCAACTCTCAAAGTGGCTTTATCTCTTTTGATCAAGCATTAAACAGCGCCTTACAACGATCGGGCATTACCATTGTAAAAAGAGGTACCCTCTTGAGCGACGACATTTTAGAGCTAACGGTAAATCCAATTGAGTCTCAAGAAATCATATTAGGGACAGCCAGCAACAATGACATTCTGCAATTAGAGCGCCAACTAACAACGCATTATTTTATCCGTCAAACGGATGGCAAATCCGTTTATGGGCCTCGACGCATTTCCACAAACAAACTGTTTACAGAGCAAGATGCCAGCGTCAATACTAAAGAAGCATTTAACGAAGTGGCGCTGAGTGAAATGGCTGAAGCTTTGGCCGAAAAACTGCTCGTCGATTTATCTTATGCCCCACTTTAGTTTCCAGCTTCATCATTTACACTAAGAGCTCTCGATTGATATGAAGGTTCGCCCTGATCAACTTAGCAACACACTGTCTAAACAACGTTACCCAATTTACATTATTGCTGGTGACGAAATACTATTAAGTCAAGAAGCCGCCGATACAATCAGGCACCACTTAATGCAATCAGGAGAGATAGAGGAAAGACTCAGGTTTATTGCTGATAATCAGTTTGACTGGCAAGATGTCATTCAAGAAACACAAAGCTTGTCTTTGTTTTCATCCTGTCGATTATTTGATATTCAAATAGACAAACTTGGCGAGAAACACACAAAAGCATTAACGCAAATTGCCTCTGAACTCTCCAACGACAACATCATCCTGCTCACATTACCAAAATTGGATATGCGAGCTCAAAAGAGTAAATGGTTCACCGCTCTGGAAAAACAGGGTGTCTTTGTGCAAATTTGGCCTATTGATGCAAATAGATTGGCTCAATGGGCGCAAAAACGAGCCACCACTCTAAATTTAAACCTGTCTAAAGACGCGGCCATCGTCTTGTGTGAACGAGGTGAAGGTAATTTATTAGCCCTATCTCAAGAGCTAGAAAAATTGCTCTTAATTTATGGCCCTCAAAGCACCTTATCATTAGATATGGTAGTGGACTCTGTGTCAGATAGCAGCCGTTACTCAGTGTATGATTTGAGCGATCGATTACTGCTAGGTAAAGTGAAGGAAGCGTTGCATTGCTTAGATAACTTATTTGCCGAAGGCATTGAGGAAAACATTGTCCTTTGGATGATCAATCGAGAAGTAAACACCTTAGAACAACTCGTTAATGACGCCAAAAATATGGGCATTCGCCAAGCATGCCAAGCTCAAAAAATTTGGGATAAACGCATTCCTTTTTATGAATCAGCCTGCAGCCGACATAGTCCAATCACAATACAATACATGCAAAGCTATTTGGCACTTATGGACCAAAAAATCAAAGGCTTGGATGGCCCAGATACGACAACGGGGTTTCGTAACCTTGTGCTCATGCTGTGTGGTATCAAACCCACTCCAACTGAATTAGATATTGCTTAAGGCAGCCATTTATTCACGTCATATAACTTTTTTAGTGACTTTCTTTAGCGTCGTTTTCTCTGTTACATACGATGCTAATTGACTTACTTATTAGGAAACGAATTACCCAATGCAAACTGCTATCCCAACTATCGAAAACATCAGTACTTGGACAACCCCTATTTTTGTGGCGAACAACCCTGATCATGAATTCCTAAAAAACGAACTTTTGAATTTCATCAGTCAGGCGCAAAAACAACAACAATCTACCATTGACAGTCAAATTGCCGTTGATGCCAAACACCGCTTATTCGAGAGCGAACTTACTTTTTTAGAACACGCCCACCCAGAAGTCATGGAGCTAAGAAGAATATTTGAAGAACTGGTCGCAGAAGTGGCTTACGATGTAAATCGTGATGCATGGCCACAAGATGTAGAAGTCGAAGCCAATGTCACCGAATCTTGGTATCACATTACCCAAAGTGGCGGTTATCATGATGTTCACTCTCATCCGAATTGTTCTTGGTGTGGTATTTATTATCTCGAACCGGGAAATGCCTCTCTCGATGGAAAAAATGGCATCAATCGCTTTTATGATCCTAGAGTCAATGCCGCTCATTTTACCGATGCAGGAACCGCCTATTTAGGCAATCAGGGATATTGGGATTTTGCTCCGATAGAAGGACAAATGATCATTTTCCCTTCTTATTTGAAACACTCTGCTCTACCTTATTTTGGTGATCAAGACAGAATCGTTATTGCTTTCAATTGTGTAGTCGATATCTTTTAGACCTCAAATTCAAGCAGGCATAAAACGACATAAACAAGAGAATGACTTATGTCGTTTTTCATAAAGACAGCGATTACAACTCAGGTGTGTCATCACCTTCACTGTGGTATACCGCAGCTAATTCGTCATTGCTCCACGACTCTAGAGTCACGTCAAACCCCCACAGTCGATGGAAATGTTTCAACACCTCTTTCGTATCGCTATTTAAAGGGCGATCAGAATCCATTATATGGTGCAATATCAAACTCCGGTCTCCGTACAAATTGACTGTTTGAACTTGAATATTCGGCTCCCTATGGCTGAGATTATACTGTTGGGCCAAACGTTCCCTTAGTTTCCTATAACCCGTATCATTATGAATTTCTTTTACCTCAACATAAGAATCCGACTCATTATTTTCCAAGCCAAAGAAACGAAAATCTCTCATTAATTTAGGCGACAGAAATTGAAGAATAAAACTTTCATCTTTAAAGTTTCTCATCGCGAAGTTTAATATTTCCAACCAAGGACGATCAACAATATCAGGAAACCACCTTCGATCTTCTTCAGTTGGGTTTTCACATATTCTTTTAATGTCTGTATACATGGCAAACCCTAGCGCATAAGGATTAATTCCTGAATAGTAAGGTGAATCAAAATCCGGTTGAGCCACCACATTCGTATGAGATTGTAGAAATTCCAGAATAAACCCATCCGTCACCAAGCCCTTGTCATACAAACCATTCATTAAAGTGTAGTGCCAAAATGTTGCCCACCCCTCATTCATAACTTGAGTTTGTCTTTGTGGGTAAAAGTATTGCGCCATTTTACGAACAATACGAATCAATTCTCTTTGCCAAGGTTTAAGCAATGGCGCATGCTTTTCGAGAAAATACAGCAAATTTTCTTGCGGCTCAGAAGGAAACTGTACAGCCTTTTCTATATTCGATTCGGACTTAAACGCCGCTGGAATAGTTCGCCATAGGTCGTTTACTTGTTGTTGTAATATTTGCTCTCTTTCATTGACCCTAGTACGTTCCTCTTCCGCCGATAAGGGCAACGGGCGCTTGTATCTGTCTACGCCAAAATTCATCAAGGCATGACACGAATCTAGCGTTAATTCGACTGCTTCAATACCATATTTTTCCTCGCAGTCTTGTACATATTTCTTAGCGAAAACCAAATAATCAATAATCGCTGACGCATCGGTCCAGGTTTTAAAAAGATAATTGCCTTTGAAGAAAGAGTTATGACCATAGCAAGCATGTGCAATAACCAGAGCCTGCATCATCATGTTATTTTCTTCCATGAGGTAAGCAATACAGGGGGAAGAGTTAATTACAATTTCATACGCTAACCCCATACGGCCACGTTTGTAATTTTGCTCTACATTTAGGAACTGCTTCCCATAAGACCAATGATGATAACCAAGCGGCATCCCAACCGATGCATAAGCATCCATCATTTGTTCAGAACTGATGATTTCAATTTGATTTGGATACGTGTCTAACCCATATTCAGCCGCCAGTTTTCCAATAGCGTCATCGTATATTTGAATTTTCTCAAATGTCCAATCGGCCCCTTCTGAAAGAAATGTTGCCTTCTTTGAAGCGTTCTCTTTTAATGAATCACCCATGCTGCCTCCTGTGAAATAAATCACGAAAAACAGGATAAATATCAGCGAGTTCCGTTATATGTCGCATCGCAAAAGAATTTGCATGTTTAGCCTCTACTTGTTCAAAGGCATACCATAAACTCTGATGATCTCTAGGAGTAATTTCAATGTAAGTATAATACTGCATGTGTTGAATTAACTTCTCTTCCATGAGAGCCATGCAAGTACTTGAATCATCATCCCAATTGTCTCCATCGGATGCTTGGGCGCCATAAATGTTCCAAGCATTGGCTGGATACCGTTCTTTTATGATGCTTTCCATTAGCTTTAATGCACTGGAGACAATCGTACCGCCCGTTTCTCTGGAGTAAAAAAACTCTTCTTCGGTTACTTCCTTAGCACTGGTATGATGACGAATAAACACCAAATCAATTTTTTCATAACTTCTACTTAAAAACAGATAAAGTAAGATATAGAAACGTTTAGCAATATTCTTCGTTTCTTGCGTCATAGAGCCTGAAACGTCCATCACACAAAACATCACTGCTTGAGTACTGGGTTTCGGCTCTCTTATATGATGGTTATAGCGTAAATCATATGTGTCTAAAAAAGGGGTACGTGCTATTTTTTGTTTCAGTTGTTCAGCCAATTGCTGCAATTGAGACACTTTTTGAAGGTCTCTTAAGACTGCATCTTGCTCCTCTAGTTGCGCCAGCTCTTTTTCCACTTCATGCAGCTGTTTACGCGAACTTGAACTCATTACCATGCGTCTAGCTTGCGCGTTTCTCATTGATCGAATGATATTAAGTTTTGACGGTGTTCCATCAGCAACAATGCCCGCTCGCTTTGTTTCAAATTCGGTCACTTCTTTCAATTCTTTTGCGAGCAAGTTTGGTAATTCTAAATCTTCAAATACAAAATCCAAGAACTCCTCTTGTGATATTTGAAAAACAAAATCATCATCGCCCTCGCCAGAATCGCTGGCGTTACCTCCCCCTCCTTGACCCGCACCTCCTTGAGGCTTTGGAATACGATCCCCAGATTCAAACTCTTTATTACCAGGGTGAACCGCTGAATCTCGCCCTCCCTGACCGTGCCCAAAAACAGGCTCATGGATGTCACGTTTAGGGATGGTAATGCTCTCGCCACGGTCAAGATCTTGTATACTGCGAGAGTTTACGGCTTCTTCTACGGCTTTCTTTATGTGATCTTTATAACGACCTAAAAAACGTTGTCGATTAACACTGCTCTTGTGCTTTCCATTTAGGCGGCGGTCAATAATATACGACATAAGCGCACCTCCTTTTAGGTGATGGAACCTTCCCTATTGAGATTTACGAACTCTTAAATACCATTCAGATAATAAGCGCACTTGTTTTTCCGTATAACCGCGCTCAATCATCCTATTGACAAAATCGTTGTGTTTTTTCTGCTCTTCCTTCGACGATTTTGCACTAAAAGAAATAACAGGCAGTAAATCTTCTGTATTCGAAAACATTTTACGTTCAATAACTGCACGTAATTTTTCATAGCTAAGCCAACTGGGGTTCATGCCATTATTATTAGCACGTGCTCTCAATACAAAATTCACAACTTCATTACGGAAATCTTTTGGATTACTAATGCCCGCAGGTTTTTCGATTTTTTCTAACTCACTGTTAATAGAGGCTCTGTCTAAGATATCACCGGTTTCTGGATCTCTATATTCTTGATCTTGAATCCAAAAATCAGCGTAGATAACATATCTATCAAAAATATTTTGACCATATTCTGAATAAGACTCTAAATAAGCCGTCTGAATTTCTTTGCCTATGAACTCCACATAACGCGGCGCAATATACTCTTTCAAACTGCGTAAGTAACGGTCATGTAGCTCCTGAGAAAATTGCTCTTGTTCTATTTGCTGTTCAAGCACATACATTAAATGCACTGGGTTGGCAGCCACTTCCGTTGGGTCAAAGTTAAACACCTTAGAGAGTATTTTAAACGCAAATCGAGTAGACAGCCCATCCATGCCTTCGTTAACTCCCGCTGCGTCTTTGTACTCTTGTAAAGATTTCGCTTTGGGGTCTACATCTTTTAACGACTCTCCATCATAAATGCGCATTTTTGAATAAATACTGGCATTTTCAGGCTCTTTCAAACGGGACAGTACTGTGAATTGTGCGAGCATTTTTAATGTATCAGGCGCGCAAGGTGCGTTTAATAAAGAACTGTGTTCAATCAGTTTTTTATAAATCGACATTTCTTCTGATACACGAGAACAATAAGGGACTTTGACGGTATACACCCGATCAATAAAGGCTTCGTTGGTTTTGTTATTCTTAAAGGTTTGCCACTCCGATTCATTGGAGTGGGCTAAAATAATACCGTCAAAAGGGATGCCTCCGACACCTTCTGTGCCATTATAGTTACCTTCTTGCGTTGCCGTTAAAAGCGGATGCAACACTTTAATTGGCGCTTTAAACATTTCAACGAATTCCATTAATCCCCTATTACCTCGGCATAGCCCACCAGAATAGCTGTAAGCATCCGTGTCGTTTTGCTCAAAAAACTCCAGTTTTCGAATATCAACTTTTCCGACGAGCGCAGAAATATCCTGATTATTCTCATCACCTGGTTCGGTTTTCGAAATGGCAATTTGCTTAATCGCAGAAGGGTATATTTTCACCACGCGAAACTGTCTGATGTCTCCGTTGAATTCAATTAACCTTTTTGCCGCCCACGGCGACATGCTGTTTTTAAGGTAACGCTTCGAGATACCGTATTCTTCTTCTAGAATCCCCCCATCTTCTTGTGCATCAAAAAGAGACAAAGGCGATTCAAAAACAGGCGAATCTTTAATCGCATAAAAAGGTTGCGCCTGCATGAGCTCTTTCAGCTTTTCCGCTAAAGAAGACTTCCCCCCACCAACGGGGCCCAGCAAGTAAAGCACTTGTTTCGACTCTTCTAGACCTTGAGAGGCATGCGTTAAAAAAGCCACAATTCGCTCAATGCACTCTTCCATTCCATAAAAATGCTTAAATGCTGGGTATTGCTTAATGACTTTATTAGAAAAAATTCGACTCATCCGTGACTCTTTTGACGTGTCTATTAGCTTTGGTTCTCCTATTGCTTTAAGTAATCGCTCAGCAGCAGAAGCATAGGCATCTGGGTCAGATTTACAAAGTGTTAAATAATCATCAAGAGAAATCTCCTCCTCTTGCTGAGCATCATAACGAGATTGGATATGGTCAAATATACTCATGATCGCGCTCCCCCAAGCCACAACGAATAACGAACAAAGCCATGGCAATATTAAAATCAAACATTCCTAAAAAATCTTTAAGAATAAAATAGTAAGTAAAAGAGTCTTGACGCCTTAACATTCTGTTTTACTATAGATTATTCTTTTGTAATTGTTACTTTATAGGTTTAGCACACAAACAGGTTTACTCAAAGAGAGATATTTTTCGGGATGAGCGCTTCTGTTACTCTCAATTATCCCTTAAGTAATTGTCCTAAAATGATTAATTAATTTTATGTGGTATGGCATAAACGGTAAAAAATTCACATTTATTTACGTTTTTCACATAATATAAATGAACAAACTTAAGCTATTGATCTTATTCGAAGATCTCTAATGGCAATCTAGTACGATTTATTCGGAGTAAAGACATGCTTTTTAATTTTAATAATTTATCGGCTCATCAGAAATACCACCTAATTACTCAAACCATCACACCTCGACCAATTGCATGGATTTTGACAAAAAATGCATCGGGCAATACCAACCTTGCGCCTTTTTCTTATTTTAATGCTCTTGGATCAGACCCTGCCTTATTGGTTGTATCAATTGGTAATAAATCTGAAACGGTTGGCAAAGATACTAAAGTAAATCTTCTTAGAGAAAAGGAATGCATTTTGCACATTCCCTCAGAAACACTTGCCGAAGCAGTAAACAGCAGTGCGGCGACATTGCCCTATGGAGAGTCTGAATTAGCTCAGCACTCATTAGAGTTGATTGATTTTACTGAGTCATTGCCCCGTGTAAAAGACGCCAAAGTAGCATTACACTGTCGTTTATATGATGTTCACTCTTTAGGCGAATCTTCATTTGAAGCATTTTACTTAGAAGTTCTCAGCCTTTATGCGGATGATGACATGATCACTCAAGAAGGTAAGCACACTTTTATAGACAGCGATATTTTAAAACCGCTAGGTAGACTGGGTGGCAACGATTTTGCAGCCTTTGGTGGCAAACTTACAATTAAACGACCCTCTTAACGATTAAGGAACCACTATGGATGTTGCAAGTATTGTCAGACAACTGCCATTTTTAGCAAACGCCTCAGAATCAATTATTGAAAATATGACGTCGATGGCGAGGCTGGTCACTCTCAATAAAAATAACGTTCTAGTTAAACATTTTGATGTTGGAAACACTTTGTACTTTTTGATTGAAGGTAAACTCTCCATATCCATCCCATCTAAAAATACAAACGATGAATACGACGTTGGCACTATTAGCACCCCCTACACTCCCATCGGGTGGTCCGCATTGCGTCACCCATCTCGATACGCCACTACGTTTACCACCATTGAAGACACAACTCTTATTTCATTACCCATTGTTGAGTTAAAAACACTGTTAAAAGAAGAGCTTGAGTTCGGGAACAACTTTTTGCATTTTGTGTACCAAAACAGTCTGACAGTATTAGCCAATATTCAAAATAAGACAAAACCATTCTTCTCTAACGAAACATTGGCATTTGAAGAAACTCGACCTTTGAGTAAAAAAAGGTTGCCTCGTTATAACCTATCGAAAGCGCGAACCGTCATAGCCAAAGCACAGTTTTTTGAAGGCTTTACAGAGGATGAAAATACCTTATTTGCTAAAGTAGCGAAACAGCTTCTGGTACACCAAGGTGACATTGTCAGCCAACAAAACCAGAATGCAGATGGTCTTTATCTGTTATTAAACGGTAAAGTCATCGTTAGGTATCAAACAGAAACAGGCGACATCATCACAACCCGAACCATTTCTCGCAAGAGTGCGCTATTAAGTTGGTGTACCACGGATGAAAATATTTTAAACAGAACGTCTATGATAGCCTCAAGAGACAGCACGGTTTTATTCATATCTAGAGACCACATTCGAGAAATATTAGAAGCAAACCCAGCGTTAAATTTAAAGTATTGGTATCGTTTAATTTGGTTGGTCGGCACGCATTTACTCGCTGCGCGTATGCGTTACTTATCACAAACGTCAAACAATGAAGTCTTTGCCGTTACCAATGTCGTTGAGCAAAACGCCGCGCTATTGCCTGTTAAATCACCTCTTTATAAAATTGGTGATCTATTAAAAAGCCCAGTCACAACAGATGAAGCGTTTGGATTACTTTATAAAAGCCTTCATTTTGGAAATACGTTAGAAAAAACCATCTCAGGCATGTGTTTAGACATCTTAAGAGACGTCCAGAGGGAAAATGGGTTCTATCGACACCTTCAACGAATTTACGATGACATTACCCAATTGCCCAGTGACACACCCGCAACCGATGTTCGCAGAAAAGGCGTATTTTTATTTGATCAAGCCTTTCAACAGGTTCCCTATGTAATCAAAGGATTGGAAAATTTACCTAAAAAACCTGGCAGCTTGTTCATTTATAATCACCTAAACTACTCTCAAAGCATTACATTACCAAATGGTTTCCATTTCCCGCTTGATGCTCAGTTTATTAGCAGTATGATTCTTGATAAGCAATATGGTGTAGCGGGTGTCAGAGTAGTAGAGCGCAGTAAAAAAGATGAATATTGGAGAGATGAGTATTACAAACGATTTGGTAACTTCTTTGTCAACTCATGGAAATCTCTGACATCCGACGAAGAACTGAACCAATTATTTCTCCAAGCTGGGCAAGCTGTTCTAAAATCAGATACGCCATTATTGATTGCTCCAGAAGGCGCGTGCTTCAGTACAGATGAGTCTCCAGGCCTAATGCGGACGCCTACTTTCAACCTCGCAGCATCAATGGGATCTGAAGAACCATGGATCGTTCCGATTGCAGTCGCCAACTTTGATAAACGAGTCGATCATACGATTTATTCCGTTGTTGTGAAGCCCGCCTTTAAACTCTCTAGTAAAGTAAATATCAATGATCCAGAGAAAGTTGAACAATTTGTTCAAGAGTATCAAGTAACCTTTAGAGGTTATGTCGAAGAAGCCATTCAATTAGCTAAAGACATCAGCATTACGCCTGAGTTAAGTGCACAGGAAGGCTATCGTTCGAATGTCCGTAAACTCAATCAACAAGAAGTGGAGTTTGAATCAGACATTCGTGAGCTTGAATTTCAATTAACCCAGAAGCCTTCAGATACGAATCCCGTTGCTTTTTATGGTTCGACCACGATTCGTAATTGGCCTGATTTAACGGGACAGCTGGGTCACAATGATATTATTAACCTAGGTTTTTCAGCGGCTACGCTAGAAGCTTGCGTATACTACTTTGAACGTGTTGTTGTGCCCCAAAAACCACGCTCACTTGTTTTGTATGTTGGAGATAATGACATAGGAAACTTGCATAATAGCAACCATGTTATAGAGTTGTATATTGAGTTATTACAAAAAATTGACTCTCATTTAGCAGGCATTCCTGTCACAATCATTAGCATCAAACCCAGCCCCTCTAGGGTGAAGCAGTTTGATACGATTGTGAAAACCAATGAGAGCTTAAAGCGATTGGCGATAACACGACCAAATACACACTATATTGACCTGTTTTCACCTTTATTAAATGAGTCAGAAGAGATTAAAATGGATCTATTCGAAGATAACCTATTACATCTTAACTCACGTGGTTACAAACTTTGGTCTAAACATCTTAAGTCGTTACAAAAATTTATTTTTTGATACCGATAAAACGAATAAATACTGATAAACTTTAAAAAATAATTGGATATTGGAAACTCTATGACTGATGCTAAATTTCGACTTGTAACACGAAGCGACTTTGATGGCCTTGTTTGTGCTGTCTTATTAAAAGATCTTGATCTAATCGATGATATTTTATTTGTGCATCCAAAAGATATGCAAGATGGAAAAATAGAAATCACAGAGAATGATATTACGACCAATTTACCTTATGTTGAAGGCTGCCATATTGCATTTGACCACCATTTAAGTGAAACCGTTCGTAACGATAAAAACATATCTAATCATGTGATTGATCCAGATGCACCTTCAGCAGCTCGTGTTGTTTATGATTATTATGGGGGGTTAGAAAAATTCCCGAACATATCTGTCGATATAATGGATGCGGTAGATAAAAGTGATTCCGCTCAGTTTTCTGAGGATGAAGTTCTCAACCCGACTGATTGGGTGTTAATGAATTTCATCATGGATGCCAGAACGGGCTTAGGCCGTTTCAGAGAATTCAGAATTTCAAACTATCAATTAATGATGCAATTAATTGATTGCTGTAAAGACATGACGATAAAAGAAATTTTAGAATTAGAAGATGTTGTTGAACGCGTCGACCTTTATCATCAGCATAATGCTCTTGCTAAAGAACAAATTAGACGTTGTGCGACCCGCTATAAGAATCTTGTTGTATTAGATTTAACCAATGAAGAAACTATTTATGCAACAAACCGTTTTGTGATTTACGCTATGTTTTCTGAATGCAATATATCCATTCATAAAATGTGGGGACTAAAACAACAAAACACAGTATTTGCTATTGGTAAGTCTATTTTAAACCGCTCTTCCAATACAAATGTTGGCGAGTTGTGCTTGGAATATGGCGGAGGTGGGCATTTAAATGCTGGTACTTGTCAGGTCGAAAAGGATCAGGCAGATTCGGTACTAGATGCGTTAATCAGCAAAATTAACGCTGACGGGTAATCTATGAAAGCTAAAAGCGAATTCGTAATTGAGTTTGCTTTTAGCTTATCTCTCTTTAAATAGTGCTTTAGTATGCATCAATTATCTACTTTGCAATAATTCATAAACCTGATCACACATCATTGGTCTATAAAAATAATACCCTTGTAAGTAATCACAACCGAATTGCTTCAACATTGCCCACTGTTCTTTTGTCTCTACACCTTCGGCTACTACTTTCATAGACATACTAGCTGCTAATGCAATAATGGCTTTCGCTACATCATGATCAAAATTGTCTGTTGTAATACCATCAATAAAAGAACGGTCGATTTTTAATACATCGGCATTCAGTTTTTTCAGATAACCTAAGGAGGTGTAGCCAGATCCAAAATCATCAATTGAAGAAGACACTCCTATTTTAAATAATTTATTCAATGCTAGAGTGGCTTTATCAGGGTCAATCATCATGGCGGTTTCAGTCACTTCAATTTGCAGTAAGTTAACCAAAAAAGGACTTTCTTTAATCAAGTGCTCGAACGTATCTAATAAGCTCGGACGACTAATATGAGGCGCTGAAATATTAATAGAAATGGGACAAAGAGTAAGCCCCAGTGCTTTCCACTCATTCTGTTGCCTAACCACTTCATGAATAACCCATTCATCAAGATGCAATATTAAATTCGTTTCTTCCGCAATAGGAATAAAATCATCTGGAGGGATCATTCCTTTTTCAGGATGGTTCCAACGAACAAGCGCTTCAAGGCTCCGAATTTTTCCAGTACTGGCATCCACTATAGGTTGGTAATACAACACCAGTTCATTGTTGCGTATACCTTCTCGCAAGGATGACTCAATCGTCATTCGATCTGATGTTGCGTCTTTTAAGAATGCATCATCCCAAAAGCGATAACAGCCTTTGCCTGCATTCTTTGCCTTATATAAAGCAATGTCAGCATACTGCATTGCGGTCACCAGATCACTTGCTTGTTGAGGTAAATTAACCACTCCCATACTCGCCCCAACAAATACCTTGTGGCCTTGTAATTCAAACGGCTGAGATAAAGAATCAATAATACCTTGCGCAATGCTTTCAATTTCATATAAAGGCTTTGCATCTTCCAGAACAACAACAAATTCATCCCCACCTTGGCGAGCGATCATTCGCTTACCTGGTACATTTTTTTGCAAACGCTCTGCAACCTCAATCAATAGTTCGTCACCAACATGGTGACCTAGAGAATCATTCACATACTTAAATCGATCAAGATCAAGATATATGAGTGTTATAGAAGAGGCGTTTTTCTTGGTATTAGCTATCGCTTCTAATAGATACTGTTCAAATTTCGCTCGGTTAGGTAACATGGTTTGGGCATCGAAATACGCGAGCAATGTCAATTGCTCTTGTACTTTTTTCGATTCAGAAATGTCATTGAATATGGCAAGGTAATGAGTTAGTACACCATCGTCATCAAAATACGCTTCTAGTGATAACCATAATGTTTTGTCTTTTAATACATCGTCACTAAAATTAACTTCTCCCGCCCATTTATGTTCAGCATACACTTTCATCCAAATATTTTTTATGCTGAGCTCTTCTGAAAATGCAGAGGATAGACGACTGCTAATACTTTCTTTGAAGTCTTTCATTTCAAGGCTAAAGATTTGAACTGCAACCTCATTGAAATCGAGAATGTTACGCTCTCGATCCATTAGAATATTGCCCTGTAATGATGAATGGAAAAATTGAGAAGATAACTTGATCCTATCGATAGAATCCTTATCCTTCGTTACATCTTTTACTAAGCCAAGTAAGCGAGGTGATGTACTTTGCTGCCCTTTTTCATACCCCCCCTGATTACTCAGATAATATTCCTTTCCTTTTGGTGTAATCAGCTTGTGTTCAACTTGAAACACACCTTTAGATAAAAGTGATTTAGAAATAGCCTTGTTAACCTTGTCTCTTTCATATTCAGGAATGCATTCTAAATAACGGGAAATTCTCCAGCGAGTATCCTCTTTGGGCAAATCCAAGATAGCAAGAAGACCTTCGGAGAGAATAATGGTATTGGTTGACAACTCGTACGCCCAAGACCCCATTTTTGACAATTTGTGTGCCAGTATTAAGTCATTCTGAGATTGAGCTAAAATACGTTGATTGCTTACTTCCTGAGTAATATCATTAATGCAGTATAGTCGCCCTACTTTTTCTCCTTGAAAATACCGCATACGACTTTCAAATTCAAAAAGCCTTCCATCTTTTAGATGAACCTGCCCCGAACTGGGTTCCTCAGATATCACATCCATTTCAGTTATCTTTAAAAGAGACTCCTTATCTACTACCTGAGAAAGCAAATGCTTAATTAACTCTGATTTATCAACTTTCCCACCCCAATGATCAGGAATACTCCATATTCTTATAAACTCATCGTTAAATCGGCATATGTCCGTGTTTTTGTCTGTTACTAGCATCGCATCACGCGCGGCATTGAAAGTCGCTTCAAATAAATGGTTACTTAACTCTAATCGTTCATACCTTTGCACCAACTCTACGGAGGTAAGATCAAGATAGTTCTGCAAAAAACCATTTTGTTGTACTAAGTCATTAACAGCTGTATTAACTTCATCTAAAAAAGAACCTTCTTCAATTGAGTCATTATCAATAGCAAATTTATCGAATACAGGTTTTAATACTTCATTAATCAAAAGTAATACCTCCAAAAGTGCTTTGAACATAACAGTAAAATCGGATTCATTACAAAGACGACCTATATTTAATGAGTAAAATTGAATTTTAACACTGCGTTAACAATGATAAAGGGGTTACATTAAGAAAATTTGTACAAATCAAAACGTTTTTGCTTTGAACTCAAAACTCAGGCCCTTAGCACTTCTATCAGAAAAACCTTTCCAATAGGTATGCTCATCGGTTGGTTTTTTATTTTTATCTAGCTGATACACCCCCTCTCCTGAACGTTGAACTAGATTTAAGTACTCTTTTTTATCTTCATCTTGTTTTAAATACGTTCCCATAAAAGCCGTCGTAAAGTGCTGAGCAATATTATTCATTCTAACGGAATCCCATACTGGGTCGGCATAATGTTCAAAGGGAGCAAAACCTAATGCGTCACTGTATCCCCACGACTCTTTTGGGGCTGGTATAGGTGCTCCAGCATTATGATTAGCATAATGGTATGTGAGTAAATAACGGTTGGTATTGATACTTTCGTCAAAAATAGATTTCACTCCATTTTCATAACCTGATACGTCATCATCTGACCCTGCGATATACATAATAGGTGTTTTGATGCCTGCAAGTCCTTTTTCATCCCAAAAGTCGTAATTTTTCCCCCATGGAGCAAAAGCCACAACTGCTTTTAACCTTGGGTCTACTAAAGAATCATGAGATGCGCTTCCTGCTTTATGAATGGATAACTCACCATTTGCAGCGCCCCAAGTATAATCTATGCTTTTTTGCGTAACGCCTGCTCCCGCAGAAATCAGCGCGCCATATCCTCCCATAGAATACCCAATCAGCCCCGTATTGCTTGCATCAACCAACCCCTCAAGAAAATGACCAGGCTCTTTTGACAGAGTATCTACTTTGTTCAATACAAACATTTGATCCAATGGACGATTCACAAGAGTGCTGCCAAAAGCCGCTTTATCATGATAGGTACTCTCTGTATGATCAATGGAGACCACTACATAGCCTTTGGAAGCTAAATTTTCCCCGAGATGACTTAATAGATACCGGTTACCAGGATACCCGTGAGATAAAATAATAAGAGGAAAAGACGATCCAATTTGTATGGGCGGTAAATCACGTTGCGCTTTCCCTGTTAACGTCACTTTTGTCACTCCATCTCTTAAATACACGTTTTTATACGATCCTCTTTTTGTCGATTTACTCTCTGCTGGGTACCATACCTCCAATGTGAGCGGTCGATCGTAACGTGGTTTTTTCATGTTTTCCCCGATAGACAAGACATCTAACTGATCAATATTGGTCACTTCAAGAGTCCTCACACCAATAGGAAATGTTCCGAAAGCGGCTAACTCAGGTGCATCAGGTCTCATCTGATCAATAGGGTTAGCAAAAGAGACGGAACTTAATACTGCACCTATTAGAATATGGTTCAATTTTGATAGCATAGGTACTTCCTTTTTATCTATTATGGAATTATTGTCCTATCATAATAACCCAATAATATGACAAGGATCTGATAATGATCACATTACACCATTTAAACCGCTCTCGTTCTAAAAGAGTTGTTTGGCTACTTGAAGAGCTCGGCTCGTCATACAATTTAGTTCGTCATGATCGGGATAGCCAAACAAATTTAGCACCTAAAAGCCTAAAAGACATCCACCCTCTAGGCAAAGCACCTATTATCGTTGAAGATGACATTACCTTATGTGAATCCAGTACCATTATGGAATATATTTTAGACAAGGAGCCATCGGGAAAGCTCAGACCAGCAAAAAACACACCTGAGTATTATCAATATTTAGAGTGGTCTCATTTTGCTGAAGGGTCATTAAGCCTCCCTCTAATAAGTACGCTTTTTATGGGAATGGAACAACGAGATGGGGAGCAACCGTTAGATGCTTATATCAAAAAAGAAATCACTGTTGATTTTGCTTATATTGAAGACACATTAGGAGCGCAAGAGTATTTTGCGGGAGCAAGCTTCACCGCAGCAGACATTATGATGACAATCTCTCTAGAAATTGCAGGACACATTGGACTTTTACAAAACACACCCAATATTTCTGCTTATTTAAAAAGAGTTCAACAACGAGAAGCGTATATAAAAGCCATTAATTTTGATTGAGAATTATTATTTTACAGGCCTACAGGATTAATTAATCTTCATCCAAAACCACATTAGCTTTGGACCTTAAATGTGGTTTTTTTCGAATTTCATCAAAAGGATCAATTATCTTTTTTGTTGATTCACTTTTTTTCTCTTGACCTTTCTTATGGAAAGACGGCTCTCTCGTTTTTACCACATTCTCTTTAAAAAACGACTTGGATTGCTTTTTTATGGCGACTTTTTTACCAAAAGAAACATTGATCACAATAAAGCCGATACAAAGCAGAATGAAAACAACCCACTTTACAATAAACGACAATGCCAAATAGGCTGTATCTTCATTCAGCTGACTGTAGGAAATGAAGTCTTGATGAAGTTGTTCTGTTATCCATAGCAGTAAAATAAGACTCAAAATAGAAACAATAAGCTGCTTGTATTTTTTCCATATAAAAGTAACAAAAGTTAAGCGAAACAATTGATTCATCATACATCATCCAAATAAGCTAATACCCAATAAAGCAAGCACAGCCAATAGCCCCTTTTCTTTTATCTCGGATTTTATTTTTTGCTCCTCTTCTTGCACAACAACTTCTAGATCATCTAAGCTCATATCTTCGGCTTTACGCCCAGCTAAAACAATACGAGTTTTAGCTCGTGATATGGCTTTTTCCCGCAAAATTTTACGATATTTATCTGTCATAGAAGTAAGCATAATCCCACTCTTAATTAATCCTATAATCTAAACCTAATGAAGAATAAGATAACATATACTCAACAAAAATTAGACAGTAAAAGTAAGAAACGAGTAAAGTTTGATCTGGTTGTTTTTATTATATTCACAGAATTGTATTATCGTTAATATTTATCTCTGTTTCATTGAGCATGAGGCTGAACGTCGAAGGATATCTTCTTCCAAATCAGCATTCAATCCGTATATTTAACAACAACATCTGTTAAAACAATACAAAACTTGGATAATATTAGAATATGGAATCAAAAAAATAGATCAACTCATCCACAATACAAAATAGTCTGAATTATCTGACGGTTTCCGAGAATGAGAAGATTTAGATAGTAATGCCCACATTGCTTACGCTAAAAGTATGTTGGCCGCCTATGGAGTAGAAGACAATGATGATATTAGACAATAAGAACTCTACATACAAAAACATCTTATCTGTTTTTTTATTAGATTTAGGCAACATCACGAAAGCGAACAGAATTGCTTTAGACGCCTACAAACTTGCGCCTCTTCATCCTATGTCCTCTCTTGCTTTAGGAAAGACATTTCTAACCAAGAAAAAAGAAAAAGCTTACAAAAACTTTAGTAATGCATTATCTGATATTCAAAAACAATTTCAAAACAGTGTTAAACACACCATTCTAAAGCGATCCATAACATGGGGTGCACCTTTACGAGGTAAAAGGCTTTCTTTAACACAAATAACAAAAAAGTATTTCGATTTTCTATTATCATCTAGGAAAAGTAGCACATTCAGGAATCAATACCATTTTTTTCAAAACTCAAAGAGACCCAAACTGTTTGCCCGTATTCAGGGTAAACCCTTATTAGCCCACATAATACTTGAGTAACAAATGCCAGCCGTAAAGAAAAACAATGTAATTGACCTTCCTCCTGTTATTGCAGGACCGATTTTACGTAAAACCAACCCAAACGAAATTACATTATGGTTGGCAACCTGTTCAAAATTTGAGATTGCCTGTTCACTGAAATACAACGATGTAACTTTGTCAGATAAATCTTCTGCATTGGCTGTTTCACATCAATGCATTCCAGCAGGAAAATACCTGTACTTGCATTTCATACACATTACCATTGATAATCCGATCCCCTATGATGTTTGGGTTGAATACCACCTTCAGCTTAACGATGTACAAGCAAACAAAACGTATGACATGTCAGACTGGGCATCCCATTTATACTATCAAGGTCATCATTCATTAGGATTTATACTACATAAAAGCGTTACTACGCTTCTACATGGCTCTTGTCGAAAACCTCATTTCAATAGGCAACAGAACCTAGATGGGCTTGCAAATGTCGACAAGGTACTGTCTAAACACACCGTTTCAGAATGGCCTTCCCTGTTAATACTTTCAGGTGATCAAGTGTATACTGACGATGTTGCAGGGCCCATGCTACACGCAATACACCAAGTTATTGGAGTTCTTGGATTACCAAATGAAACCTTAGAAGGTGCAGAAATAAACGATTCAGAAACCCTTCACACCAGCAACGCTTATTATTATCAACGCAATAATTTATTGCCAAGCAATAAAGAAACTCAAAAATTACATCAGCAGTTTTTTGGAGGCGTTCAAAAACCTGTTTTTACAACCGATACGGCATACAACCATTTAATTACGTTAAGTGAAATGATCGCCATGTACCTACTTGTGTGGTCACCCGTGTGTTGGCAATTCGTTCAGTTATCTTGTTCCGAACAAATCACCTTAGAGAAAGACAAGGAAAAGTACGAAGAAGAAAAACAAGCAATTATCAACTTCAAACAAAATCTGCCATCGGTACAACGAGCACTCGCTCATTTGCCCACGGCAATGATGTTTGATGACCATGACGTCACAGATGATTGGAACCTCAATGCCGCATGGGAAAAATCCGCTTACGAACACCCCTTCTCTCGCCGAATTATTGGTAATGCACTTATTGCTTACCTAATGTTTCAAGGCTGGGGCAATAACCCAGCAGACTTTAGCAGTAAACAGATCAATTCCTTGAAAACGTTATTTATCGATAACAAAGCCGAAAACACCGATCGTTTTATCAATGACCTATTGAAATTCGATCAATGGCATTATGAATGGCCGACGAACCCACCGTTAGTTGTTCTAGATACTCGCACACGTAGGTGGCGCTCCGAAAGCAATCTAAATAATCCATCAGGCTTAATGGACTGGGAGGCCCTCACAGAACTACAGCAGACACTTCTCAATAAAGACGCTGTTATTTTAGTTTCTCCTGCTCCGATTTTTGGGGTGAAGCTCATAGAAACGGTCCAACGCATATTTACGTGGTTTGGCTTCCCTTTGATAGTCGATGCCGAGAATTGGATGTCACATCCAGGCTCCGCCCATGCGTTATTAAATTTATTTCGTCATCCTAAAACCCCTCATAATTTTGTTATTTTATCGGGGGATGTTCATTATTCATTTGTTTATGACATTAAATTAAAAGGCCGCAAGAATAGCCCTAATATTTGGCAAATCACCAGCAGTGGACTAAGAAACGAGTTTCCTGACACACTGTTAAATTGGTTTGATAGACTTAACCGTTGGCTCTATACCTCATGGTCTCCTTTGAATTGGTTTACCAAGCGACGAGGTATGTGGGTTTCTCCTAGAAAGCCCAGTAATGCTTCCAAGGGAGAGAGATTGATTAATCGTTCAGGCATCGGTTTGGTCATACTCAATAAGGAAGGGCAACCTACTAGTATAAGTCAATTAAGCGATATGAATACCCCCATCCATTTTCAAAAAGATACAACCGATGAGCAATTTGAATAATAACACGCTTGATCAATCACAAGCTTTCAGCAGAGATACTCTAAATGAAATGAAGGCATGCATAAAAGCAGAAGAACGCTACGCGCTACTGAGACTGTGCTGATAACGAAATTCCCTTGGAGTAACACCTTTTAATTCTTGGAAACGACGGTTAAAGTTTGCAATGTTATTGAAACCAACTTGAAAGCAGATAACCGCAATTTGCAAATCACTTTCCGTCAATAAGTTACATGCTCGGCTAATGCGCACCCTGTTCACAAATTCGATAAAACGATTTCCTGTTGCCTTCTTGAAAAAGCGCGAAAAGTGGCTGTCTGACATACCAATTAACTGAGCCATATTAGATAAACTGATGTCTTGGTTGTAGTTTTGAGTCACATAATCTACAACTGTATTAATTTTTCCTTGTAACGCTTCATTGGATTTTAAATCAATTTGTACCGTTGATAACAGTCGATAATTATGACAACTGGCTAATGTATCTAATAATGATAATGTTAACATTAACTTGCTCAATCCTTGTGCATCACGAATACTTTGAAAAAGATCAATCATTTTTTCTAAATCAAAATTCAAAAATTCAATGCCTGATTTTGCTCGGGCTAATAAAGGTAGCAACTCACCAAACTCGGGGATTATTTTCATTCCTTCAGAAAAAGACTCATGATCAAAGCGAACAATCATATCTCGTACTTCCGCCGGCTCTTGATCATTTTGGCATACCCAATTATGCGGCAGTCGTGGCCCAACCAAAATCAACTGTCCAGGAGAAAAAGAACCAATGTAATCACCGATAAACACCTTACCTTTTGTCGCAACGATTAAATGCAGTTCATAGTCATCATGGGCATGCCAACGAATCAACTCACTAGGGAAGCCATGTTCTAAATACCGAATGGTATCGCATCTATCGTCAATAATTTCATATTCAGGGGCTTTGCTTTTTTTAATAGACATGTTTCCTTCCTATAAAATCATATAGATTTTCATCAAATGCCTGCTTTTGATGCAGTTAACTCATTACATTCCCACCATCCACATTATAGGTTTGCGCCGTAATGTAGTTCGCGCCTTCTGACCCTAAAAATAGGGCAAGTGATGCGACTTCTTCTGGACGTCCCATATAGCCCAATGGTACAGATTCACCAACGGCGCGCTTTTTTTCACCAATTTCAAGGTGCTCATACTTTGCAAACAAAGCATCCACTTCTTTCCACATAGGCGTGTCTATCACACCGGGAGAAATGGCATTGACTGTGATATTATACTTCGCCAGCCCCAATGCAGCTGATTGAGTATAGCTAATAACCGCCGCCTTAGTGGCACAATAATGGGATACCAAAGCCTCACCTCGTCGCCCTGCTTGAGATGCCATGTTAATGATTTTTCCTTTTGTTTCATGCTCAATCATGTTATTCGCGACTTTTTGCATCATAAAAAACAAGGCTTTTACATTAATACTAAACAATCGATCAAAACTCTCTTCTGTTGCCTCTGTAATAGGCGCAAGGTCAAAAACCGCCGCGTTGTTGACCAATATATCTAGTGCTTTAAAATGGGAATACGTCTCCTCTATTAAAGAATCCACACTTTGAGCATTGGCGACATCACACCCTATATAAAAAGCGTTCGATGGGTAGTCTTGCACTAATGCTAAAATAGAATGTGGGGGCTTTTTTGGGTAGTCTGTTAGCATGACTTTAGCGCCATTAATCAAATACAAAGAAGCGATTGCAAGACCTATACCACCAGCCGCACCGGTAATAAGCGCGACTTTTCCGTTCAAATTTTGATTACTGATTTGCATATTATTTTCCTCAACGTTTTACTCATCTTACGAACTCACTATGGATATTTTTTTTGTTCTAATTCAATCGCAGATCTTAAGTGCACCGCAAAATCAGGGAAATCACTCGGAACGTTTTTCCATAAAAACGAATCCATCACAAACGCATTGATACCCGACTCATCATTAGAAAACTCATGCAATTTATCGAGGTTAGGCTCATGATAGGGAATGTTAAGCTCACCATTGGCGACCTTATTCATAAAAACAAACCAACTGGCAATACCTGCAATGGTCTTATGGGGAACACCACCAAGGCGAAAAATAGCGTCTAACGTTGGGTAAACAAAAATCGAAAATTTTGCATAGCCATCGGTACAAATACGTTCTACCGTATCGCCAATATTAGCATTGCTAAAACGCCTCTCAATCACTTTAGAATAAGCGGATAAATCAACCATTGATTGACCGATAGCAGGTATCGAGTCTTGTAAGATAAAGTCTCTGAAGTATTTTTTTAATTCAGAATCTTGCATAGCCTCGTCAAAGAACGTCAATTGCTTTAACGCGGCTTGATACACCATTACTGTGTGGCCTGCATTTAGAATGCGGATTTTAGCCTCTTCATAAGGTTCAACGTCTTTTACAAACTCAACCCCCACTTTGTCTAAAGGCGGCCTTTCACCAGCAAAATCGTCTTCTATAACCCATTGAATAAAATCTTCACCCATTACGGTCATTTCATCCGCAATACCAAATCGACGTTGAACATCGTCAATGTGTTGCTGGCTTGGTTGTGGTGTAATTCGATCCACCATTGAGCAAGGAAACGAGACATTGCTTTCTACCCATGAAATTAACTCATTTTCATTTTTCGCTTTTAAAAATTGAATAAGCCCTGCTTTTAAAAGTTGACCGTTATGGCGTAAATTATCACAGCTCAGCAAGGTAATTTTACCATTGATGAGCTGGCTCCTCTGCTTCAATCCTGCATATAAAAAAGCATATAACGTGTTTCTCTCACCTTTTAGGTCTTCCTTGATTAATGGATGGTCAAGCATTAACATTTTGTTCTCATCTAGATAATACCCTCCTTCCGTTACGGTAAAAGTAACCAGTTGAATAGCCTGACTCGCCATAAGATCATCCACCTTTTGAGGGGTAGAAGAGCCATCAATCAAACCGACAATTGAACGTATGTATTCGTATTCAATATCCGCATCGGCAGACATTGTTTTTAAAATGTACTCGCCTTTTTGCGTTTCAAGCTGAGAAAAAGAAGGTCTATCCTGAGCCCTTAAATTAACACCGACGATACCCCACTTATAGCCTTCCGAATGAGCTAAAAGCCGATCAAAGAACACCGCTTGATGAGCGCGATGAAACGCCCCAACACCAAGATGCATTACCCCATTAATAACGTCACTGCGTGCATAATTTTGCACAGACATCTGCTCAGCATTGTTTTTTATGTCAAAATAATCAGCCATGCTCCACATCCTCAGCAAGTAGAGAGATCACTCGATTACTTTCATTAAATAAAATAATTTCATTTCTATCTATGTGAAGATTTACCAATTGACCGTCTCTAATTTCACTGCGAGCGGCGGTTTTCACAATGATGGTTTGATCTGAACTTATTTGAATGTGGGCATATGCCTCAGAACCTAAATGCTCAATCAATTCGATTCGACCACTAAAATCATCTTCTTCTTCCACAATAGTCAGATGCTCAGGACGAATACCCAAAATAATGGAGCTGGGCATTGGCCCTTTAATACGATTAGTTGGGAATAAAATTCGCCCTTCTAACAAGTGAAAAGCAATCTCCTCTTGATCACGAACAATATTATCAACGGGTAAAAGATTCATTTTTGGTGTGCCAATAAACTCAGCAACAAAGCGACTATTAGGCTCTCTATATAGCTCTAAAGGCGTACCTATTTGCTCGATACTACCTGCATTTAAAATCACCACTCGATCAGCAAGGGTCATGGCTTCTACTTGATCGTGTGTCACATAAATCATGGTCGTACCCAGTTTCTTATGTAATCTCGCCAACTCAAGTCGCATTTTCACCCTTAGAGCCGCATCTAGGTTAGACAAAGGTTCATCAAACAAAAACACTTTAGGCTGACGAACAATCGCACGCCCAATCGCAACACGCTGACGTTGACCACCAGATAGCTCTTTCGGCTTACGGTCTAGCAAAGGGTCCAGTTGTAATGACGCCGAAACAGAGCGTACTTTCTCTTGAATTTCATCATCCGGTACCTTCGCTAAACGTAAAGCAAAAGATAAATTGTCTGCAACAGTCATATGCGGGTACAAAGCATAAGATTGGAATACCATCGCCAAATCCCGTTTTGACGATGACAGTTCAGTAATATCACGCCCATCTAAATCGATGGAGCCACTTGTAGACGATTCTAGCCCTGCTATGGTTCTAAGCAGTGTTGATTTGCCGCAGCCTGACGGCCCAACAAAAACAATAAACTCACCTTCTTGTATGGATAAATTAATACCACGTAATGCATGGTAGTTATCATAATGTTTTTGTAATTCAGTAATGATTAAGTAAGACATATGGTAGATTCCTAATGATTATTTTACGGCACCAAAAGTAAGACCTTGGACAAGCTGCTTCTGACAGAACCAACCAAAAACAACAATTGGAGCACAAGCAAGAGTAGAGGCGGCTGAGAGTTTGGCCCAAAATAACCCTTCAGGACTGGAGTAAGAAGCAATCATTGCCGTTAATGGTGCGGCTTCTGAAGCGGTTAAATTCAATGACCAAAAGGCTTCATTCCAACACAATACGATGGATAAAAGACCTGTCGATGAAATTCCACCTATTGATAAAGGCAGCACCACTTTCACCATTTCATCCCATGGTGTTGCACCATCCATTCTCGCTGCTTCCAAAATTTCTTTCGGTAAATCCTTAAAATAAGAAAACAGCATCCAAACAATGATGGGTAAATTCATTAAGGTGAAAATAATAACCAACCCAGTTCTTGAATCTAGGAAACCGTAATCTCTAAACAAGATATAAATAGGAACCAATACCCCTACCGCAGGCAACATTTTTGTTGATAGCATCCACAATAGAATGTCCTTCGTTCTCTTTGTCGGTGAGAACGCCATTGCATAAGCCGCTGGCACACCGATAATTAAGGCAAGCATTGTCGCGCCAAAAGACGTCACCACAGAGTTCATGGCATGTTTTATATAATCACTGCGCTCTTGAACAACGCTGAAATTATCCAACGTTGGTTCAAAGAATAATAATGGTGGTATTGAAATGGCCTGTAATTCCGTTTTAAACGATGTGATAAACATCCAAAAAATAGGAAAAAAAAGCACACATGCGATCAGCCAAGAAAGCAGACCAATAAGAACAGTTTTAAGTTTGCGTTGCTGATTAAGAGTCATGATATTACCTCACGCCGTTAAATTTTTGCCGACAGCACGGATCAAAAAGAAAGCCACTATATTTGCTAAGACAACCGCAAACAGTCCACCAGCAGATGCAACACCCACATCGTATTGAAGTAACGCTTGGTTATAAATGAGATACGCAATATTCGTACTGTCATAACCAGGGCCGCCGCCTGTAGAAACAAATATCTCAGCAAATACAGCCAACAAAAAGATGGTTTCTATCATGACAACCACAGCAATAGGACGAGCAAGATGCGGAATCGTCAAGTAACGGAAAATATCCCAGCTTGTTGCCCCATCCATTTCAGCGGCTTCTTTTTGCTCTGTGTCTTGAGATTGCAAAGCAGTAACAAGCACAAGAACAGCAAAAGGCAACCATTGCCAACTCACCATAATAATGACCGACCCAAGCGGAAAGCTGGAAAGCCAATCAATGGGTTCAAACCCCAAAGATTCAGAAATCCATGCAAACACCCCATATACAGGGTTCATCATCATGTTTTTCCAAATCAACGCATTTACCGTTGGCATAATGAAAAAAGGTGAAATCAGTAGAACTCTGACAATGTTTCGACCAAAAAATGGCTTATCAATAAGTGCCGATAATGCGACTCCTAATGTGACGGTAATAACAAGCACCGAGACTAAAAGCGTCAGAGTATTTAATACAGCAGGCATAAAACCAGGGTCTGTCATGAAGAATTCAAAATTCATCAATCCAACAAAGTTGTTTTCACCGGGATAAAGCAAGTTATAACGAATGGTAGAGAAATACACAGTCATGGACAAAGGCACTATCATCCAGACTAAAAGCAAGATGACAGACGGCGCCATTAACAAGCGAGTAATTGAACGCTTCATGGGAGTGTCCTTTATTAGAAAGCCATCATTGATAGGGGCCAAACAGACCTAAGGCTAAATTATGAGTGTATGAGAAGACAAGAAAGGTAAAAAACATCACTTTTCGAGCTTGTCACATTGATAGATAAACAACAGAGTCAAATCATCTACTAGCCTATTCTCTGTTAGTAGATGATCTGCAGTCTGTTATTTACTAGTAATAACCCGCTTGACGCATTTGACGATCCGCTGATGTGTTTGCCGATTTCAGCGCTTTATCAACCGACATACTGCCTGCTAACGCACCTGACACCATTTGCCCTGTTGTTGTACCAATTGCTTGGAACTCAGGAATGGCCGCAAATTGAACACCAACATATGGAGAAGGCTTCATTGTGTTATCAACTGGATCCGCAGAATTAATCGCTTTTAACTCCGCATCAGCAAATACAGCCGCTTTTTGAAATTTTGGATTTTTATAGGTACTGGTACGAGTTCCTGTTGGCACAGAAGCCCAGCCATTGGTATTACCAACAAGCTCTATGTAGTCTTTTGATGTTGCCCAACGAATGAATTTCTGAGCAGCTTCACCGTTTTTTGTCGCCGCTGGTATCGCTAAAGACCAAGCCCATAACCAGTTAGCGCCTTTTTCAGTCGCTTTATATGGAGACTGTGCAAACCCCACCTGATCAGATACTTTACTTTGCTTAGGATCGGTTACAAACGACGCAGCGATGGTGGCATCTATCCACATGCCACATTTACCCTCATTGAAAAGGGCAAGGTTTTCATTGAAACTATTACTGCTGGCGCCCGGTGGCCCATATTTATTTAATAGATCAACGTAGAATGTAACCGCACTCTTCCACTCAGCAGACTCTAGTTGCGGTTTCCAGCCTTCATCAAACCAACGCGCACCAAATGAGTTTGCGATGGTGCTCATCAATGCCATATTGTCACCCCAACCCGCTTTGCCTCGAAGACAAATGCCGTAAATGCCATTACTTGGGTCATTTACCGCTGCAGCTACATCTCGAATATGATCCCAGCTATCACGGTCATTAATTTCCATCCCCGCTTTACTTACAAGATCTTTACGGTACATGACCATAGAGCTTTCGCCATAAAATGGCGCCGCGTATAAATCACCCTCGTAAGACAACCCTCCACGAATGGATGGAAGAATGTCATCCGCATCGTAATCACCACTGATGTCTATTGGCTGCAACCAATTCCGCTCTGCCCAAATTGGTGCCTCATACATACCAATTGTCATAACGTCATACAGACCGCTTTTATTGGCGATATCTTGGGTCACATTTTGGCGTAATACACCTTCTTCTAGAGTCACCCATTTCACTTTAATGTCTGGATTGGCTTTCTCAAATTCAGGCGTGAATTTTTGCATTTCAATCATATGACCATTATTTACTGTTGCTACTGTGATTTGCGTTTCAGCAACGGCATGTGTCGCCATAACCGCAGTGGCTAAAGAAACGGCACAAGTAACAGAACTTTTAGCAAGAATATTCATAGGTTGTTCCCCATCTGGAGTATTTTTTTTTATAGTCAGACCTAGTCTTGGTCATTTCTTTACCAAGTGTTAGATACTATAGTTTAGAGCTGGGGGACTCTCTAATACATAAACCACCAATAAAGATACTTTTTTGCCTCACATATAATCATGTTCCTATAAATAGCTCAAAATGGTACATGTTTTACATGAGCGGTATAAATCAACACAACAAAAGTCAAGTATTTACGAAATACGGTGTTTCAAAACATTAAACATAAGAAATAAATGCTTTGAACCATCAATTGAAAGCATCCTCTTTGTATAAAAAACACTATAGACAGAAAATAGGAGGGGTAAGTAAGGTATTCGTGCATTAAGTCCCGAAGATCGATCAATCTTATGAAAGATGAACCCAACAATGGGGCAAAGAAAAAATAAAAGAACTGAGCCACCTACTAACTGAAGTAGCGAAACTTGAATCGAAATAAACTCACCGTGATCGGCGCTGAGTGAATGCCTTATTTATCCATTAAAACGGTCACTCATCGCCAAAAACATCGTCTAATAGTTCACTCTAGAACACGTTAAATCATACTCTAAATCAATACTACCAAAGCTTGGTTCCGCTTGAGCATTACTAAGCGCCAAAGACGCATGTTCTTGATTTAACATAACAAAAGGATTAACTTGTTCAGAAAGCAGTGCTTTTTCTTGATTGATTGCTTGTGGTTTAAGGCCGTCATTTGACCAAATCATTTTACGCTCATCTCTTGGAGACAACCCAATATGCTTACGATAACAGCGGCTAAAATGCGGTGTTGAAATAAATCCGCATGCTGCTGATATTTCAACTACAGACATACTGGATTGTTTTAGTAATTGTCTCGCTCGATCAAGACGCAAACGCAAATAGTACCGAGAAGGAGAGCAATCTAGATATTTATGAAACATACGCTCTAGTTGACGCCTAGAGACATCCACAAAAACAGCTAGTTCATCCAAATCAATAGGCTCTTCTAAATTATTTTCCATCAACTCAATTACATCAACCAATTTAGGTTTGAAGCTACCACCATTATTCACTTGACGTAGTAAGGCACGTTGCTGGTCTGATTCTGTTCGAATACGATCACAAATAAACATGTCCGAAACCGCGCAAGATAACTTCGAACCATGCTCACGTGCAATAAGTGTTAAAAACATGTCTAAAGGTGCACTACCTCCAGAAGAAGTAAAACGCTCTTCATTAATACTAAAGAGTCGATTATTACAATTTACCTTTGGAAAGTTTTCTTGCAGTATGGTTAAACATTCCCAATGAACGCTACAATGATAACCATCTAATAAACCCGCATAAGCTAACACATAAGCACCCGTACAAATGGCACCTAAATTTACGCCTTTTCTCGCTTTTTTTTGTAACCAAGAGACCTGTTTATCATTGAAGTTACGAGTGATATTAACACCACCAACCACCACAATCATATCCAATTCAGGTGCATCCTTAATGGACGAATCTGGTGTTAAACTTAAACCATCACTGGCAAAAACGGGTGCGCCAGTTTCAGTAATAACATGCCAACTGTAGAGTTCTTTAGCCGATAACTGGTTTGCCATACGCAAAGGCTCAATTGAAGAAGCCAAAGCGATCATAGTAAAGTGATCGAGTAATAAAAAACCAACGCGGGTAACGGGTTTAATACTAAGCTGAGCGGTTGAGTCTGTGCAATTGCTCATGGTTTATGCCCTCTTATTCAGTGTTTATTCGATCAAAGCAAAAAACAAACCAATCAAACACTTTTTATTATTTTTACGTGACTCATTTCAAGTTTGGATGACACAAACTCAATATTCCAATAACCCGCATGGCAGGTAAAACAAATAACGTACTGTAACTCTTCTTTTAAACTTCTTTGCATACAAAAGCAATGCATCTTGCATCCAAAGAGACTATTTAGGGGTTATACGTCAGAAATAGTATTAAAATTCCACACACACATCAGAGAGAGGCACAGTACAGCAGGACAGTACATAACCGCTTTCTACATCTTCATCTGTAATGCCACCATTATGCTCCATTTGTGTCTCACCGGATTTCACCAGTACTTTACAAGTACCACAAATGCCCATTCCACATGCTTTAGGAATGTGCAAATCCAATTTGGCTGCGGCATTATGGATCGTCTCATCTTTCGTAATTTGAATACTCTTACCTTGGTGCGCAAACTCCACGCTCAATAGATCTTCACGATTAATCGCATCCGCTTCTTCTTGAGCCACTTCAGCCATTTCAATCGCGTCTTCCACAATCGATTCAGGCGTCGCACCAAATGATTCTTCATGGTAATGGCTCATATCAAACCCCTTATCAATAAGAAGCGATTTGATGGCTTTCATATAAGGCGCTGGTCCACAACAGAAAATCTCACGCTCCATAAAATCAGGAGCAACCATTTTCAGCTTGTCAAAATCAAGGAAACCACGATAACCATTCCAAGTTAAACCGTTGTGCATTCTTTCCACAATCATATGAAGGCTAAAATTACCTTCTCTCGATGCCATATGATCCAGCTCTCTAGGGTAAATTAAATCTCTAGGTGTCCGAGCACTATGAACAAAAGTAACATCTACCTCGGCATTTGTATCAAACCACCAACGAGCCATAGACATTACAGGGGTGATACCAACACCACCTGACAATAAAAGTACTTTTTCTGACGGATAGTCGATGCAGTTAAAGTTGCCAACAGGACCATGGACGGCAAGTTCCATCCCTACGCTCATATTATCGTGCAACCAATTGGACACGACACCACCCATGACTCTTTTTACGGTAATAGAAAAGCTGTATGGCACGGACGGAGAACTGGATATAGTATAAGAACGCATAACTTGTTTATTATCAATTTCAAGCTCTAACGTTACAAACTGTCCCGGTTTAAAGAAAAACATGACGGGCTGCTGCGCCATAAAACAGAAGGTACATACGTCCCATGATTCTTGAATTACCTTGACACAACGAACATTATGACGTCCGTTGACCCAAGTTTGAGTATTTACTGGTGCAAAGTAATCGGCATTGATTGAAGTAGTCATGATTGATCCCTCTTACGGCATGGTGATTCCACCCTATTTGGGCATTGTCGTTCTACTTTTACGATTGCAGTTAACTATTCACGACATTTTATTGCTCATAGCTACCACACTGGGTTCTCACTCACTTCTATCGTTTAATGAGGGTCGATTTTAGTCTGCGCCATGTCGTTAATAGTCACTTTGAAAATCATACCTTGTGTGAGCATAGCCTTATAAATGCAATATCTGAATGAACACTTCCGCTCACTCAGACAACCAACTACCCGTCTTACCCAAAGGGAAAGAATATTAACCACTCTTTTTGTCATTAAGGCTGAAAAAGATGAACCAGAATGATTTGCTAAACTTGCGCCACGCGACCCTCGACGAAGCACGTAATGATATGTACGAGCGATTATCTTCACGTGATGCTAATTATTCGTTAGACGCTCCTCTTTATAATGACCCACATATGTTTCGCATCGACATGGAGGAAGTTTTCCAAAAAGAGTGGCTTTTTGTTGGCATGAGCAGTGAAGTCCCTAAAAGAGGCGACTATTTCACTGTTGAAATCGGTCAAAATCCTGTGTTAGTTATTCGAGATGCGGACGGGTCAGTCAATGCATTCCATAACACATGTCGTCACCGTGGTTCCCGCCTATGTACAGAAAAACACGGTAAAGTAGCCAACCTTGTTTGCCCTTACCACCAATGGACTTATGACTTGAAAGGCAACTTATTGTTTGCTGGCATGGAGATGGGTAACGGTTTTGATAAACAGAAACACGGTTTAAAACGTGCTCACTGTAAAACAGCGGGCGGTTTTGTATTTGTTTGTTTAGCAAATGAAGCACCCAAAGGCGATTTTGATGACTTCTTGCAAACGCTTGAAGAATACATGGAGCCGTACGATGTAGAAAACACTAAGCTAGCCATTGAATCCAACATGTACGAACGAGCTAACTGGAAGCTCGTCCTAGAAAACAATCGCGAATGCTACCATTGCGCTGCAAACCATCCAGAACTTCTTAATACACTTCTAGAATGGGATGATACCAATGATCCTAGAGCGCCCAAAGACTTCCTAGATCACTATCAAGCTCAAGCAGATAAGTGGGATGCAGAAAGCATTCCTCATGCACACAAAAGCTTTGGCCCAGGGCTACGTAACCGCATTGTACGTATGCCATTAAAAAAAGGGACTCAAGCCATGACAATAGATGGAGAGGCTGCTTGTAAAAAACTGTTAGGCCGCGTCAACAATCCAGAACTAGGATCCATGCGTATTTTGCATTTACCCAACTCATGGAACCATATGCAATCAGATCATTTTATTGTGTTCCGCGTATTACCTATTTCCGCTCAAGAGACCATGGTAACAACTAAGTGGTTTGTTCATAAAGACGCCGTAGAAGGTGTAGATTACGATCCTGAACGCCTTCGGAAGGTATGGGATGCAACCAATGAACAAGACCGAGTTCTTGGAGAGCAAAACCAATTAGGCATTAACTCCATTGCGTATCAACCAGGACCTTATTCAGAGACGTATGAGTTCGGTGTAATGAATTTCATTGAATGGTACAGCGATACGATGCTTAAAAACCTTAAAAAATAATATTCATTCCTCATGACTAAGCAAATAACCCCAGACAGACGCCTTTCTGTTTGGGGTTATTTACCTCTAAAGACCAATCAGTCCGCCATAGGGCAAGACAAATACTGTCGATCTGTCATAACTTAAATCACCTACTAGCACCTACACAAACAATAAAACCCAGATAACAACACAGTAAAGCTTAAAGAGTTCTGAAATAGAAAAACAGTGCAATAACTTTGGTTTGGTTTGGAATGAGTATAGCGAAAGAATATGAAATATGATTTAAATTGCAAGGCAATAAAAAAAGAAAGGATTAATACTAGAAAGTATCTTGAAGTGGTTGCGGGAGCAGGATTCGAACCTACGACCTTCGGGTTATGAGCCCGACGAGCTACCAGACTGCTCCATCCCGCGACTGATACACATTAATTTAATGTGTTCTTTTCACTTATACACACTACAACTTGGTTGCGGGAGCAGGATTCGAACCTACGACCTTCGGGTTATGAGCCCGACGAGCTACCAGACTGCTCCATCCCGCGACTGACACACATCATTTCAATGTGCTTTTTTAACTTATTCATGATACAACTTGGTTGCGGGAGCAGGATTCGAACCTACGACCTTCGGGTTATGAGCCCGACGAGCTACCAGACTGCTCCATCCCGCGACTGATACACATTATTCCAATGTGCCTGATCATTTTTATACTGAACATAATTTGGTTGCGGGAGCAGGATTCGAACCTACGACCTTCGGGTTATGAGCCCGACGAGCTACCAGACTGCTCCATCCCGCGACTAATTACTTCTATTGAGAAGAACCAAACTGGTGACTTGCTTCTTACTGTCTCAACGAGGTGCGTATTATATAGAGCAAGACATTAGAGTCAAGCTCTTTCAGTTTTTTTATTAGTAAACAACGATGTTGGTCGCTCTTTAAGCCCTAAGATCGTAAAGAAATGGTGTATACCATTAGACTGAGATTGTATGTCTTGAGAGTATTGAGAAAGCACCCTTTTTGCCTCTTCTGACATTTCGTTCCAATTTCGAATATAACGAATCAACCGAGGATCTTCTAAACTGGAAGCTACCCATCCATTGTAACCTTCCTTAATTAAGTTCGATTCAGAAGTATGACAAACCAAAATAATAGGAATGCCACAAGCGTTGGCACAATGGATTAAATGTCCATCATTACAGGCTCGAATTGAGAGGACTAAAAGATCGATACCTTCAAATTCACTGAAAAAGCGCTCCAACACATTTTGTTTCTCGATAGTCACTACATTAGCTTGCTGTTGTTTTATGATATTCGCTAATACAGGGCCGTTAGGATCTTCCGATATCACCCCGATGGAGCCATTAAACTGTACTTTAGATGCCATTGTGGGAATAAAAACCAATGGATTCTCTATTGCCTTCCATTTAAAGTGCTCGGAAAATTTTTGTGTAAAAGTATCAAGCGTTGAAGATGCGTAACCCGTATGCTCCAGGCCTTCTGGTAAAGCATTACAAATGAGGGGGACTCCTAATGCAGGTTTTAATAATTTAGCAAGAATATTTGCTTGGGCGCCAAATGATAAAATAATGTCAGGATTCACATCGTGTATTTGATTAAACAGAGCTCTCATTCCATACCTTATACGGCCAGATGATAAATCTTGTTTATAATTAAACTGAATGACGGTCAACGTCATATTAAAATGCGAGCTCTTTTTCTCAAAAGCACGAATAAAATTCTTTAATGATTTCGTTGCACGACGTGCATCCCAAACTAACAGTACATTATGCATGCTATTCCATTCTCGAAAGACATTAATTCATTGTAGTTATCTACTTTCCACTTGAAAGCATTTTAGTCAGATTTTACAACAACTCGTAAAAAGCTTGCTGTATGATACCCATAAAACTTTTTCAATGAGAGGATTATTTATGTCACTTGATTCAATACTTAAAAAATCAACCATTCCGTTTAAAGAAGACGCCATTATTGGAAGAAAAGAACCTATTAAAATTTCATCCATTCACGCGGTTACAAAAGAAGACATTTCTCGACTACCAAACGAAAATGAAGAAATGATTGTTTTAGGAATGGGTTGTTTTTGGGGAGCAGAACGCAAGCTATGGAACACTGAAGGCGTTATTATTACGGCTGTAGGCTATGCAGGTGGTTACACTGAAAACCCAACCTATGAAGAAACTTGCACTGGGCAAACTGGCCATTCTGAAGTCGTTAAAGTGATTTTTGATAAAACAGTTACCTCTTTAGAAGCCATCTTAAAAGTATTTTGGGAAAACCATGATCCAACACAAGGAATGAGACAAGGTAATGACATCGGCAACCAATACCGATCCGTTATCTATTCCACAAAGGAAGATCAACATGAATTAATTGAAAGCAGTGTCGCGTCGTATCAAGCTCGTTTAATCAGTGCAGGTATGGCAATGATTACAACAGAAAGAGAACCTCTAGACACTTTCTATTATGCAGAGGAATACCACCAACAATATCTTTATAAGAACCCCAATGGATATTGCGGCTTATCTGGTACTGGCGTATCGTGCCCGATAGGTCTCTCTATTTAATAAGCCCCGCTTTCTTTCCTCAGCTACATGCCTTGATTAAGCCATAGGGTATGTAACTGAGATTTGTCAATTTTTGTTTTTGATAAGATACATCTCGACAGGTTACTGATGAGCCAATTGCTTTTAAATGTTTATCAAAAATAGGAAAAACAGCGATCGATACAGTGAACAATAGCGTACAAATGATACCGTCTATAAATACGTTATAACGCACAAAACATGTACTCGCTAGCCTTCATTTTCATTAATGGACTATAATATGATCTCTACCCCAAAGATGTCCCACATCACATCAGGCTTTGTTGCAGTATTAGTTGGCTACACCAGCTCTGTTGCGATCATTTTTCAAGCCGCCACCGCATCGGGAGCGGACAGCAGCCAGATCAGCTCGTGTTTATGGGCGTTAGGTATAGGGATGGGAGTAACCAGTTTCGGGCTTTCCCTTTATTATAAAACGCCCATTCTTACTGCGTGGTCCACTCCAGGAGCAGCATTACTCGCAACAGGTCTTATTGGAACCAGCATCGAAGAGGCGATTGGTCTTTTTATCGTGTGTTCCGCCCTAATCACACTCTGTGGCGTTATGGGGTTAGTCGAGAAAATCATGTCCTTTGTTCCCAGTTCATTAGCATCCGCTATGCTTGCTGGCGTATTGTTTCCTTTCGCCACGAGTGGTTTTGGCGCGTTGAACACACATACTTTACTTGTTGGTTCTATGATTACGGCTTTCTTTATTATGAAAAGAATCGTACCCACTTACGCCGTTCCAGCCGTTCTAGTGGTTGGAATTACTATTGCGTCATTGCAACACTTGATTACGTATGATCACGTCTCATTAATTTTATCAACGCCTGTCTGGACAACGCCAACTTTCTCTCTTACCAGTATCATAGGCATTGGCATCCCTTTATTTATCGTTACTATGGCATCACAAAATGTCCCTGGACTCGCCGTGTTAAGGTCGCATGGCTATAACACCTCGTCATCGCCTCTTATTAGTTGGACGGGGATAACAGGGCTTGTTTTGGCTCCGTTCGGTGGATTCGCGTTTAATCTCGCGGCCATTACAGCCGCAATATGTATGGGAGAAGAAGCGGATAAAAATAAAAAAACACGTTATTTTGCATCAATGTGGGCAGGGGTATTTTATATTTTTATGGGCTTGTTTAGCGCCACTGTCGTTTCATTATTTGCTTCCTTCCCCCAAGCTCTTATCTTTGCTATTGCAGGATTAGCCTTGTTAAGCACAATTGGAAATAGTCTTTATCAAGCGTTAAATCAACAACTTGAACGGGATGCAGCGTTGACAACATTTATCATCACCGCATCAGGTTTGTCGCTTTATGGCATTGGCAGTGCTTTTTGGGGGTTAATTATTGGTTTGTGTGTGTACCATTTTTATCAAAAAAACACTTAAGTCAAACCTCTCTTACAATAATCCGATATTATGGCCAGAGATTTAAATACCAAAGACTATTTAATCATATCATTCTGTTCTAATATGCTTATTCGCGCATATTGCTGCGCAATGCATTTTAATAATAAAAGTACCTCAAGATATAACCTAAGCGAACTAGGAGAGTTAAATGAGTTTATTTAAGAACGTATTTAAAACAGCAACGATTGGCGCGGCGCTACTTGTTGGATTAAACACAGCATCTCATGCTGTTGATTTGAAGTTTTTTACAATTGGTACAGGCGGTACGGCTTATACTTATTATCCAGTTGGCGGCGTTATTGCCAATGCTATTTCTAACCCACCAGGATCTCGCCCTTGCGCTGAAGGTGGTAGCTGCGGTGTCGAAGGTTTAATTGCTTCTGCTGTGTCTTCTCGTGGATCCGTTGACAATGTAAACGCCGTCTTATCTGGCTTACGTGATTCTGGTTTTGCTCAATCTGATGTCGCTTACTGGGCTTATACTGGCACAGGAACAATGGAAGGCAAAAAACCTGCTACGGATCTTCGTACAATTGCAGCCTTGTTTGAAGAGCACATTCACCTAGTATCTTTGGATGGAAGTGGAATCAACTCTGTTGCAGATCTAAAAGGCAAACGTGTTTCTTTGGATGAACCAGGTTCCGGTACTTACGTAGATGCTAAACTGATTTTGGAAGCAAACGGTTTAAGCACAAAAGACGTAAATGTAGAAGCGCTAAAAGGAAACGCGGCTTCCGAAGCATTACGTAACGGCAAAATTGATGCATTTTTCACGGTTGCAGGTTACCCAACAGGCAGCATTGTTGAGTTAGCTTCTGCAGAAGAGATCAAATTGGTTCCTATTGATGGGCCAGCAGCAAAAGCGTTAACCGATAAGTATGGCTTCTTTGCAGAAAGTAGCATCCCTGCAGGTGCGTATGAAGGCGTTGATGCAACCAACACGGTTGCTGTTGGCGCTCAATGGTACACAAGTGCAAAACAAGATGAAGAGCTTGTTTATAACATAACAAAAGCATTATGGAACGATAAGTCCCGTAAATTATTAGATGTTGGCCACTCAAAAGGAAAAAGCATTACTGTTGAAACCGCATTGAATGGTATTGGTGTACCTTTACACCCAGGTGCAGAACGTTTCTATAAAGAAGCTGGCATCATTAACTAATATCATTGCTTAATAATAACTCGGGTGCTTATTAGCACCCGATTTTTTTTCATTAGATTTTATTGGAGTCAATATGTCATCTGATGCAGACAGAGAACTCACCGCAGAAGAGTTAGCTGCGATAGAGAGAAAATACGACCCCGAACTTGCCTTTCGACCCACAGGAAAAATGTTAACCATTATCATTGCTGCTATCCTCGTTGCAATGTCTGGTTACCACTTCTATGCCTCAGGGTTCGGCTTAGTTCGAGAAGTACTACATAGAGGCATACACATATCATTTGTGTTAGGGCTTGTCTTTTTACTCTTTTCATATCGTAAATCCCCTTCAACGGACCTCCCTCCACCAGTATGGTATCGCATTGGTGGTGTTTCCATTTTAGACATCATTTTCTGTATTTCATCTGTCGTTGCCGCATTGTACTTACCTTTACTTCCTCCAGAAGTACTGGCAAACAGAGTAGGTAACCCTTCAGAAATTGATATTCTAATGGGTACAGCATTATTGCTATTAACACTAGAAGCAACACGACGCTCAGTTGGGCCAACACTGCCTATTATTGGATTAATATTTATTGCCTTCGCCTTGTTTGGCCCCTACGCCCCTGGTGCCTTAAAGCACGGCGGTACAAGTTGGTTGGGGCTAATTAATCACCTCTACTTAACCAATCAAGGCATTTATGGTGTTGCTATTGGTGTTATGGCTCAGTATGTCTTCTTATTTATTCTTTTTGGTGTGTTAGCCACAAGAATTGGTTTAGGACAGCTATTTATCGATCTTGCAATGGTCATTGCAGGGAGATACTCCGGTGGCCCAGCAAAAGTGGCCATATTTTCATCCGCTTTCATGGGAACTATTTCAGGATCATCGATTGCCAATACGGTTACAACTGGCGCATTAACCATTCCAGCCATGAAAAAAGTAGGTTATCCACCCCACTTTTCAGGTGCTGTTGAGGCGACCTCTTCAACTGGCGGGCAAATCACGCCTCCTATTTTGGGTGCTGCGGCATTCATCATGGTTGAATACCTTGAAATCCCATTAAGAGATGTTTTAACTGCAGCACTTTTCCCTGCATTACTGCATTACTTTGGCATTTTCATCATGGTTCACCTTGAAGCCAAAAAACTGGGCCTACGCGGCCTAAGTGCAGAAGAGCTACCAAAAGCTGGGTTAGTCATCAAACAACATTGGTTATCTATCATTCCGCTCGCCATTCTTGTGTATTTCATTTTGGATGGAAGAACACCTGATTTTGCTGCGGTATATGGCATTATTGCCTGTGTTGTTGTCGGCTTCCTTAATCCAGTAAATCGATTATCAATAAAAGATTTATGGGACTCTTTGGCTGTTGGCGCGAAAAACACCTTAGCGGTAGGTGCGGCGGCGGCCACAGTAGGTGTTGTGGTTGGTGTGGTTACGTTAACAGGTGTCGGCTTTAGACTAGGTTATGTTGTTGTTCAGACAGCGACGGACATGGGCGCTGTTATTGGAGACATCTGGCCACTGAATTACTTCTCAGTCGAACAGTGGGCTCTATTTGTATCACTCATCTTAATTGCACTTGCGTGTATTATCATGGGGGCAGGCATACCAACCACAGCCACTTATATTATTTTGGTTGCGGTTGCGGCTCCAGCATTGGCACAGTTAAATGTAGAGCCGTTAGTGTCTCACTTCTTTGTGTTTTATTATGGGGTTCTCGCGGACATTACACCGCCCGTTGCGCTGGCAGCCTACGCTGCTGCAGGGATTGCAGGATCTAACCCATTTAAAACAGGCAATACAGCGTTCCGCTTAGGCATTGCTAAGGCATTGGTTCCTTTTGTATTTGTTTACTCTCCAGCACTGTTAATCGTAGCAGAAGGCTTCACTTGGTATGCTTTCTTCGTCACATTAATTGGCGCAATGCTTGGGATTGCAACCTTAGGAACCGCGTTCGCAGGTTATCTATTTGCACCAATGAGCATGGCTCAACGTTGGTGGTTTGCTTTGGTTTCCTTCCTATTCATTGCCCCTGGAATACTTACAATGGCAATTGGCTTGGTTCTCATTGCACCAATGATCATTTTGCAACTGCGTCAGAAGAAAGTTGCTACTTAACGAGACGCTATCCAGCCCTGATTAAACTGAAAGACCGCTTAACTGAGCGGTTTTTTTTCAATCTCATTTTGTCATCTCTTTGACATTTACCTTAAGTACTCTTTAAGCATCACTCATTATGTTCGCCCTTTCATTTAAATGATTTTTCAGTATTAAGGGAAAAATATATTTACACATACGTTTTTTCATATATGATATTTTCTATCATTTAATACAACCTATGAGTCGTCATTTACATGGAACCAATGCAATTTTATAAATCACTATCCGATGAGACTCGCTTAAAAAGCCTTTTACTCATTCAACAGGAAGAGGAACTGTGCGTATGCGAACTCGTTGTCGCATTAGGTGAAGTCCAGCCTAAGATATCGCGTCATTTAGCTCATCTGCGTGAAACAAAACTGTTAGTAGACAGGCGACAAAGTAAATGGGTTTTCTACCGAATAAATCCAGATTTACCTAAATGGGCCTTAGACATTTTATCCATTAGTTCTTCGAACAATACAGAATTCTTAAAAGAAAATACCACTCGATTAACCACGATGGGAAACCGCCCAGAAAGAGCGGCTCTTTGTTGTAAGTAGTACCAGCGTTTAAGACGTTATCTCTAACATAGTAATTGAATACAAAAGGAAAATAACATGGCAATTAAAGTCGGCATTAACGGTTTTGGCCGTATGGGGCGTTTATCATTTCGTGCAGCATTTGACTGGGAGGAAATTGAATTTGTACAAATTAATGACCCAGCAGGAGATGCAGCAACACTGGCTCACTTGGTAACCTTTGATTCGATTCATGGTCGCTGGCATCATGAAGCAACCCATCAAGGAAACAACTTAATCGTTAGTGGTAAAAGTATTCCCTGTACTCAAAATACATCCATCGAAGAGACAGATTGGTCAGGCTGTGACATTGTGATCGAAGCATCAGGGAAAATGAAAACCAAGGCTTTACTGCAAGCTTATCTTGACCAAGCTGTAAAACGGGTTGTGGTAACCGCGCCCGTAAAAGAAGATGGCGTATTAAATGTTGTGATGGGTGTAAATCAAAATTTATATGATAAAAAACAACATCCAATTGTCACTGCGGCATCCTGCACTACCAACTGCCTAGCGCCCATTGTAAAAATCATCCATGAGAACTTAGGCATAGCACATGGCTCAATGACCACTATACATGACATCACCAACACTCAAACCATACTTGATGCGCCCCATAAAGATTTGAGACGCGCTCGGGCGTGCGGCTTAAGTTTGATCCCCACAACAACAGGATCAGCAACAGCCATCACCAATATCTTTCCAGAGCTTACAGGTAAATTAAACGGTCATGCCGTTAGGGTTCCTCTGGCAAATGCATCATTAACCGATTGTGTATTTGAAGTCAGCCGCCCAACCACTGAAGAAGAAGTAAACGGGCTACTCAAAGAAGCATCAGAAAACGCATTAAAAGACATTTTAGGCTACGAAGAAAGACCTCTTGTATCTGTTGATTACAAAACAGACTCAAGATCAAGCATCATTGATGCATTATCAACCATGGTCATCAATGGTACTCAAGTGAAGCTCTACGCTTGGTATGACAACGAGTGGGGCTATGCGAATAGAACTGCTGAATTAGTCAAATTTGTTGGCATAAAAGACAAGGAATAATCAATAATAATGCGCTTTTCTTTTCGTACTCTGTCAGACGACATAAAACAATATTTAATTATTACAGGAAATTACTGGGCTTTCACCTTAACGGATGGCGCTTTAAGAATGTTAGTGGTATTACACTTTCATAACCTTGGCTACCAACCCTTAGAAATTGCCAGTTTGTTTCTGTTTTATGAATTTTTTGGTGTTATAACCAATCTATTTGGTGGTTGGCTGGGTGCGAGAATTGGCTTAAACAAAACCATGAACATAGGGCTTTTTTTACAAATAATCGCCTTATCGATGCTTTTAGTACCAGAAGACATGCTTATCGTCCCGTGGGTTATGGCGGCACAAGCCTTATCTGGTGTTGCAAAAGATTTAAATAAGATGAGTGCAAAAAGTGCCATAAAAACGCTTGTACCAAAAAATGCTGAAGACCAACTCTACAAATGGGTTGCACTGTTAACAGGCTCCAAAAATGCGTTAAAAGGTATTGGCTTTTTCATTGGCGGACTTTTACTCTCTTTAATCGGGTTTCAGCAGACAATTATAGCCATGGCCACTGCACTCTTCGCTATCTGGTTATTCAGTTTAATTAGTATTAAAAGCGATTTAGGTAGAGCGAAAAATAAAGCCAAGTTCACAGACATTTTTTCCAAGAGCCCCGCCATTAACTCTCTTTCCGCTGCCCGTTTGTTTCTATTCGGCGCTAGAGACGTTTGGTTTGTTATCGCTTTGCCCGTATATTTATCAACTGCATTTAGATGGGATCATTGGACTGTTGGAGGTTTTCTAGCACTTTGGGTTATTGCTTATGGGATAGTGCAAAGCATTGCTCCGCGCATAACAGGTGTAAAGTCAAAAAAACGTCAATCTATTAACGTCCCACCGGATGGGAAAAGTGCAATCAACTACGCATTTTGCCTAGCCTTTATTCCTGCTTGCATTGCACTTGCGTTAACATTCGACTTTCACACTCAAGCCAGTTTACTTATTGGGCTGTTACTATTCGGGGCCGTATTCGCAGTCAACTCATCCTTGCACAGTTATTTGATTGTCAGCTACGCCAAAGAAGATGGCGCATCCTTAGATATTGGCTTTTATTACATGGCGAACGCACTTGGAAGGTTAATTGGAACGGTTTTATCTGGATGGATTTTTCAAGAATATGGGCTAATTGCGTGTTTATGGGTTTCTTCGAGTTTTCTACTTATCACCAGTGTAATCTCATTAGGCCTACCACGACTCAAACCTCAAGAGGTTTGAGTTCAGTGGCTGATTATTTAAAAGAGAAGCTTGTCTCAGGCTAAATATCGTCTTTTGTAATAAATTTCATAGAAATAGAATTCACGCAGTGACGGATGTTTTTTTCAGTTAAATACTCACCTTCAAAAACATGCCCTAAATGCCCCTCACATGTTGCGCACACTATTTCAACTCGATGACCATCTGCATCAGGAACCCGCTTTACTGCGCCTGTGATTTCATCATCAAAACTGGGCCATCCACAATGAGAGGGAAACTTATGTTCTGAGCGATAAAGAGGAGAATCACATTGTTTACAGACGTATAACCCTCTCTCAAATAGGTCCGTATATTCTCCAGTAAAAGCACGCTCAGTCCCTTTATTTACAATAACTCGCTGCTCTTCTGGTGTAAGAGTATTAAAATGTTCTTTGGTCGCCATTTTGCGCCCCCTGAATATGAATCATAATTGTTTGCATGATTCTATCCATTAAAAACGCAACAAGTAAATAACTATTTTTTTCGCACAGTAAAAGCGCATAAAAAAGGCAAAATAAGCGGTCATACTCATTCTGCCTTTTTCGAAAGCCATTCTTTAACACAAAGAAAACTACGCTTTAGAAACAGCCAGTGCTGTTCCCATTCCACCACCAATACACAAGGTAGCTAAGCCTTTTTTAGCACCACCCTTTTGCATTTCATGAATTAAAGTAACAAGAACTCGACAACCTGATGCACCAATTGGATGCCCAAGAGCAATTGCACCACCATTCACATTTACTTTTTCTGCATCCCAACCAAGCTCTTTATTCACACTTAATGCCTGTACCGCAAACGCTTCATTGGCCTCTATTAGATCAAGATCATCGATTGTCCAATTGATTTTTTGTAAACATTTTCTAGTCGCATGAATAGGGCCTGTTCCCATAATTTCAGGATCGATCCCCGCATTAGCATACCCTTCTACATACACTAATATTGGCAGGCCTAACGCCTTGGCTTTCTCTTCTGTAGTAACAACGACCATCGCTGCACCATCATTTAACGTTGATGCATTACCCGCGGTCACTGAGCCCTCTTTTTTAAATGCAGGGCGAAGTTTGCCTAATGACTCAGCCGTTGTCTGAGGTCTAGGCTGTTCATCTTCATCAACAACAAGGTCATCTTTTCTTCTTTGAGGAACACGAATAGCAACAATTTCATCTTTGAAACGCCCTGAAGACAAAGACTTAGACGCTTTTTGTTGCGATGCCGCAGCAAACGTATCTTGCTCAGTACGGGAAATATCCCAACGTTCTGCTATGTTTTCTGCTGTCATGCCCATATGGTAGTCATTAAACGCATCCCATAGACCATCAGTCACCATGGAGTCAATTAACCCCCAATCCCCCATCTTTTGGCCATTACGGCTATTAGGAAGAACATGAGCCGCTTGACTCATAGACTCTTGACCACCCGCAACAACCATTTTGGCATCACCTGCCAGAATGGCTTGAGCAGCCAATTGCACGGCCTTCAAACCAGAACCACACACCTTATTAATCGTCATTGCTGACACATGGTTTGGTAAACCTGCTTTCAATGCCGTTTGACGCGCTGGGTTTTGTCCGCAACCAGCCGTAAGTACTTGTCCAAGAATCACTTCATCAATATGAGACGTCAATTCTGGCTGAGCCGTTAACATACTAGATAAAAGCTGACGCCCAATTTCTACTGCACTTAATGACGACAAACCACCAGAGAATGCACCGATAGGTGTGCGATTCGCTGCAACAATCACAATTTTCATAATACCGTTTCCACTAAATAGTAAGTATTCGCCATTCCATACTCCGAATAAGCGCTATAAAATCAATTAAATTGCATTTCTGGAACATGATCAGGAATGATCAATTTACCCTGCGTTTTTTCTTTAATTTCTTCAACACTGACGCCAGGAGCACGTTCTTTTAACATGAACGCACCGTTCTCAATTTCCAGCCAAGCCAAGTCTGTTAAGACTTTTTTGATACAACCTTTTCCTGTAAGAGGCAAAGAGCATGCTTCTAACAATTTAGAGTCACCATTTTTAGAAGCATGAGTCATTGTGACGATAATATTATCCGCCCCTGCAACCAAATCCATTGCGCCACCCATCCCTTTGATCAATTTATTTGGAATCATCCATGACGCAATGTTTCCCTGCACATCGACTTCGAATGCGCCCAAAACGGTTAAATCAACATGCCCACCACGAATCATGGCAAATGATTCCGCAGAAGAAAAAATAGACGCTCCCGATACCGCAGTAACCGTTTGCTTACCCGCGTTAATCATATCCGCATCAATGGTTTCATCGGTTGGAAACGACCCCATTCCCAATAAACCATTTTCAGATTGGAGCATCACTTCCATTCCCTCTGGAACAAAGTTTGCTACCAATGTAGGAATACCAATTCCTAAATTCACATAAAAGCCATCTTGTAATTCACGCGCAACACGCATTGCCATTTGATCTCTAGAAAGTGTCATAACATCACCCAAATACAGTTTAAAACTACTCTTGAAAAAATGAATCGCGGACAGTCAAAGTACTGAATCTTATGCAGATTCAGTAACCGTGCGTTTTTCAATGCGCTTCTCAAAAGAACCAACGATTAATCGATCAACGTAAATTCCTGGAGTATGAATATGCGCTGGATCCAATTCACCAACTTCAACCAATTCTTCCACTTCAACGACTGTAATTTTTCCAGCCGTTGCCGCTAACGGGTTAAAGTTTTGAGCCGTATGACGATAGATAACATTTCCATAACGATCGGCTTTCCAACCTTTTACAATCGCAAAATCACCGCGGATTGACTCTTCTAATACATACTCTCGACCATTAAACTCTCTTACTTCCTTTCCTTCGGCAACGGGAGTGCCAACACCTGTCGCAGTATAAAATGCAGGGATACCGGCTCCACCAGCACGCATTTTCTCAGCAAGTGTGCCTTGTGGCGTGAGTTCGACTTCTAATTCACCGTTCAATAACTGTTTTTCAAAAAGCGCGTTTTCACCAACATAGGAAGACACCATTTTTTTAACTTGCATGCCTTCTAACAACACACCTAAACCAAAACCATCCACACCGCAATTGTTAGAAACGATGGTTAAGCCTTTTGTCTGGCGTTTTTTAATTTCAGCAATCAAGTTTTCTGGTATGCCACACAATCCAAAACCACCAGCAATCACCGTCATTCCATCTTCTATTCCAGCCATTGCTTCTTCATAGCTGTCCACGACTTTATCGAAACCTGCCATTTTTACACCTCTTTGAGTATTAAGCGTGAACTTAATTAAATTGAAACGTACGTTTTACTTGTTTTAAGTGTGTATTAGTTTTATATATTAATTAAGTTTATTTTTTCTATTTATTAATTGGGCTTTTCAATGAATATAAAACAAATTAGAGCGTTTGTTACCATTGCCCGTACATTAAGCTTTGCGGAAGCGGCCAACATACTTCACCTTTCGCAACCCACTCTAAGCCTGACTATAAAAAACTTAGAGGAATCTCTAGGGGGAAGATTATTAAGTCGAACCACAAGAACCATTGCACTTACACCGGAAGGAGACGCTTTATTACCAATTGCAAAACAATTACTCGCCCAATGGGATAATGCTCAAGAAGAGATACACCAACGCTTCTCTCTAAAAAAAGGCAAAATTGCCATCGCAGCAATGCCCTCCTTTGCCGCGTCACTTTTGCCTGAAGGACTGGTCAACTACCACAAAAAATACCCGAAAATAAAAATAGAAGTACACGATGTGTTGGCCGACACAGTGGTTGATATGGTTCGTCAAGGGCGTTTAGAAATTGGCATTTCATTTGATCCAGGTAATAGTGAAGACTTAAGTTTTAAACCATTATTCAAAGACAGATTTATTGCCGTCATCCCAGAGAATCACGATCTCAAAGATGCCCTGCAAGTATCATGGAGACATTTATTAAAAGACGATTTTATTACGTTACAACGGCCTTCTAGTCTTCGCCAATTAATCGAAGAAACGCTTGAAAAAAATGACCTCACGCTCTCCGTTGCGTATGATGCACATCAACTTGCAACCGTTGGTCGCATGGTTGCTACAGGATTAGGTGTCGCTGTAGTACCAGCACTTTGTGAGCAACAAATGCGCGAACAAGGCGCTCATTGTTTGCCTGTGGTCGAGCCGATGATTGAAAGAGATATTGGTATCATTACACGCAGTAGAACACAGCTATCCACTGCCGCCGTCACAATGATAGACGTACTGATTCGTACATTTGAACTAAAAAGAGGAGACAGATAAAACACGAAAGCGTCCTTACAAGCAGGGTCTCTTTTGAGAAAAGAGCCAAGTTGCTTTCAACATAGAAAAAGCACTTGGCTATTTATAACGCTATTTAGTAACAGTTTGCCTGTTTATTAAGCGATACCAGTTGTTGATATATTGCTAAAGGCTCTGCCATGTTGCTATTTAAATCATCAATACGAGTAGAGTGAGACGGATGAGTAGACATCATTTCTGATGGCTGTTTACCGGAGTTTGCACTCATATTTCGCCATAATTCCGTACTCTCACGAGGATCAAAACCCGCTTTGGCCATCAAATCTAAGCCCATCAAGTCAGCTTCAGATTCATGGGCTCGACTGAACGGGAGAATAATCCCATATTGAGCCCCCAAACCAAGGCCTTGGAAAATGGCTTGTTTTATTGGCGTACTTTCACCACTTAATTTTTGGCCAAGAGCTAGAATTTGGCTGGTTGCTAATTGAGTAGAAACACGCTCATTACTATGTCGGGCCAATACATGCCCCACTTCATGACCCATTACAGACGCTAGCTGAGATTGATTGCTCGCTATATTCAATAACCCAGTATAAACACCAATTTTATAACCAGGTAGAGCAAAAGCATTCACTTGTTTATCATCAAACAACACGACTTCCCATGCCTGATCACGATATTCTTCAGGTAATACTTGGATAATTCTATCCGCCACACATTGAACATGCTTAGTCAAAACCGTATTAGAAGAGGTTTTGATTTCTGTTTTCATGGCTGCAAAGGATTCAACACCCATTTTATCTAGCTGACTGTCTGGCAATAACACAAATTGAGAGCGCCCAGTTGGAGAAGAGCTGCATGCAACCAGTGCAATAGCTGCTGCACCAATAAGTAAATTACGAATTATGTTCTTATTCATTGAAAAACCTCAATCTCAAGGCGATTTTTAGTTCAATTCGGCCGTTACATCAACACCAATATCACGCGCAAATTCAGCCGTAGCAACAACAATGCCTTCACCCGCTAAATTAGGCGCAATCCCCAATTTAAATCCATCTCTAATCATACCAGGTAACCATTTATTGGTGAAATCCGCATACGCAATTACACTTGCAGAAAATTCCGCATACTCTTTGCCTTTCCATTGCTCAGCCAATGTAGAATCGCTCCAAATTGGTAGCACTTTTTCAGTGCCTAAATCAATAATTAAACACCCTTGGTCATCTTGAAGCATCCACATGTCTTGTTCTTTTTTACAATGAGCCACAACTGCATCATAACGAGCGTTACTTTGAAGTCGAAAAAAATCTTCTATTTGTTGGCCATCAAACGGCATTCTGTCACCTGTACGTTAATTTTTTTCAATCATATCACATGGCTTAAATGAAAATGACTCATTAGCCATTGGATTCCAATGCAATTTAAACTGTCTTTACTGATTCAGTTAACTGCTAATTCAATCAAAGGAAAGAAAAGGTTCTCTAATCAGAAAACAGCGTCCCTAAATACACACCCGTAGCGGATACAAGCGCAACAAGACAAATAATGGCAAAAATAGACGCATACTTTTTAATAGTATTCTTATTTTGATTTTTCACCACTTATCCTAAATCAGTTAATAATAAATTGAAGACAATGCACGTTCTACTGAGAGCTATTATAACAGCTCGATTCTATGATTCACGATCTACACCATTTCAAATATCACCATTCCATACTCATTTTAAAATTATTTCTTAATATATCGATTTTTTCTTCAAACTCACCTTAACAATCCTTTACCAAATGAACGTTTCAGTATTAGTGCTTCAGTGCCAAAATATCTATAGAGGCGTTGATGCATTCTAATTAATAATAAACACCTAGAGGAACAGACATGTCTACTACTAAAGCAAAGATACTAATCGTTGATGATGACCCCATCAACATCAGTGTACTAATGACTTTTTTAGAAGATAAATATCATATTATTGAAGCTAAAAACGACAAACAAGCTTTAGATAAATTAACACATCCGATACTCCCAGATCTCATACTTCTAGACGTTATGATACCTGAAATGAAAGGCTATGAAGTATGTAAGAAAATTAAAGACAACCCAGTAACCCAGCACATTCCCATTATTTTTATCTCAGAAATGGGTGACCAAACAGACGAGGATTATGGTTTTGAAATCGGTGCTGCTGACTACATAACAAAACCTATCTCACCTGCCGTGGTTTTAGCTAGAGTCAAAACACACGTTAATCTAGGACGTATTAGACACTTACTGGTCTCACAAGATAAAGAATTAAAAAGAACGATATCTGTAAAATCAAGAGAACTGACTCAAACTCAAGACATCACTATCCTGGCATTAGCCAGTCTTGCCGATGCCAGAGACGATGATACGGGCAATCATATAAGAAGAACGCAACATTATGTAAAAGCTCTAGCAATTGAATTGGCTAAATTTCCTCGACATAAACATCAATTGACTCAAGAAAATATTGATTTGATTTTTAGGTCAGCGCCTTTACACGACATAGGAAAAGCAGGCATCCCTGATAGCATTCTTCTGAAACCTAGCGCGCTTTCCGAAAGCGAGTTCAACATAATAAAACAACATGCCACATTAGGAGATAATGCAATTTCCAGAGCGGAAGCATTATTAGGGCACAGTAATATTCCATTCTTACGATTCGCTCGCGAAATAGCCTTTGGGCATCACGAAAAATGGGATGGTTCTGGGTACCCAAACGGGCTAATAGGAGAGAGCATCCCCCTTTCAGCAAGATTAATGTCGGTTGCAGACGTGTATGATGCTTTAATCAGTAAGCGCGTTTATAAATCTGCATTTACACATGAAAAAGCAGTCAAAATCATTGTTGAAGGCTCTGGTCAACATTTTGATCCAGATATCGTTCACGCTTTTATCAACATTCAAACAGAGTTACATGAAATTGCAGAACGTTTTCCAGATAAATGTGCCTGATATTAAATTAATATTTGTATAAATATAAAGTGTTTATGCGCCATCCAATTGTTAATTCTAACAACGTGCTGTTCAAGTTAATGAGGAATATATTTAATAAAATAGTTCGATATTTATGCATTATTCAATTACCAACTTCCTATAAACACTTGCTATGACAATGCCCCGCACCTATGAGGTCATGGAAACCAAAATTATTCTACAGTGATCGATGCAACCTGCCATACAGATCGGTTATAGATTATTTCACTATTAAGTTCAGGAAATTCATTGAAAGGGTAGACTACAAAAATAGGCCCTTTGCCTCTGATGCGTAAGCGTTCCCCATCTTGTTTCATTGCTAGAATCACGTCGTATTTATTCAAATCAGTCAGTGGCATATTTGCACTGTAATCATTCAAGGCTGTAATTTTTAAATTCGTCCCTTTCGCACCAACACAGTCTAACAGATCTTTTACAAGCACGCCTTCAAATACTGCAACACCCTCAGTCCATGGCGTCGTAGTTTGCCGCTTTCTTAATCCGATTTTTTCGATCATTGATCGATTAAATTCTGCTTTTCCACCTGTTTGATTGGTCTGGTCAATATTCCCCATAACAGTAAGAATTACTTGACCAGAAGGTTTAACAAGCTCACCAGCAAAAAGAGAGGGAGAAAAGAAACTAAATACAATAGTAAACGCAGTGCGTATAAATAATGTCATAATTCATTCCTATATTATCTGTTCCAAAATAAGAACACACACCCGATTCTTTATTGCTTTGTTGTGAATGTATAGCATCCATCATTTAATTTCAGCATTCAACTCTAAAGCGTATTCCCATTCTTCAATAAAACGTTTTTGCTTTGCGTAATCTCTACCTAATAATAATTGTTGATCTAACTCGATTATCCTTGTCGGATGTGATGGACTAAGAGACTGAGGGGATTGCCCTGGTAATTCTTTTATAGGATAAAGTAAGTTCTCTGTCTGCATCATTTTTTGACCGATATCTGACAATAAATAATCTAGAAATAATTCCCCATTACGTGCATTTGCCGTGTTTTTAGGTATCAAAGCAACCCTCATTAACATTAACGTGTAATCACTAGGGATAATCATAATCAACCAAGGGTTTTTTAAAACTCGTTGGTATGCAGACGACCCTAATACATTATAGCCTAGTACTATTCGACCACTCTCAATATCATCAATAATTTCATTCGAGCAACAGTATGTTCTTACTTTATGACTACCAAAAGCTTCTAGTAAACGCCCCCATGTTGTATTCGCTTGCCTTGAATCTTGGCTTGCTAATAAATAGCCAACACCACTGTTGCGAACGTCATAGGTGCCAATTCTACCTTTAATATCATTACTGTATTTTCGAATGGTTTGCAGAAGCTCTTGTCGGTTGTTAGGAAATTCAGAATTAGGAAATAGGCCTCGATTCGCTACCATAACGATAGGTTCGAGTGAAAACGCGAAGACTTGGTTCCTCCATGTTGTCATTGTTGGCAATTCATCTGTAATAACAGATTGATAACGTTGTGCAAAACCATCATTCACCAATTTCAACTGTAGATCCATAGCACTGCTAATTACCAAACCTGCTTTTGGCTGATCTTTCTCTCTAATAACTCGATCATATAAATCCACCTCACCCATTTGTTCATACTGAATTCTTATGTCTGGATTCAAGCTAATAAAATGCGTAATTAACGGTGACAAAGTCTTAATATCAACCGTTGAATACAAAGTTAAATGACTTAATGCATTCGTTTTTCCGAATTCATAGACATTATTTACAGCAAAAGAAGGCTTTGTAAAAAACACCGTTAGAAGTATCAGCAACGCCGCTATACTGTCTTTCACTCATGCCCTCCTGTTAACACTCTTTCTGGAAAAAGCACTTCTATTGTTGTACCTTGCGGTTCTGTATCTAAAACAGACACCGTTGCACCATGCCGATCAGCTATGTCTTTTACCATAGCAAGCCCAACACCACTGCCCGATATTTCGTATTGTCCTCGGTAGAATCGTTCAAATACTTTTATCTTATCGTCATCATTAATCCCTAAACCGTAGTCGACAATTTTCACTCCTATAAATGTTTTATATTGAAAGACATGAATGTCCACAGACTTAGAAGTTTCATCATCGTTAACATGACGGCTGTAGCGAATGGCGTTATCAATTAAATTCGTCAGCATTTGTTGCAGAGAAAACTCATCACCTAAAACGGGAGCATTGTCAGTAGAAGACTCAAAAGACAAATAAATATTTTGCTGCAAAGCAGAAACCGCCAAATCCATACAGATTTGTTTTACAAGGCGATTCATTTCAATTTCAACAAGATCTTGTGTCTGTAATCGATGGGACACCACAGCCTGATTTAATAGCATAGTAACAGTCTGGCTGAGCTTGTCACTTTGCAAGACTATTTTCTCTAACGCTTCTTTTTGCCTCTCTGGTGTTGTTTGATCACGTGCATTCTCAGCCAGTGCTTTTAAGCTCGTTAGCGGTGTTCTCAATTGATGAGCAGATTCAGCTGTATAATTTTCCAGCTGTTCTAAATTACGTTGTAATCGCGCCATAAAATGATTAATAGACACTTTTAAATGGTGCGTTTCTTTCGGTGTATTAATCGTTATTGGAGTTAAGTCCCCAGGTAAGCGGGCTTCTAACACATCCTCGATCCTATGCAGTGGCCGCAAGACAAAATGACTACCAAATGTAATTAACGCAATGGTTACAAATACAATTAACACCACCACTTGTAAGGCTCTTGTTGTTATGGAGGATGCCATTTCTTCACGAGATAAACGAGTTTGAGCAAGTAATATTCGGATAGTGCCTTGTGAATTAGCCTCAGTTAGCCCTCTTTCAAGCCATGCGACACGAATTTCTTCTGCCGAGAACACTTGGTTATAAAACTGCATCTCACCTAACTTTGACGGCTTGGGAGGTTCACCTGATAGGTCCTTATACCCTGTAATGAAACCATTTTCAGAACTGTCTACACGGTAAAAGATACGATCGTCGTTTGCTTGAGCTAATGTTGAAAAAACCGACCAAGGGATATCAATAGACACTTCTCCTCTAACAAGGACAACATTCTCATCCATTTGCAAGAGAGCGCTTCTCAATAAACGATCATAAGATAAGTCAGCAAGTCTTTGACTGTAATTAAACACTAGGTTAATCGCAATAATGGCAATGATACTAATAATACCAATACCTGATAATATAAAGCGCACTCGTAAGGAAGGCGCTTGCTTTAAGGCTTGTTCTTCTTCAGTCAGGCTTTGGTAGTTTGGCAATTTCCGCCACATAACCTAACCCTCTTAATGTACTAATAACTAACGAGCTCCCTGCTAGTTTTTTTCTCAATCGGCCAACATACAACTCAATTGCATTTGGACCAGGACTCTCATCAAAATTAAACAAGTGTTCTGTTATTTCATCTTTACTTAATACTCGGCCTAAGTGACCTAAAAATATTTCAAGTAATTGAAACTCTCTACTCGTAATAGGCTGAACTTCTCCATTCAATAATACTTGTCTAGCATCTCTGTTTACTTGTAAATTCCCATGCTCTGTAATATTCGTTGCGTACCCATGATGGCGCCTTAGTAACGCTCGACAACGTGCTTCAAGCTCCCCAAAATTAAACGGCTTTGTTAAATAATCATCCGCCCCTGCATCCAGTAAGAGAATACGATCTTCTATTTGATCTAGGGCTGTTAAAATCAAAACAGGTGTAGAGTTATTACGCGATCGTAAATTCTTTAATACCTGTAGCCCCGACAGTCCAGGTAAGTTCAAATCTAGAATGATCAAATCTACAACCTGATACTTTAAAATGTCCGAAGCTTGTTGACCATTCATGACCAAGTCAGCAGCATGACCTAAACTGTTCAGGCGTTCACAAATGGCTTCTCCAAGCACTTTCGTATCTTCTACTACTAACACTCTCATGAATACACTCTCTATGAATAAGCGGCTCGATATCAAATTCAAGTATGGCCTAAAAAATAAAATTCGGAGTAAAAACACTTTACTCCGAATTTTATCAAATGCGTTAAAGTAGATAACACATCAAAAAAGCCAAATAAACGCTAAAAAATCAAACAGAAGATTTGGTTTGTTTCATTTTCGCTCTCACAATAGGACCAACAATCATAGGTAAGACCAAACCAAGCCCAGCAATTACCCATAAAGAAATACTCAATCCACTGTTAAACAATGCCCCCCATTCGCCATCCGACAAAACAAGGGCATGTCGCAAGCTTTTTTCCATTTCAGGCCCAAGCAACATCCCAAGAATTACAGGTACTAATGGGATTTCTACTTTTCTTAAAATGTAACCTAATACACCAAATGCCACCATAAAATACAAATCTAATGCACTGTGACTTACCGAATAAATACCAACTGACGCCACTAAAGTAACAATAGGCATTAAATACTTTGGTGGAATACTCAACAATTTAACAAAGATACCTACCATTGGAATATTTAATAAGAGTAAGACTAAATTACCGACAAATAGCGCGGCAATAACACCCCATACTAAATCTGCATTTTGTTGAAATAACATTGGACCAGGTGTGATATTCAGAGAAATCAACATTGCCAACAACACTGCTGTTGTGCCACTGCCAGGGACGCCGAGAGTTAGCATAGGTACTAAAGCACCAGAAGCTGCACCATTATTACCCGCTTCGGGGGCCGCAACACCACGGGGATCACCATGACCAAACTCGCCCTTATCCCCAACTACTTTTTTCTCTAACGTATAACTAACGAAGCTACCCAGAGAAGCCCCTGCACCCGGTAAAACACCTGCAACAAAGCCTAATAATGCGCCACGCAGAGAAGATGGAAGCACTTTAATAATGTCTTTCATGGTCAACTTTAAACGGTTCACTGCCACTTTTTTCAGACCATCGCCAGCGTGTTTTTCAATAAAGAAAAGTAACTCACTGATCGCAAACAAACCTACAATAGCAATGATGAAATCAACACCTTCAAATAACTCAAGAGTGTTAAATGTATAACGCTGAACTCCTGAAGAAATATCAATGCCAACTGACGCAATCATTAATCCCAATGCCGCTGCCATTAATGTTTTAAATTGATTTTTGCCTGTAATCCCACCTAAAGTAGCAAAAGCCAATGCAAACAAGGCAAAGTATTCAGCAGGACCAAATTTCAACGCAAATTCCGCTAAAATTGGCGCTAAAATAACCAATCCGATTGTTGCAATTAAGCTACCGATAAAAGAGGCAATAGCAGAAATCGCTAAGGCTTCTGCCGCTTTTCCTTTTAAAGCCATTGGATGACCATCTAAGCAGGTCATCATCGCTGGTTCGTCACCAGGGATGTTTAAAAGGATAGATGAAATACGCCCACCGTACATTGCCCCCGCATAAACGGAAGTAAGTAAAATCAGAGAAGAGGTTGGAGACAAACCCAAGCTAAATGCAAGTGGTATGAGAATCGCGACGCCATTTGCAGGGCCAAGGCCAGGTAATGCACCAATTAATGTTCCTAAGATAGAACCAATAATGGCAAACATAATGCTTTCAGGCGTTAGCGCTACGGAAAAACCCTGCAATAATAAATTGATAGTTTCCATTGTTAAAACTCCAGTAAGCCTAAGGGTAAGGCCAGTTCAAGCACATTATTGAAGACCACGAACATAACAACAGAAGTAATAACACCTGTTGCTATACTCTGCTTAGGCTTAGCGCCCATTCTCCAACATAAGTAACTCACCATAAGAACGGCGGCTGGAATAAAGCCCAGTGGTTCAATTGCCCATGCAAAAGCTAAAATGGCCAATGCAATGACAGATAACTCCAAGAGCATTCTTGGCGCTGGCCATGCTTCATCTATATCAGGCTTAATAATCAGATAAATAGCACTGATACCTAATAAGAAAGACAGAATAATAGGAAATGTCTCTGGTCCAACAGATTCACCACCCCCAAACGGTTCCGGGAATTGAGTCGCTTCCCAACCATAACCAAAGGCAAGAATTAGCATAAGCATGCCAAACACGCGATCATTTAAACGCATGACGCTGCTCCATATTAAAAAAGAGTTTAAAAAAAGAAGAAGGAGGCGAGCAAACACTCGCCTCTTAGTATTGACTAGAATGACTGATTATTTAATCAGTCCAATGTCTTTTGACAGTAAACGGATGTCTAACGTTTGATTTTTAACGAATTGAGTGAATTCTGTTCCAGTTTTATGAAATGGCATTAATCCATTTTTTGCCATCACGCTTTTCCATTCAGGTGTTGTATACAACTCATCAATGGTTTTTACCCACCATTCATACGAGTCATCGCTGGCCTTACCTGGAACATAAAACCCACGCCAGTTTGGCGCAATCGTTCCAATACCTTGCTCCATCGCTGTTGGAATATGAGCAAATGGTGCAGGTAAACGCTCTTCAGAAAGCACCGCCAAGACACGTAAATCGCCAGAATCCATGAACCCTTTGATTTCAGAGATATCGCCGGTGTAAGCATCGATGTGACCACCAACCACTTGAACAATGGCTTCACTTCCACCGTTAAAAGCTAAGTATTTAATTTTTGGTAAATTTTCAACATTTGCTTCTTTTGCAGCAAGCAAAACCTTCAGGTGATCCCATCCACCCGTTGCACTACCGCCAGCAAACTTAACCGCATTTGGGTCGCTTTTCAGCTTTGCCATTAATTCTGTTAAACTTTGAAAAGCAGAGTCTTTGCTTACAGCAATAACACCATAATCAGCACCTAATGTGCCAACCCATTTTACTTGATCGGAGTTCATTCCAGGGAATTGACCTTGAGCAAGACGAGTAGTTGTTGCCGTACTTGCAGCAACAATTAGCGCATCGTCCTTAGCGCGCTTACTTACTGTATGGGCAAATGCAACACCACCACCTGCACCAGCCATATTAACAGTCTGAACGTTGCCTTTAATATACTGCAAATCTACTAATGTTTTCCCAACACTACGACATGTAAAATCCCAACCGCCACCAGGGTTTGCTGGTGCAATACATTCAGCCGTGCGTGCGGGCTCAAACGCTTGCGCTTGCCCAACTAAAACGAATGTAGAGAAAGTGCTTGCTACGGCTAATTTAATAGATGTAGACAATACGGACTTACGATTCAGCATAGGTTATCTCCTGCTTGTTATTTTTTTTATTTAAGGTACCAGTACTTATTGTATGTGTACTAATAACAAACAAGATATCCCATCAAACTGTCGCTTACCTGTCATTCGTCATTATCTTGGTATTATGTGCAAAAAAAACTCAGAACCAATCTGAGTTTTTTCATGAGAGCTTATTTTTTCATAACATAAACAAATACTTATATTATAAAAATATCACCTTCCTAACGATTGCAAATACGTTTCTAGCTCTGCCATGCCCGTTGGCAAATCCACTTTCTTTCCTAAATCTCGCATGGTACAACCAAGAGCATGCAAGGCTCTAAACAAGTTGTGCTCTCGACACTGCTCTCCCATCTGTCCAATTCTCACAATAGGTTGACCAAAAGAGCCAGCGATTTCGACTTTATGTTTATGAGAAATATGATGGCATATTCCTTCGGCCGTCAACCCTTCAGGAATAGAGATGCCAACAACAGAGTTTAAACGGGATTCAGACGGTACAAATAATTCAAGTCCCATTCCTTCAATACCATGCTGTAACGCTAAAGAACAACGTAAATGACGCTGAAAACGTACATCTAATGTTTCTTCACACACTAGCTTAAGCGCTTCATGAATTGCCATAATTCCAGAGACTGGTGCCGTATAATGATAGCCGTTATTGTGCCAAAAATTCTCTGCTAACTTTGCATCTAAACACCATTGAACGACAGGCTCTTTGCGTAACGTAATTTTTTCCCATGCCAATTCCGAAAAGGCCAATAAAGAAACACCAGGGATAGAGGATAGACCTTTTTGCCCTCCCGTTATCACAGCATCAACTTGCCATTCATCCATCTTGAGTGGCATAGTACTGAGAGTGCACACCGCATCGACAACCAGAAGACAGCCATATTCTTTCGCCAACTGTCCAATTTCTTTTAAGTAGATATTACAAACAGTGCTGGACGTTTCTCCCTGAACCATAGTAATGATGCGTGGTCGCACTTTCTCAAGATGCGTTCTCACCCAATCAGGATCGGCCGCATCTTTTGCTGGAGTAATGACTTCTGTTACCACCCCTCCAACACGCGCAGCCATTTGAGCCATTCGATTACTAAAAAATCCATTTGAAATACTTAATACTCTATCATTTGGCTCCACTAAGTTCGCGGCCGCCATTTCCATCGCAGCAGAACCTGGCCCAGCAACACCAAGAACCCACTTTGAACGGGTTTGGAAAACATACCGTGACATGGATTTAACTTGATCAATCACTTGTGACATGGTGTCACCTAAGTGGTTAATTACCACGGAATTGGCCTTGGCGACACGATCAGGGATAGGAACAGGACCCGCTCCCATCATCAGCAAAGGTTCTTGTGGCAAAATAGTATGCAAAGATACAACATCGGGGCACGACACAGAAGAAACAGTAAACTCGCTCATGAAACTATAAATCCATTACCATATAAATCAACAGGAAAAACAGCAGAAAATCTCGATTTTTTGTTTTCTGCAAAAGAATATTCTAAAAGTATACGCTGATACAATTTTAAAGAAGAGTGTATTTTTTCAAAAAAGTCACAAACACCCCATTATCTACAAATACCATGACATCCTTCTATTTAACGCAGTGCAGTGCAGTGTTTTTTACTTTTCTCTATGGGATAATTGCACCTCATATTAAATAACATAGGTAATAGAGATGATTACGTGCGGTATAGAAATAAAAAGTAATGAAGCCATTCTTTGCCTGCTATCTAAAGACAACGGTTTATTTCAAATTATCGACTGTCGTCAAGTGCGTATTCCTTTAATTCAGTCAGAAAACAGCGAGGCGATGAGAAAGTATCAGTTTACGCTAAAAAAGTTATTCGAAGATTATAAGGTAAGCCATGTATCCATTCGCGAACGACCAACAAAAGGCAAGTTCGTAGGTTCATCCGTTGGGTTTAAAATAGAAACAGCCATTCAACTTATTGACTCAGTTGAGGTAGCACTTGTTAGCAATGGCGATTTAAAAGAAATTATCAAAGAAAATCCACTCCCTATACACTTCTCTGATACGGGGTTGAAAGCCTTTCAAGAAGGCGCTTTCTCTGTTGCGTATGCAACCAGCACAAGGTTCTAAATGAACATTCATGGGGACACCTCCTCCCCATCCTCTTTCGAAATATCTATTGCCTCCTACCCTTAGAACTTTAATCAATTTTTCAAGTGTTTAGTTTGTGAAAACGAGGTTCTTTTTCTACACTCTTAAGTACTGTTGAAGGAGTTTTATATAAGTTATTAAACAATGAAACTAATGATCGTTTTTGAAGTATTATTTATATTCAAAAACGATTGCTTCATCCAATTTAGGAGAAACAAGATTTATGTCAAATAATGTTAGACGGTCTCTCTGAAAGACTGAGTCTTAGTAGACTTATTCGCACCTTCCTTAGCTTAGGAGAGCATTTAAGCATTAAAGTACTGACTGAAGGCATTGAAACAGACGAACAGCAAGCATGGTTACTTGAGATGGGCTGCATAGAAAGCCAAGGATACCTCCACTCTCATCCGCTATCATTAAAACAGCTTACTGTATGGCTAGAAGAAAGACAGCGTTTAAATATTTAACTAGGGACAAGTGCTCATGCCTAAAAGCATTCAATTTAAACTACTTGCTTGGATTATTGGAACGTTGCTCTTTATTTTATCAATGACGGGTTGGTATTCTTACACATCTAATAAGCAAATCGCAGATGAAGGTTACCAATTGATGCAAGTTCAACTAACTAAGAGACTCTCTTTATCTCTTGCTAGTGGCTTTTGGCAACTCGATCTAGAATACATCCAAGATACCCTAGACGCTGAGCTTCTAAACGAAGCGGTTGTAGCCATTAAAGCAAATGATCAACAAAACATTTCCATCAACCGCCAAATAGGACAAACTGGGGAACCTTCTTCGTTAGAACTAAACAACATCCCTCATCATGAAGATGTTCTAAAAGTGGATATTATTTACAACAATACAGCCCTTGGTTATGTTGAAGTTTTTTTAACCACCGAACCATTTAGTAAAAGAATCGAAAAATCACTTTGGGAAGTGATCACAGTGCAGGTAATTGGTATTTTTTTTATTGGCGCATTACTTATTTATATCCTACATCGCTACATTTTCACTCCGATTAAAAACTTAGAGAAAGCACTTTTTATCGCTCGTGACCTACGCGTCAAAGAAAAATACGTATTGCCAGATCAACGGTATTTAGAATGGGGAACACTGGTTAATGGCATAAATGATATTATCAAGAAAATCAGTTTAGAGTTAACATCAAGACAACAAGCTGAGAAAAACGCATTAATAGAAAAAGAATATGCAGAACAAGCATATAACCAACTAATAGAAACTCAGGACGCTCTTATTCAAGTAGAAAAAATGGCTGCTTTAGGTCGCTTAGTTGCAGGTATTGCTCATGAGATCAGTACCCCTATAGGTGTCACACTCACCTCTGCATCGCATTTAGAAACCGCTACAGCAGACCTTCAGCATGCATTAGCAACAAACCAATTGAAGAAAAGCACTTTAGATGAGTATTTAGAGGTTGCCCTAGACTCAACCGCATTAATACTAGGTAACACTAAAAGAGCCGCTCATTTAATTCAAAGTTTTAAACAGGTTGTCGTTGATCAAACAAATCAATCAAAACGAGAGTTTTCTATTCAAGAATACTTAAATGAAATCATCCATAGCCTACATCCCAAACTGAAGCTAACCGCAATAAAAGTTAACATCGAATGCGATCAACTCATTCTCTTGAACTCTTACCCAGGAGCGTTATCTCAAGTCATCACCAACTTAGTTCTCAATGCCCTTTTGCACGCTTATGAAGAACATGAAAAAGGAGAAATACATGTTACCGCACAGAAGCACTCTGATAATCGAGTTATTATCAAAATCTATGATGATGGAAAAGGAATTACCGACGATGTAATCAAAAAAATATTTGATCCATTTTTTACAACGAAGCAAGGACAAGGCAAAACAGGGTTAGGACTGCATATCGTATTTAATATTGTGACACAAACCTTAGGAGGAACAATAAATACCGCAAGCAAAGTAGGCGAAGGGACATGCTTCACATTAGACATACCTATGGAAGCACCATCGCCAAAAGACAGCATACCGTAAGAAAAAACACGCCATGATAAATGACGTATTCGTTTATAATTCACATACCACTACGCTTTTGATTTAAGTACAACCAAAACACCACCAATAATTAGGAGCGATGATAGAATTAAATGCAAACTGATCGATTCATCAACAAATATAATTCCACCTAAAGCAGCAAGCACAGGAACAAGTAACTGAAGTATTGCAGGTGCAATAGCCCCTAGCAAAGGTAATACAGCATACCATAAAGCATAACCCAAACCCGAAGCAACAACACCAGAAGCAATGGCTAAAAAGACGCCTTCTGACGTTAATGATAGCATATCAAATGTAACAACCAACATTAAAAACAAGACTGGAATGGTCCTAACAAAGTTCCCAAGTGTATCTTCCAATGGCCTTTTTGATGCTTTCCCATGAAGGCTATACATTCCCCAAGCAATACCAGAAACAGTCATTAATAAAAAACCATTCAACGACGGTGTTGTAAGTGTTGGGTATACAAGATAAACAAAACCAGAGAACGCGAGCATAACTCCGAGCCACTCACCATTAGAGAGCCGCCCCCCTCTCAAAACGCTTATCAAAATCATTGTTATTTGAACCGCAGCAAATAAAATCAACGCCCCAGTTCCAGTATCTAAGGTTAAATACGCAAAAGAAAAAGCAACGGCATAAACAAAAAGGTAAAAGGCCCCTTTCCAGCTACCAAAAGAATAAAATGCATTGATAGACATTTCGATAGACATTTCATTTGACTTCATATTTTTTACTTTATGAACCGCCCCCCATAGAAGAACAAGGGTAATTGCACCAGATAACAGCCTAATTAACGTAAAGCCAGACGCATCAATCAAGCCCCCACCCAAAGCTAAACGACAAAAAATTGAATTACCTGCAAACGCCAGCAGGGCTAAAGCAGTACATATAAAAAGACTCATTGCTTTACTGTTTTTAAAAATCACATTTTTTCCAAAATAAAATCATTAGTCACAACCTTATTACCAGAGAAAATAAGGTACTTAACACATCATCGACATTAGAGCGTAATGAGATCGAAAGGTTCCTTACAACACTCCTTAAATCCATTATTGTTCATTTTCGACCTTAAAAAAACAACTCATTCTATTAAAAACATTACTCTCAAACCCAATTTTACTATTTTTTCTATTCCCCTCCCTCCTTTTATCAGACATGAAATACATTTACTATAAAACAAACAAAAGGCATGTAAGAAGCTGCAGCATCATTTAGCGTAAGATTAAAGGATCTAAAAGAATATAAATATGCTATTTTTAATACCACAGAGTTAAAAAAATTAAGTATTTTTCTTTAGTGTCGATAAAGTAGTTGCATGTTACTACATTGGTTTTACACTGGCATTGGTACAACTCAATACCTTCTTATTTATTTAAGGCGAAAAATCAATAGAAACATGTAATTAATAGTTGAGCTAATCCGTAGTATCAGCCTCTGTTAAAAACATTATCTATTCAAAAAGGTAAACTTTATGGCTATCCTTAACAAACAAAAAAGTATTGTAATTGGTTCAATACTATTAGCTGGAGCATCCTCAATTGCTGTAGCTGAAACAGTGAATACGACAGCAACGGTAACAGTTCAAAACGCATTTAACTTAACTGAAGTTACACCTCTTAATCTTGGAACACTTCGAGCTACTGCCGATCCAGCAGGTACAGAAACAGCCACAGTAGTCATTCCCGCTGACGGCTCTGCACCTACTGCAGCAACAAGTGGCCCCCCTGCTGCACTGTCTGTATTAACAGCAGGTACTCCAGCAACCTATACAGTAGATAGCGCCGCAGGCTTCACTAGCTTAACGCTAACACTCCCAGGTCCTACTACTACTATTACTGTTGCGGCTGCTGCAGCGCCTCCTGGAACACCTGCTTTTACTCTAGGCACGTTCACCGGTTACATTACCAGTGGTCCAAATAGTGGTACAGCCTACACTACCGCCACCCCCAACCTTCAAACGGATGCAACAGGCACGGTTTCATTTTCTGTTGGTGCAACACTGACTACTGATGCAACAACCACAACAAGCCCTTATATTGATGGTGACTATACTGGTACTTTCCCAGTTATTGTTGTTTATTAATAAAGTAAAAGAAGTGTTATATTGGCATAACACTTCTTTTTTTATATGGAATTATTATGCGTAATATGAGACAAGCATTAGTGTGTACTCTACTCATGCTGACTTCCGTTACTTCTTCTGCAGGCGCTATAAATACCCAACCACTCTCTTTTGGTCGAATCGTTCTCAGCCACAACGCAAGTGTTGGTAGTTATACCATTGATTATTTAGGGAACATATCTACAACAAATCATTTTAGAATCATTGAAGCAGGCTCTCCTGCGGAATTTTTATTATTCGACTACCCACCTAATTCACAGGTTTTCATTACACCCACTGTTATTCAAGCTGAAACTAACAGTGCACCATTTTCAGCAGAGCAATTTACGTTAGCAAACTTAACCTCCCCCGGCTCTGTATTTATACGGACAGACGGTACCTCTGAAATTAATGTTGGCGGGACACTAAGAACGTCTGGCTCTGGCAGCATGAATTACAGTGATGCGGATTACACCATTAATTTACAAGTTTCTTTTAACTTTTAGCTAAAATTTTGATAGGCCATAATATGAAAAAAAATATTTACACCCTTTTTTTTAGCCTTATTTTGAGCACATACTCTCTTTCAAGCATAGCCAGCTTACTTATTTCTCCTACACGCTTGGTTCTTGATGAACGCTCTCGTTCAGCCAACGTCATTTTAATGAATACCAGCACAGAAATTCAAAGCTATCGTCTCGACTGGAAAGAGCTAAAAGCGTTACCAGAAGGCGGCTATAGAGAGCTCACTCAACAAGAGTTACTGTCATCTCCAATCTTAAGCCGAATGGCCAGATTATCCCCTAAACAAGTAACATTAATACCTGGTGAATCTCAAACAGTAAAAGTGTCTGCAAGAAAACAACGGAACCTACTAGATGGAGAATATCGCTCTCACCTACAGTTCACAGCACTACCAAAAGTGAACATCAACACATCCAACCCAACCAATACAAACATCAAGGTGAATGTGTTATTAAGCTACTCCATTCCTGTTATTTATAGGGTAGGGCAATTTCAATACGGCAATAAAATTAACAATGTGTCACTCAGACACGATAAAAAAAACAATAAAGCCACAATTAAAATTGATTTACAAAAACAAGGCGACTACAGTCTATCAGGCAACATACAAGCTTTCTGGAAACCTGAAAACTCCACTCAAGAAACGCGAGTTGGCATATTAAATGGCTTTAACTTCCATCATGAATTAGACAACACCGTTGCCAATGTAGTTTGGGAAGATTTTAAGTTAGCACCAGGCACACTCAGAGTGGTTTATGAAGGAAAACAGGAGTTTACAGGCACCAAGCTGTCTGATTATAACTTGGTAATTACGCCACAAATGATAAGATCAATTAATAACTAAAATGAATCAACTCGCAGTACTTTTTACAATTTTCATTAGCTTGTTTGTCACGCCCTCATTTGCTGACGAAAATAATCTAAGAGAACAATTAGAGAGAATTAAACAAAAGTACCAAGCGTTTGACCAACAAAAAGCGGCACTGAATCAAGGCTCATTACCACGACTTGATGTAAACAGTATCGGCATACCGAATGGTGAAGAACTCGTCCTATCCACTTATGTCGACTCGATTTTCATTGGTGATGTATTTGCAGAAAAATCCTCATCCAATGCAAAATTGGGGCTTAATGCTCTCATCACTTTATTAGATTTTCCCATTTTTTTTTCAAATGATCTCACCACAGCAGAGGGTTGGTATTTTAACGAGAACAACACCTTTTCTTTAACAACACACGGGGCAGATCTTCAAATTAAGATGTCTGATAATTCATTCTTTCTTTCGAAAGGTAGCTATACTATCAGGGAAGATGACATATATCTTGAAAGTGACATTATTGAACAATGGTTCGGCTTTACGTTTGCTTATGATTTCAGACGACTCCAAGTAAAATTAACCTCACAAAACTTATTACCAATACAGCTTCAACTGGCAAGACGCGAAAAAAAAGCATTGGAAGAAACCTCATCTAGAGAGGCGACACTGCCATTGAAAAACAACCCATACAAACTTTTTACCCCGCCCGTTGCAGACCTACAAATCAGCGTAAATAAAAGAGAACACCGCAATTCAACATCGTCTTACTCTCTTCTGGGGTCTAATGATCTCGCTTACTTTAATGCACAATACAGTTTAAGCGGAACAAACCAAGATAACCTAACTGACTTTAGGCTAAACCTATCCAAAGAGTCTTCTGAAGCCAATTTATTAGGTCCGCTAAACGCAACGTCATTACAAATCGGAGACGTTCAAGCAACAAGCATTGGCTTAAACAGTTCTACAAAATTATCCAGAGGCATTCACATAACCAATAGACCTCTCACAAATAGGAGCAATCAGTCCAGAATTAATATTAATGGTGACATCCAGCCAGGATGGGATATAGAACTATATCGAAATGGTATTCTTATAGGCAACCAATTTAGCATAGATGATAATCGGTACGAATTTAAAGACGTCGATTTACTGTATGGAAATAACTTATTTGAAATTGTTTTTTATGGCCCGCAAGGACAGACATTAAAAGAAACTCGCCAATACTTTATTAGTAACAATGACTTTGATAACCAAGGAAACTACCATTTATCCTTAGTTGATAGAGGGGAGTCACTATTTGGAGTTGAAAACAGCACCATTAAGAATCAAGAACCCGGTATTGAATTAGCCGGCACTTACACAAAAGGCCTTACAAACTGGCTTTCAGCTTATATTGGGGGTAGCACGCTATTAGATGATCATGGAAGCGCTGACAACCCTAAAAATAGATACTCTACAGGTGTCGATGTGTCTGTTTTCAACCGAGTCCTCCTGGGCATAGATTTTATTGAAAGCTCCAATAACGAAAGCACCGTCGAGTATACGGGCAGAACGGTATTAGGAGATCAATCGATTAACCTATCTGCCAAAAAAGATAAAGTAATAAATACATCATCTCTAAATTTAGAACAAAATGATTCTTATAAATTATCCGTAGCAGGCCGTTTATTTTCTAAAACACCTGTTAGCTACCAACAAAGCTTTGAACAATTCATTAGCCACAATGGATCAACCACCAACTCGATTACTAATGATCTCGGTTTTAATATCAATGACTCTTCAATCAATCACAGCCTTCAATGGCAAGAAACAAATTCAACTGCAAGCACTCAAAGCCAATTAACAGGAGAGATTAGAACAAGGCAGATTTTTGGCCCAATATTTCTTCGAAATCAATTAGATTACAGCATTAAACCAAAATCGAGTATTGACCAATTAAAAACAGAAGCCAATCTGAATACTTCGGAAGACATCGATCTTAAATTCTCGTATAGCAGGCTTTTCGATAACAATGTGAATGAATATGGGGCAGGAATAACATGGAAGCCAGATGAAATGATCTTGAGCAGCAACTTTTTATATAATGATACTTCTGGCTGGAATGTCAACTTAATTGGCCGATTAAGTGTCGGACAAAAAGCAACAGAAACGAGTAACGTTTTTTTTATTACGCAAAAAAGTCTTGTGAATCGTGGCTCCATCTTAGTAAGAGTGTTTGAAGACACAAATACTAATGCTGTTTATGATATTGGTGAACCCTTATTAAGTGGCATAAAAGTGAAAAGCCTTCAAAATCATAACAGCGCGATTACCGACAATAGCGGTATCGCAGTCCTAACATCCATGCAAAACAACAGAGCGACGGACATTATCGTAGATACCGGTACGCTACCTGATGCTTACTTACAACCCTTAACACCTGGAATATCAATTTCCCCTAGAAGAGGATACGTAGACAACTACGATTTCCCCATTACTCAGGTAAGTGAAATTGAGGGCACCGTCTTTATTGGGCAATTAGACAGCGACAAATATGCATTTTACGCAACCCTTAATCTAGTAAACCAAAATAATGAGATCGTTGCCACAACACAATCAGAGTATGATGGCTACTACCTTTTTGAAAACATTTTCCCCGGCAATTATAGGGTTGATATTGACAGAAATTACACGGAGAAAAGAAATCTAATACACCCAGCACCAAAAAATGTAGCCATTACAAGCACCTCCGAAATAATCAGCAATTTCGATTTTGTACTTCAAGAGCCTAGAAACTTAAATGGCTACGTAACTCAGATAGGCACGTTCAATTCACTTGAAACACTCAATGCCTTTTGGTTAATTTTAAATCAAACACACCCATCCTTTAACACACACAAAACAGCCTATTACAATCAAACCGATAACAAACTGTCTTTATTCTCTGCTTTTTTTTCTGAAAGGGAAAAAGCCGAAGAAGAATGCAAACGCTTGATAGAGAATAATATTCAATGTGTTGTTAATGAGAAGAGCCTAAATTAAAGCTCCTCTCCTTTATAGATACCGACAAAGCAATCTTGTTTACGTGCTTTTAATTGAGAACAATAATTCCCTGCTAATGAGCGACTGGCAAATGGCCCTACTTTTAAAGCCCATAAGTTTTTGTTTTTCACAGTGATACTTTCTTTCATTGGGTTCACACTGGACATCAGTTCTGGGAAACTCCCCTGTAATTTCAACCACCCTTTTGCTAACAATATTTCATTATCATAGGCCGCCACTTGGACTGCAAATTGGTTACTATTTAAAACACGCTTATTTGACGAAACATCTTTCATTGCTTTAGTCGGTGTAGACGAATCTAAAAACTGAGCCTTTATATAAGCAGGCTCTTCTTGCATATCTTTTCCTTCTGTCGAAAGAATCTCCTCAACTGGAGATGGTGTTAAGGGAGCCAACGACACTGCAGGAACCTCCCCTCCTAAACTCTGAGGAGAGTTTGATAATTGACTGGTATTTAAACTTTGAATAAGCAACTTAAAATCTTCTTCGAGAGCAAGCAACCTTTCAATTTCAGGCTTGATGGCTTCCCATTCCTCTTTCTGCTGTTCAACTTGTTTTTTCAATTCTGCGTTTGCTAATTGCTGACTACTATCAACAGCGTCTGTATCAACTTTAGGCGCTGACGAGCAGGCAACCAAAGTAATAGAGGATAACAGCAGCAATTTTTTACATAGATTCGTACGTAAACGAGTATATTTCATGAGTATTTAGTCCTAGTGAAATTTGTCATGTAAAAACGACGGCCCCTCCCCAAACCAAAAAGCCATATCTCGCACCTTTACCGATAAAAACTAAAGGTAAAAAAATACAAAGAGGGGTTCTAAAAATGCCAGCTATCAAGCTAATACCATCTCCAACAATAGGTAGCCAACAAAGCAATAAGCTCCAATATCCATATTTCAAGAAGTATTTTTCAGCGTAATCTAGCTTGTCTAATTTAGCATAAAACCAAGGTCTGTTTTCAAATTTTCTGAAGTATTTTCCCAACCAATAATTGATCGTCGAGCCCAATGTATTAAATACACTCGCAACAAACCACATCCCAAAAAAGGATGTATTAACATCACTAAAATAATATAAAAACAACACCTCAGACCCTAGAGGAAGTACGGTTGCTGAAACCAGTGACACTACGCCCATATTCACATAATCAGTTAACAATAGTATTTCTCAATAAGTTTTTAATCTTGAATTCAAGAATAATAAAAAAGGCATATTATGAATAAACCAATGAAAATGTGTGTCAAAACACCATCACACAAACAATTATAAAGTGCCGTTTCCCTCAGTAATAGCGATTATTTTCGCACCAAAAAAAGGCACCCGTAAATCATATCGCTGCCCACCTTACCTTACGCCAAAATCTTCAGTATAGTGTTATTATTCTCATTATAATTTGCCCACATTGGGACTATTTCTTTTTATAGGAAACAAAAATGACATCGGGACATCAGAACACTCTTGATTCTCTTTATACACATATTCAACAAGTTATTCTTTCTCGCCAACACCCAGTAACAGGGCTTTTCCCAGCCAGTACCAGTATAAATGCTCATGGAAACTACACCGATGCATGGGTCAGAGACAACGTCTACAGTATCCAAGCAATCTGGGCTCTCTATCTTGCCTACAAAAGAAATGGCAATCCGCAACAAAGAGCACATGAACTGGAGTATTCTTGCATAAAAATGATGCGTGGGCTGCTCTTCGCGATGATGAGACAATCCCATAAAGTTGAATTATTTAAATACAGTCTTAATCCAAAAGATTCTCTTCACGCCAAGTACGATACGAAAACTGGCTTAGAAGCTGTTGCAGACGATGCATGGGGCCACTTACAAATAGACGCCACCAGCTTCTACTTATTGATGCTGGCACAAATGACAAAAGCGGGCAGCAAAGTCATCTTCACTCGAGATGAAGCAAACTTTATACAAAACCTTATCTATTATATTTCTCGGACTTACCGCATACCGGATTTCGGTATATGGGAACGAGGAAACAAAGTTAACAATGGCAAAGAAGAAATCAACGCCAGCTCCGTCGGAATGGCCAAAGCGGCAATGGAAGCGCTGGATGGATTGAATTTATTTGGAGAAGAAGGCCCTGAGTGGGCAATCATTCACTCTTTTGCCGATGCAGTAACAAGAGCAGGCTCTGTTCTGCAATCCTTATTACCAAAAGAATCTCGATCAAAAGAAGTTGATAGTGCGTTATTGAGTATTATCAGTTTTCCTGCTTTTGCTGTGAATGACGAAAAGCTCGCTCGTCGTACTCGCCACGAAATCATCAGTAAACTGGGGGGCGAATACGGCTGCAAACGTTTTTTACTAGACGGCCATCAATCCGTCTTGGAAGATCAAAGTCGTATCTATTATGAATACGACGAATTAATTAATTTCGAACATATTGAATCTGAATGGCCACTTTTTTTTACTTATCTTTATATTGACCGTTTATTTGCAAGAGACTGGGAAAGTGCCAACCATTACCGACGAAAATTAGAAAGTTTAATGGTTCTAAAAGACGGTCAAATGCTACTTCCAGAACTTTATTATGTTCCTCAAGAGAACATTTTAGCGGAAAAGGAAAATCCAGGTTCGCAAAAACGATTACCTAATGACAACTTGCCTCTAGTGTGGGCTCAAAGCCTCTATCTAGTTGGGAAGATGCTCGATGAAGAGCTTATAACTCCCGATGATATTGACCCACTTGGCTTACACAAAACTCAATACCGCCGCAGCCCAGTACGCACATCAATGGTGATTCTTGCACAAAATAATGACGTAAAACAAACGATCATTAATGCAGGCGTTTTATGTCAAACTATAGAAGAAATATCGCCACTTAAAGTGATCAGTTCAGCTCAACTTGTGGACACATATCGACATTTAGGAGAGTCAGAAACACTTGGTTTAAGCGGTCGCCCTAATAGGGCGTTAAACAGCTTAGCCACATCGCAGCTTTTTAATATCAATGATGAACAACATCTTTGCCTATCTTGGATTCAAAACGAAGGCAAAAATTACAGTAAGGTTGACCCAAAGCTCTTTATTGAACACATACGTAATGAGTTACAAATCATTAAAAACTACTGGTACTATCCAGAAAACGCCGTTTTTACTGTTCTAATAGACGACGCGATTACAGAAATGAAAAACAGCAATGAGTTGTTTGAGTTTTTACGGAAGCTGCAAAACAACGAATTAAATGATTTTGAAGTCATCGCTCAGTCAGCCAAAAATGCCTATAAATCCGGCAGCCGCCGGAGCATGACAATTAAACGCAATAACGACTTTTTATTGGATGATAACTTACCTGTTCATCAAGCACCTTGGCCGTTATCAGAAACCGATACCCATGACCATCTCAGCATTGCTGACGAGACAACAGAAGCGTTACTTATTCGACTTCAAGATAAACCATCACTGAACCACATAATCGACTGTTTGCAAGAACTTGGGGCAAGAAAAGCCTTAATGAACACCATTCCTTTATCCACACCAGCAACCACAGCGTACAGTGTATTAAATTCGATTTATACCGAAGCGTTGTTGAAAGAAAATTGGAAACAAGTAAGACAGTTGTACTCTTTGCTTATCGAACCGACAACCGATTTAGCGACTTATATTGCCGACATTACGGTGAGACAGCGACAACTTGTTCTTGGTGATAATAATCATTCTGAAATACACATCACTCAACCTTTACATCAAGTTGAGATAATTGATCTATTAAAGCATATCTCTAAATCACCTTTATCTCTTGTTATCAACCATGAACTAATTTCTGTCATAGGCACAATAATAAAAATTCATCCTAACTTTTTCAGTGGTGTTAGGACCATACGTCTGATTAACTTAGTGACATTGTGCGCCAGACAGTTTGATCCTGAAGGTGAAAACGATGTTTACGACGTATTATCTGATATCGAGCCAAGTCAGATATACTTCTCATTACGCAATATATTAGAACAAAAACATTTACAATTTACGAAAGATACGTCAGGGTTAGACTTCAATCAAATTGATTTCAATGGTACTGAGTCCCAACTTAAAGACGTTGATTGGTTCGATTGGCGTTTAGAACAAGGTATGATAACCAGTTTACCTGAAAGCCTTTTAGGACAACTATGGAACACATTAAGTAATGCAAATAAGATCGTGTTTGGAGATTTGCAAGGCAATACCAGCTTAGATTGTCAACGTACTCTCAATTCTATGACGAAGGGTGAAGATACCTTTGCTCTATTAATTGAATCGCTTACTTACAATATTCACCCTAATTGGTATAAGAGCTTAATCCTTGAAGCATTGCACGCCTTTATGCAGTTTTGTAATCAACATCCACACTCTGTTTTTACACAAGATGTTAATTTGCCTGTACTCGTGAGCCATGCCGCGGAAGACTTTGCAAAACAGCATAATCTTAGCCATTCAAACTCAAGTCATTCTACCAGTGCAAATCTCGATGATTTTGCTCAATTAACACCAAATAAAGTAAATCAATATTTACGTTGGGCTGTCAGCAAACTACACAATCAACAAAAGCACGCTGAAGCTCATCACTAATCTATTATTTTGTTGGAGTCGTAAATGGACCTGCTAAAAGACCTATTAAATGCAAGATGCTCTGACCCTTTTGGGTGTCTTGGCTTAATCCCTAATCCATTAGGAAAAGGGCTTACTTTAACAGTATGGCAACCGAATGCAGTCAGTGTAATAGTTATTGGCCTAACGGATAATAAAGTGTTGGGCATCATGAAAAAAGTCGATGAGTCCGGTCTTTTCCAATTTACCTGGCCTCGACGCAGCAAGTATTTCAACTATCGAATTCGGGTTAGCTTTGAAGATCATGAGCTCACTCGTGTCGACCCATATCAATTTGTTAATGCCACCTTCACAGATTTAGAACATCACACGGCAAACTTGTATCAAAACCAAGGTGCAAACAAAGTCAGTGTCAAAATCAACTCTAAATTAAGTATTGATGGCACTCGCTTTGTTGTATACGCGCCTGCTGCACGCTCCGTAAGTGTGGTTGGTAACTTTAATGCATGGGATGGCAGAGCGCATCCAATGTCAAGTAATGGTGACGGTTTGTGGCGTCTATTTATCCCCGATGTTGGAGCAAAAGAGTCGTACAAATATGAAATCAGAGCCAGCAATGGCGAGTTGCTACCCCATCGTACAGACCCATATGCTCGCCACATTGAGCAATATCCTTCTTTCGCCAGCGTCACTTGGTTTGATCAACCTTATCAATGGCAAGACGATGATTGGATTAACCAAAGTAATGTAGACCACTACGAACTCCCTATGAGTATCTACGAAGTCCACTTAGGCTCTTGGCGTCGCACTGAAAACGAAGCGTTAACCTATTTGGAACTCAAAGACCAACTTGTGCCTTATGTTAAAGAAATGGGCTATACCCATGTTGAGCTACTCCCTATTACCGAATACCCATTCGATGGCTCTTGGGGGTATCAACCCGTTGGTTTATATGCCGTTACCTCTCGTTTTGGAACACCCGAAGAGTTTAAAGCTTTAGTTGATGCATTCCATTTAGCGGGAATCGGCGTCATCATGGATTGGGTACCAGCTCATTTCCCTGCAGACAGTCATGGATTAGGTAACTTTGATGGCACACCTCAGTATGAATACCCAGACCCTAAAAAAGGTTGGCATCCTGAATGGAATTCATATATTTATGATTTCGGTAAAGAACACGTTGTTAATTACTTAATAAGCAACGCTGTTTATTGGTTAGAAGAATTCCATATTGATGGCTTACGCGTTGATGCCGTCGCCTCCATGCTGTATTTAGACTATTCACGAGAAAGGGGTGAATGGACTCCAAATGTGGACGGTGGTAATCATAACTACGAGGCCATTGCATTTTTAAGAAAACTGAATGAAACGGTTTATCTAAATCATCCGAGATGCTTTACAGTAGCAGAAGAATCCACGGCTTTTCCTGGCGTGTCCAAGCCGACTTATATGAATGGACTTGGATTCGGTTTCAAATGGAATATGGGATGGATGAACGACAGTTTAGAGTACATATCTAAAGACCCAATTCATCGTACATATCATCATAGCGACATCAGCTTTAGCATGGTATACGCCTATGATGAACAATTTATTTTACCTCTTTCACATGACGAAGTTGTCCATGGTAAAGGCTCACTTATCGATAAGATGCCTGGAGACAGCTGGCAAAAATTTGCTAATCTTAGGGCCTATACATCCTTTATGTTTATGCACCCAGGGAAAAAACTCAACTTCATGGGTAATGAAATAGCTCAGGGCCGTGAGTGGAGCCATGAAAGATCATTAGATTGGCACCAACTCGACATTGACCTACATAAAGGACAACACGCCCTTACTAGAGATTTAAACCGCCTCTATCAAAATGAATTAGCTTTACAATTAGATCACTCAGGAGATGGGTTTGAATGGTTATGCCATGACGATGCGTCCAACAGTGTACTAGCATTCTTACGAAAATCAAAAAACAGCAGTGAAATAATTTTAGTCGTAGCAAACTTTACGCCTGTCCCTCATGAATCATATCGCATAGGTACTCCTGTGGAAGGCCATTTTGATACTCTGCTTAACTCCGACGCTGCCGTATACTCAGGTAGCAATTTCCCAATCGCTTCTTCTTTTAAGACACAATCTATTGAAGCTCACGGAAAGGCATTAAGCATAGATGTGCAAGTTCCTCCTTTAGCAACGATTGTATTAAAGTGGCGCCCAAATCCACTGATTTGAACACCTCACTTTGTACTTTATTGGACATTAAATGATTAATAATTTTATCCAAGAAATAGGCAGTCCTAAACAATTAGGCGCTACTTTAACGGAAGATGGCGTTAACTTTGCCGTCTTTTCAAAACACGCAACACAGCTCTATCTTTGTATTTTCGAAGACGATAATGAAATTGCGACGCTAGAGATTCCAAACAAATCTCAGTCCATCTGGCATACAAAAATAAAAGGGTTAAACGAAAAACACACGTATGGCTTTCGTGCTGAAGGACCTTTTGATCCAAAGAAGCAACGTGTTTTTAACATTAACAAGCTACTAATGGATCCTTACGCAAAAGATTTTACAAATAAATTATATTGGCATCCTGACCAATCAGCGCTTGATCTAAATGGCAACATTAATGCAGCAGATTCAGCACACTGCGTCCCAAAATCCATTATATATCGCCCAACAAAACACGCTATTAACCGCCCAGAGAGAGCAAATATAGCGCCTAATAACCGCAGCATTTATGAACTGCATGTAAAAGGGTTCAGTCAGCAACTTGATATTGAAAGCTCTCTCAAAGGGACCTATTTAGGCGTCGTCAGTGATAACGGAATCAATCATTTAAAAACACTGGGTGTAACCACCATACAACTAATGCCTTGCTTTAGTTTCACCTCAGAAAGTCGTCTTACAGAACAGGAACTCAGCAACTACTGGGGATATAACCCAATCAGTTTCTTTGCACCAGAAAAAAGCTACGCATTGAACGACGCAATTACCGAATTTAAAACGATGGTAGATAAACTCCGTTCTGCGGGTTTTGAAATCATTCTTGATGTTGTTTATAACCATACAGCTGAAAGCGAATTACACCAATCCAGCGTTTGTTATAAAGGTCTGGACAACTCGACGTATTATCGTCATGAAAACGGTCATTATCTGAATTACACAGGTTGCGGTAACTGCGTAGATACGTTTCAAGACATTAGCATACGCTTAGTGATGGACAGCATGCGCTATTGGGTTGAAGAAATGGGAGTAGACGGTTTTCGCTTTGATTTAGGTGTTGATCTAGGTCGCACTCAACATGAGTTTTCTCCTAAAGCACCATTACTACAAGCCATATTACAAGACCCTATTCTACGCGATACCTGTTTAATCTCTGAACCATGGGACATCGGTCCAAATGGCTATCAAGTTGGACAATTTCCTAATGGTTTCTTGGAATGTAATGATCAATATAGAGATACACTAAGACGTTTTTGGCGAGGCGATGAAGGCCAAGCTCAGGCCTTAGCCACTCGTTTAATGGGGTCACGAGATGTGTTCCATAAAGGTGCTAAAAGTGCATTAACCTCTGTGAATTATATTACTTATCATGACGGGTATACATTACGGGATCTTGTTTCTTATCACTGTAGACACAATCAAGCAAATATGGAAAACAACCGCGATGGTCATGGCGACAACATAAGTCAAAATTTTGGCTTTGAAGGCGTTACAAATAACATTGAAATAAATAATAATCGCTTAAATCAACAAGTATGCATGCTTGCGACTCTGCTATTAAGTCAAGGAACTCCTCATATACTAGGGGGAGATGAATTATCCAATTCCCAACACGGAAACAATAACGCCTACTGCCAAGATAACCCTACCACATGGTTAAGCTGGGAACCCTCCACTGAACGAGTCACATTGACAAGTGCACTATCCCAATTACTAGCACTAAGAAAACAACACCCTATTCTCACAGAAGCCTATCTATCTGACGATCCACTTTACCAACACACTAAATGTGATACAGTTGAGTGGTTCAATGAATCAGGTAAATGGATGACAGAGGACGATTGGCATGAACAAGAAAGAGGCTATCTCAGTTTAATAATGACAAGATCGACTAGCAATGGCCCTTCTCTCTGGATAGGTTTTTATAGGAAAGACATACCTACTAATATCGCTTTTCCTAAAGGAGTAAAAAGTATTCGCTCAATGTTTCAAACCGATGGTGTTCATTTACAAAACGACAGTATCGCATGCTCATATCGGAGTGTTTTTGTAATGGAAATTCACCATTAATAAAATAATATTGCGTTAAGCTCACTTTCTATTGTGTGTGGCTTAACGCATTTCCCCAAACCATAAACAAGCCATTACAAGTAAATGGTATTTAGTCACATAATATTAAGTTGCACTGTTAGTATGGTCGATTAAATTCAAACAACCAGTCAGAATAGGATATTGAGTGAACGATATAATTACACCCGATTTTACCAATCTTGATAAATCGGAGGAGAGGGAGTCTAAAAAAAATTCTCAAAAAAAGATTTTAATCATCAAAGGCCTTACTGAAATGCGCTTCATGCTTAAATCTCTGGTATCGAGTTTGGGATACCGTCACGTCGATTTAGAAACAACAAGGCAAGGTGTTCTAAAAGCGGTGATGGGCAAGCACTATGATATTGCCTTTTCTAATTATAATTTAGGCAGCTCTATTGATGGGCAACAGATCCTAGAAGTAACTCGAAAAACCTATGCTTTAGATCACTCAACGGTCTTCATAATGATTACAGCAGATACGGCTTATGAAAATACCTGACAGCTACTTAGTAAAACCCTTTCCTCCTGACGCATTTTTGCACCGCTTAAAAAAGACGGTCGAGCCAGTAGCCTTTCAGACGCTAAAGAACTCACACTCAAAAAATTACTCGGTCTATTGTAATCAACTAAGCTAAGTAATTTATCTATCACCCTAGATTGCATTTAACTGTCGTCGCCTTTGAACTATTATTATGTCTCTACATCCTTTTGAACACTTAACACCACATTTTATTCTTGATGCCGTTGAAAGCACGGGCGTTTTTTCAGATGCTAGAATTTATCCACTAAACAGTTATGAAAATCGTGTTTATCAAATAGGTATCGAAAATGCCTCTCCTTTAATTGCAAAGTTTTATCGCCCAAACCGCTGGTCTAAAGAACAGCTAATGGAGGAGCACAATACCCTATTACAATTAAAAAAAGCAGGCGTTAATGTGGTTTCTCCGATTGAGTTTACTGGGGAAACATTACTCTCCCATAAAGGGTTTCGCTTCTGCCTTTACAATAAAATACAAGGTCAATCTCCGGATGCAGACAATATGGATCATTTATTTAAAACTGGCGAACTTATTGGCGCAATGCATAGAGAAATGCAGCCTCTCTCCTTACATTATAGAAAACCGTTAGCTCCGTTAGACATCATAAAGGAGGCTTCTGATAAAATTGCTAACAGTAATCGGATCCAAAACAGGGTTAAGCCTATTTATAAAAGGCTAATCGACGACATCACGGTAAAGGCAACACAATCATTGACGACCCACTGGCCTGAAACATTGCACCTCATACACGGTGATTGCCACCGTAGCAATTTATTGTTACATGATGATCAACTGTCTCTATTAGATTTCGATGATTGTACTCTAGGGCCACAAGTTCAGGATATTTGGTTGCATTTATCTGGTGATTTGTCGATGCAAAAACAACAGTTAAGTGAATTGATCGAAGGCTATGAATGCCATCACTCATTTGACCATTCTCAATTGACGTTAATAGACCCATTAAAAGCCATGAGAATAATACAATACAGTGCTTGGCTTCATGATCGCTGGGAAGATCCAGCCTTTCCGAAAGCATTTCCTTGGTTCGCTTCTGAAGACTATTGGGCAAACCATTTATCTCAGCTTAAGGAATGCCTAAACCAATGGGGAGAGCTTTCACATTAGAAAACGCCTCTCCTTTATGAAATACATCTTAGTTAATAAAATCTAAAATGATACTGGCTCACAGGACAACACTTCAATAAGAGAAAAGCGACCTTCTATTAAGGCGCTTTTCTCTTTTCTTTTAAGTTGTTTAATTTGATACTCAACCTTCAATGCGTCACTCTGGGAGCCGATACGTTCTTGCCACATCAAAGTTAAAGGCCCTTTTCCTTTCAAATATTTCGCCCCTTTTGCGGTACCTTGATGCTCTTTAAAACGCCTATTTACATCCGTTGTAATACCTGTATAGAAAGTATTTAATCGTGTTTGAATAATATAGACACTCCAATTCGACATATCTTCTACCTACTTTTTACTATTTTCCAATCTGTAAATACTAAGACAATACCATAAACAGTGTACTGGCCGTGGCCATTCCCATCACATAATTGAATACCCTTTTCCGAATTGGGTTTGTCAAAAAACGACCTATAGATACACCCAACCCTGCCCAAATACTGATCGCAGGAAAGCCCATCAACGCAAATAACACAACAATCCAAATACCCGATAATATATAAGCCTCTCCCGCTAAGCTAAAAGTACTCACACAACCTATCGCCATCATCCATGCTTTTGGATTAACAAATTGAAATAATGCGGCTTGCCACCATAATAAAGGCTTCGCTTTATTATCCAATTCATTGCTTTCAAATGAATCGCCTGCACTCACTGGTGCAAAGGTTATCTTCCAAGACAACCATAAAAGGTAAACAACACCCAACCATTTCAGCACTTCATATAAAACAGGAAATACACTAAATACAATACCTAACCCTGTTAAAACAGACGTAATCAGTGTCGCCATTCCAATCAAAATACCAAACATATGAGGCACGGTTCTTAAAAAGCCAAACTGCGCCCCTGATGCCAATAACATAATGTTATTCGGTCCAGGAGTAACCGACATAACGAATGCAAATACGGCTACAGAAGTAAAAAATGCCCATTCCATTTATGACCTCCCTTTAAAAGTAAACAGTTCCAATAGCAAATAATGCACCTTCCCTTTTGCAACTTCATTTCGAATGTTTTCACTCGACATAGCTATGTCGTCATAACGCGAAGGATCCAGACTGCTGAGCTGTTTGCGGGTCGTGTATTTCCCAGTGATTTCTTTAATATAATTTAACACTGCTATGATGAACATTTTTAACCGCCTCCAAACATCTGTTTAAGTTAGAAAAAAAGTTTAGTTTGATAACCGACAACAATACAGACATAGAAAAGAATAATTAAAACCATACAGATCACATCTTATTCATCTGTATTTGAATATATCATGTATTGTGTATGGTTATTTAATACAAAATGGCTTAATTTTCCTTTAAGGTAGATACAGATACAGATACAGATACAGATACAATCTTTGGAAGACGCTTATGACTCTTTATGAAACACTTGCCAATCATCTAAAAGAATACATTCAACAAGGATTATTCCCTATCGGCTCCAAACTCCCCTCTGTCAGGCAGCTGTCTCATGAACACAATGTTAGCCTATCAACGGTTCAAGAAGCGTATCGACAACTTGAATTAGAGGGTATGGTAGAAGCCAAACCAAAATCTGGCTATTTTGTTCGAAAAATAGAAATACGAACACCACTACCTACCACATCAAGACCACCACAACGTCCCATGGAAGTGTCTCAATGGGAAGAAGTCTTAAATCTATTATTAAATAGATCTGAAAAAGGCACTATACAATTGCAACATGCTATGCCTGATATGACCTCAAGCAGCTTAAAGCCTTTATTAAAAAAACTAGGGGATCTCAGCAGACACAGACCAGATTTAGGGTTGCCTTATGGCGATATACGAGGCTCTGCTGAATTGAGAGAGCAGCTTGCTCGCTTAGCCGTTGCATCAGGCTGCTTACTTCACCCTGACGACCTTGTTGTGACATCGGGCTGCCAAGAGGCGTTATCCGTATGTCTGCGTGCAGTTACTCAGCCTGGAGACATCGTTGCTATAGAATCCCCCAGTTTTTACGGGTCCATGCAAGCGATTAAAGCCGCCAACTTGAAAACCATGGAACTTCCAACCCACTCAGAAGATGGCCTCAGTTTAGAAGCTCTTGAATTAGCATTAGATCAATGGCCCATAAAGGCTATTTTAATTACCCCAACTTGCAATAATCCAATGGGGTATTCTCTATCTGAAGAAAAGAAAAAACGTCTGTATTTATTGGCGCAAAGCTATGATATTTGCATTATTGAAGACGATGTTTATGGTGACGTCTCTTATGATTTTCCTCGTCCAAAAAGCATAAAAGCGTTCGATGAAGATGGACGAGTATTATTATGCTCCTCTTTTTCTAAAACCATTGCACCGGGTCTAAGAGTCGGTTGGATTGCACCGGGACGGTATCGAGACAAAGTCACTCATATAAAATACGTTAGTAGCTCCATGTGCCCGACATTACCCCAACTTGCTATTGCTGATTTCATTAAAACAGGAGGTTATGAAAGACACGTACGACGTATGCGCCTGCAATACCAGCAAGGGCGAGACCATTTTTTAAAAGCCATACAAACGTATTTCCCCAAAGGAACTCGTGTTAGCTATCCTAAAGGAGGGTTTGTTTTATGGGTTCAACTTGATAGTTCAATTGATGTAGTGAAACTCGCGGAAGCTGGACGTAAACATAATGTGAATATTGCACCTGGCGTCCTTTTTTCATCGACAGGTAAATATCGAAACTGCATGCGTTTGAATTTTACCGATCACAACGTCACCGAACGCGAAGATGGTATAAGGAAGCTGGCTTACATCATTAATGAGTACTCGTAAAAATCAATGATACGATCAAAGTAGAGCCACCGGCCTATCTTTATAAAACTTAAGTAATATTTTGTTTTTTATTTTTAAAGCACTATACTTGATGAATATTTACTCAGGATCAGGAGGAGATTAACCGTATGAGCATTCAAATTAATTCTTCATCAAACTTTATAAACAGCGGAGCGTCTTCTGCGATCTCAAAGTCTAATGAACAGCTTGCAAGCGGACGTCGTATTAATGGTGCATCGGATGATGCTGCGGGGTTGCAGATTGCTAACCGTCTTACTTCTGAAATAAATGGAGACCAACAGGCCGTTTCTAATATTATTAACGGTGACTCCATACTACAAACAGCCAGTGGTGGCTTAAATCAAATTACCGACAACTTACAGAGATTGCGAGAATTAGGCATTCAATCTGGTAATGGCGCATTAAATACGAGTGATAGAGAAGCGATTCAAGCTGAAGCAGCAGGCATTTTAAGTAGCATTCAAGACACAATAGACAGCACCAAATTTGGAGGAGAAGAACTGCTCTCTCAAGATTCAAGTTTGTCTTTCCAAGCAGGAGCTGAAGCAGGCAACACGGTGAATGTCTCAACGTATGATGTAAGTGCTCAGTTCAATACAGCAGGGTTATTCAGTGTCGACTTCACTGACCCGGCAGCATTGACAACGTCATTGGCCTCTATAGATTCCAGCCTAGAGAATGTCAGTTCAATACAATCTGAATATGGTGCAGCGCAAAATACTTTTAGTAGCCGAGTCGATTCGTTATTAAGCGCTCAAGAGAATCAGTCAGCTGCGCGTTCTCGAATTCAGGATGCAGATTATGCTTCGACTATTTCTGATCAAATCACCCAGAGCATTTTAGAAAAATCGTCTGTAAGCATACAAGCTCAAGCCAATGTATCTAACAGCAGAGCATTAAATTTGCTTACATCTTAAGCTCTAAATAAACACATTTCAGAAAGACGCCTCATTTGAGGCGTTTTTTATGTTTTTTCATCATTACTCTCTATCTATAAAGAATTATATTCTCTCTCTATTTTTTCTATAACATAAAATTACACATACAATAAAACCCTCATACCATTAAGAGAATAAAATCCACTCATCATCCTTTTTTATAAAAAACTATACATATCAATAACTTATAGCGGATTACTTTAATTCAGAGAGATGATAGTATTTCCATTGATGAAATATCTCGCCAAGTTGGCCTTTCAAAAACCCCTTGTTGGCGCAGAATTCAGAAGTTAGAACAACAGGGCTATATTAAAAAACGTGTGGCATTACTTGATGCTGAAAAGTTGAATTTGAATGTCTCCGTCTTTGTTCAAGTAAAAACGAATCATCATGATAAAAATTGGTTAGAACTGTTTTCTAAAACAGTTGCTCAATTTCCAGAAGTGATTGAATTTTACCGAATGGCAGGCGAACACAACTATTTATTACGTGTTTTAGTCAGTGATATTCAATCCTACCATCGTTTTATAAGAAATTAATAGCGGAAACTTCGCTAACCGATATGACATCTAATTTTTCGATGGAACAAATAAAGTACACTACCGAGCTACCGCTCTCTATGAATTCAAGTGAGCAGTAGCCTACATTAGGATACGACTCACTATGAACAATACAAATGCAGCAGATTACCTTTCAGAGCACCAAAAGCAGACATTACTACACATTCGTAACAATATTATCGGAGACAATACGTATACAAAAACACCGTTTGGAGAGCGTAAACTCACTTATGCAGACTATACTGCATCAGGCAGAAGCTTAGCCTTTATAGAGAAAAGCATTACTCAATCAGTTTTGCCTTTTTATGCAAATACTCATACAGAATCAACCATCACAGGCAAACAAACGACTCGTTTTCGTGAAGACGCCCGTGAAATAATCCGGAAAGCAGTTAACGCAACGTCTGACTATTTCGTCATATTTTGTGGGTCAGGTGCAACTTCAGCGGTTAATAAACTGATTTCAATGATGAACTTTCCTCTTTTAAAAAGCCAACACGGAGTTAATCCCGTTGTTTTTATTGGCCCATATGAACATCATTCAAATGATTTGCCATGGAGGGAGTCAAGTGTTGATCTGGTTCGCATTTCAGAGTCTCCTTCAGGTGGATTAAACCTAGCTGAATTGAAAAACGAGCTTATTCGTTATAAAGACAGACCAATTAAAATCGGCAGTTTTTCAGCCGCATCCAATGTAACAGGCATCAAAACGGACCAAAATTCAGTCAGCGCTTTACTCCACCAATACAATGCCTTGTCATTTTGGGACTTTGCAGCGGCCGCACCCTATGTTGATATCGATATGAATCCCCAAGAAAATAGCTTACATTATAAGGATGCCATTTTCTTTTCATGCCATAAATTTATTGGCGGTCCCAGCACTCCAGGCATATTAGTTATTAAGAAAAGCCTAATCAATAACAGTACCCCTTCTATTATAGGTGGCGGCACGGTGTCTTTTGTTAGCCAAAATATTCACTCTTATTTGGACATCAGTGAAGCCCGTGAAGAAGGAGGAACACCCAGTATTATTGAATCGATTAGAGCGGGGATGGTATTTAAGTTAAAATCAGACATCGGTCCACATACTATAGAAAGGCTTGAAGAAGAATACGTTAATCAAATAGAGGATCGTTGGAGAAACCACTCGACTATAGAGTTATTAGGTGTCAATACTCGCAATCGCTTAACCATAACCTCTTTTAGAATACATACTAAAGAAGGCTATCTGCATCATGACTTTATAGTAGCGCTTTTAAACGACTTATTTGGACTTCAGGTACGTTCTGGATGCTCTTGCGCAGGCCCTTATGGGCACGATTTATTAAACATAGATGACAAAAAATCCTCAAAAATAATTTCGGCATTAAGCACAGGCAATACAATCATCAAACCAGGCTGGGTAAGGTTTAATTTAAATTATTTTTTACCACAAGAAGAAGTAGATTTTATTTTTAGTGCCATTGAATTTGTGGCCGAAAATGGCGCTATTCTGCTGCCTTTCTACCAATACGATACCATAAATGATATGTGGCTTTTTCAAGGCGCCTGCATGGAAACACAATCATTAGATGATATTTACCGTATTAAGTCCGAAGAAGCCTCAGAAGTCACTCTTGAGCAAAAAGTCGCACTCTGGAATTCTTATCTAACCGAAGCCAACAACCTTATCGACAAAAATACGCTAGGCATTTATAACAAGTATCATCAACCCTTTAACGACTCTTTGCATGAACTTAAAGATTTCATTTTAGCTAACAGTCCTAGTATAGAAAAACACAAACATATGGTGGGTTAATTCGCTCTAAATTAATTTAAATATCAAAGAGATGCTATAAAAGCAGCAGAGCCCTAAAATGCACTCGCTGTTTTTATAGCACTCTCTCATACCATCAAACCATTATTACTTGCTATAAACACAAACCAAAAAAGGAACTTAAAGGCAGTAATACAATTTATAAAAAAGTCATGATAGATAATAAAATATAAGCCTATAATACGTCACTTCTATGACTCATTTGGACTGTGACATGACTGCAAATTCATCTTCACCCGATACGACCTCACCCAAAAAACGCCAGTTATCCGCAATGGAATTTACGTTTCTTACGGCTACTTTAATGTCAATTGTTGCGGTATCTATCGATGCACTTTTACCCGCACTTGGCATCATTTCTAACGATCTCATGGTAGAAGACCCAAACCGCACTCAATTAATCATAAGCATGCTTTTTCTTGGCATGGCACTTGGGCAATTAGTTTGTGGGCCATTGTCAGATTCTATGGGCAGAAAACCCATTCTTTACACAGGGCTTGGCATTTATTTAATAGGCACCATTTTTTGCTATATGGCAACCGATTTGGATTCCTTATTGATTGGCCGATTTATTCAGGGGCTCGGTGTCGCAGGCCCTTATATATCAGCCATATCCTTAGTACGAGATCAATACAAAGGCAATGACATGGCAAAGATCATGTCTCTCGTCATGATGATTTTTATTCTTGTTCCTGCTTTAGCGCCATCCATTGGACAAATCATTCTGCTTTTTAGTCACTGGCACGGCATTTTTGTTTTATACATGCTCTATGCTTTTATTATTTTTCTTTGGATATACACTCGCCTAGATGAAACTTTACCGAAGGAAAAACGCATTCCATTTACCAAAGACGGTTTTATTCATGGATTCAAGGAAGTGGTCACAAATAAATCCACCGTGAGTCTAACCATTGCTATGGGGACCATTTTTGGTTGTTTAATTGGGTATCTCAATTCATCTCAGCAAATTTTCCAAGAACAATTCAACACAGGAAAACTGTTTAGCGTGTACTTTGGTGTCTTAGCATTATTACTAGGCGTAGCGTCATTAATGAATTCTCGATTTGTGCAACGCCTTGGAATGCACCTTATTGCGACTCGTGCCTTTAAAGCCGTCATTTTAAGCTCATCCATCTTCATTGTCATTCAGCTTTTTGTCGAAATACAACTGTGGATGTTTATGCTGTATGTAGGCAGTTTATTTTTCAGTTTCGGACTGATTTTTGGCAACTTAAATGCCATGGCTATGGAACCAATGGGACACGTTGCAGGTATCGCTTCAGCCGTTATTGGCTCAACGTCATCCATAATGTCACTCACAATTGGAACAATCATTGGTCAATTATACAATGGCAATACGATACCCATGACGATTGGCTTTTTGATCATGGGCAGCTTAGCGTTGTCCCTACTAATATACGCAGAAAAGCACAAGTCCCCACAGGCAATAGACTAAGCAACTTACAGCGATACAAACAGATGCTGTAAAACGCCTGTTACAATCATTCACTACTCTTATAGAATATGGGAGGAGTTATTTGATCTGATGTTATAATCTACGTTTATAACCTCAGATCTTCATTGTACTTTTGTATAATGTAATGTGATAATTTTTCACAACAGCTACGCATTACTGATGACTTAATAAGAACCAGGATAACACCATGACAAATCTAAAAATCAACATCGTATCTGATGTAATGTGCCCATGGTGCATTATTGGTTACAAAAATTTAGAAAGCGCATTAGGTGATATCAAAAATGAAATAACGGCAGACATTAGCTGGCATGCTTTTGAATTAAATCCAGATATGCCTATCGAAGGGCAAGGCATAAAAGAGCACCACCAAGAAAAATATGGATTAACGGAAGAACAAGTACAAGAGAACAACCAGCAAGTTATAGACATGGGTAAAGAATCAGGGTTCCATTTTAATTTTGATGACAAACACATCATGATTAATAGTTTTAATTGCCACCGTTTATTAACATGGGCCAAAATTTATAATAAGCAAACTGAACTCAAACTGGCGATGTTTCGCGCTCATTTCTCGGACGGCGTATTTCTCAATCAAGAAACGTCGTTGTTGAATGTGGTCCACTCTGTGGGTCTAGATAGAGAAGAAGCAAAAACACGGCTAAGTAACGACGATTTCGCAAAAGAAGTCAGAAAAGAACAATCTCGGATGCATCAACTGGGAATATCCTCTGTTCCCACTTTTATCATCAACAACCAATACGCCATCACTGGTGGACAATCTAAAGACGCCTTTAAACAAGCACTCACTCAAGTCAGCCAAGAAATAACTAAAGGTGCATAAGCAATAGAAAGCAACAGGCATTCACTTTAACTTTAGTCGGAATAATAACTGTTACTAAGGTGAACACTCAATTAAATAACACAGTGTATACCGAGCCTATAAAGGCAAATTACTAGCCCACCCCTTCGCCATCTCCATAGCGACATTTCTATAATCGGTGTTTTTGCTGCTTTCATCTCTTTGGAGACAAAAGTCTGAGTGCCCATTAAAAATGGAAGCCGCAAGCTGCCTTCCTCCCATGGTAATACCTGTGTTTTTTTGCATGCCTTAATTCGGTAAACTGTTCGCATTAGGCCAACAGACAATGCCAGCACCAATACCAGAAAGAGCAGAAAATCGCTCATAAACAACAGCATCAAATCCGGCCTTTTTTAGAAAAATAGCCGCACTTAATCCCCCAACGCCTCCACCTAAAATGCTAATTTTCATTTGCGACACCACCTTTACTGCATTAAGTTAAACACTGAAACAAGTTACAAATAAAACCATGGATATTAAATTCTTGGAAATATACTCCATGAAAATAAGATCCATGGTGTATATCTACATAAAAATTAACTTCTCATTTTTTTTAATAACAAGGACAGCGTTTCCATTTCACTTTCATCTAACTTCGCCATAGGAGACAGGCCTTGATCCATCAGTTCTTTTCCTAAACACATAGATTCGAGACCTAAAGTGGTTATTTGAATATGCACCAAGCGCTGGTCTTCGACATTACGCACCTTCATTATTAGCTTCTTTTCCATCAATTTATTGAGCAAACGAGAGACATTAGACATAGGGTCAAACATTTGTGTCTTTATCTGACTTACTGTCGCTTGTTGGTTTTCCGATTGGGCAACAATCGACAATACTTTTAATTGTTGTGCAGTGAGATCCAAAGGCTCTAATTCACGCGAGACATTGCCATTTAGCCATTGAGCCGTTTGCAAAAAAGATATTGCCACATCTTTATACATAGCAGTTCCTAAAAAGAAGTTAAGCGACAAAATACAATCCATGAATTATAAAGTCAAGGAAGCAATATCAAATTTATGATACATACTCTATCAGTGAGTCTTAGAAGTATGTATCAATCAGCCGCTTTACTGCTCTAAATAAGTGTTGGTCAACCAGACAGTTCGATAAGGAGACAACAGAATTACTTCTGTCAAATTGTCAATTGGCTGGCCGGATATTAAGTCAAACCAGTCATCGGTTGAAATGAGATTCAACTCGCTAAGACGTAACTCAACAGGCTCTTTCGTGATATTACTCACACAAAAAATGCTTTGTTTACGGTCCGAACTTTGTCGCCAAAAGCCAAACAAACTTAACCCTAAATGTAAAACAAACTGAATCGCATTAGGATGGAATGCAATCTGTTTTTTACGAATATCAATTAGGGACAGCATTCTCGACAAAACGCTGTAATGAGGGCTTTTCTCATTACTCAGATGAGCCTCTAATTGATCGTAATCCCATCTATGACGGTTTATAGAGCGATTATGATGAGTATTTTTTAATTTTTCATAATCATTCCGTGTCCCCAACATACTGTGAATATAAATTCCTGGGATACCCTCTAAACCAAACATAATCGTATGAGCACAAATAAACCGCTCCAACCCCCACTTATCTTCTCCCTCAACGGTTCCTTGCAAAGCATCAAATAAAGAAATATTCATTTCATAGGCTTTTTGCTCTCCCGATTCCGACGTACGCCATGAAATCCGACCGCCAAAATTTTGCATGGCATTCACTAATGTATTTAACTCCAAGTCACTCAAAAGCCCTTCAGCAGGCCTCAGACCAATACCATCGTGTGACGCAATAAAGTTAAAGTAGCAAGTACCATTTTGAGCAGGAGGCATACTCATTAACCAGCGTTTTAAATACAAGCAATTGCCGGTAATAAGAGTATTAAGTAACAAAGGTGGTAAGGAAAAGTTATAAATACAGTGAGCTTCATTCGCATTACCAAAATACGTCAAATTTTGCGTATTAGGAACATTGGTCTCTGTAATAATAATGGCCTCTGGCTCAGCGTGCTCCACTAACGTTCTCAATAACCTAACAACCTCATGAGTTTGAGGTAAGTTAATCGAAGAACTGTTTAACTCTTTCCATAAAAATGCCACAGCATCCAATCTAAATATGCGAACTCCTGCATCAAGATATTGTCGAATGATGGATACAAATGTCAGTAATACATCCGTATTTCTAAAGTCCAAATCCACTTGGTCATGACTAAAAGTACACCATACATGCTGTAAACCGTGCTCGGTATCTATAGGGCGTAACAGTGGGCTAGTACGTGGGCGCACTACCTTAGATAAATCATCATCTGGGCTAGCTGTATAAAAATAATTGTGACCTTTCCCCTCCCCTTTAATAAAATTTTCAAACCAAACCCCTCGACTAGAACAATGATTAATCACCAAGTCAGACATCAGGTTTCGTTTGCTTGCAATGTTACTAATATCGCTCCATTCGCCCAAGGATTCATTAACACTGGAGTAATCAATTACCGAAAAACCATCATCGGAACTGTAAGGAAAAAATGGCAAAATATGCACACTATTGATGCTTTTACCAATATGACGATCTAAAAACTTATCCAATGTTTTAAGTGGCTTTACACCTTCTTCCAGTAAACTGTCTCCATATGTGATAAGAATCATATCTTTTTGAGACCAATGATTTGCATAGGGCACAGGATCAGCACAACCCTCGTTAAGCCGCATCATCTCAATCAAGTCTAAACTCAATGCTTCATAGCTGGAATGCATCGCAATACCATCATAGATCACGGCAAGCTGTTGCTGCAGCTTTTCAGAAAGTTGCGTCAATATAGCCATAACTACCATTCCTCTCTACATGAGTGATTCGCTTTCTTTAAATTCTTGATAATCCTCTTCCACGGCATTTTTTAACTCCTCTAGCACATTAGGCATTGCACTAATCACACGATTCCATGCAGGAATAAAAGGCGTTTCCATCGGATTATCTAGGAATTGTGTACCCGCTTGCATGATGTTTTTAGCAAACATTTCCACAGACTTCTCCTCTGTATGAATATCCAGTGTTAAACCATTAATAATCGCATCGTTTTTATAGGTTTCGATATAATCTAAAGCAATTCGGAAATACGTCGCTTTTATCGTTCGCATGGTTTCAGTATTAATCGTATAACCTTGAGTAGCTAATTTCCTAAAAAAGGCTTTGGTAATATCAATCGACATTTTCGATAGACCACCATTGTCATCTTCCAAGGACAAATCTTGGTGTTTATGGTCATATGAGTCCGCAATATCGACTTGACATATGCGATTAGACGCATAGTTACGATGCATTTCAGACAATACGCCAATTTCCAATCCCCAGTCACTAGGAATACGTAAATCCGTTAATACATCACGCCTGAAAGAAAATTCACCAGATAGGGAGTAACGGAAACTGTCCATAAAATCCAAATATTCGTTGTGCCCTAACACTCGCTTTAATGACTTTATTAAAGGAGTAACAAGCAAACGCGCGACTCGTCCATTAAGCTTGCCATCTGCAAATCGTGAATAAAATCCTTTGCCAAATTCATAGTTAAATTGAGGGTTAGCAACAGGATAAATAAGCCTCGCCAACAAATCTCTCTCATAGGTTAAAATATCACAATCGTGTAATGCAATGGATTCTGCTTTTCTAGAGGCTAGGACATAGCCCATGCAATACCAAACATTTCTCCCTTTTCCCAACTCGGTTGGAGCCAAACCCATCTTTTGAAGCTTTGCATCCAAGGCTTTTAAGCGAGGGCCATCGTTCCATAAAATTCGGTGATGCTGTGGCAACTTACTAAAAAAAGTAATGGCGTGTTTATATTGCTCTAGAGACGCTCTATCCAAGCCAATAACAATTTGCGACAAATACGGAACCTCTGCAATTTTGCTAATAATGTCAGGTAACGCCTCGCCCTCTAATTCAGAAAATAACGAGGGTAAAATCAAACCGAGAGGTCGTGTTTCTGAAAAAGTCGTTAATTCTGCTTCTAATTCACTGGTACTGCGTCTAGTCAAATTATGCAGTGTGGTCACGATTCCATTTTGATAAAAGTCCGCCATAACAATAACCCTATTGACTGTAATTAATAAAAAACTGTGTACTCAATCATTAACAATTGGTGATATTCAAACACCACAATGAAATACTAAACAAACCCCAAATTTGAATCTGACAAGATTGTCTCTACCGCTTCATTCCAACCTATTGGGCCAACACCTAATGTCTGAATAACCCTACTACGGCAAGTTAAAATAGGGAAAGCATGAACAGGCGAGCGAATTTGTACCGCCACATCCGCTTTTTCCAGCATTGAAGTGTCGTTTTCTCCATCTCCCAAAGCGACGGTTGTATTCACTTCCATAATCGACGATAACCATGTCATTGCCTGACCTTTATCCGTTACACCACTCACATGAACAAAGCGTCCTCCTTTAACAACGCATACACCAGCATCCTGCATAATCAAAGTGAATTCCTGCAGTTCTTCATCACTACCATGCCATTTGAGTGGCTCTCCGAAATGCCTTTTCGATGCAGCCTCCGCTTGTTCCAAACTTAGCCCTGTTTCATGTTGAATCTCGGGTATCGACATAGATGAAAACCCAGTGTACAAATGAGCAAAGTGGGACGCATGCGTTTCTAAAAGCATCAACCAATATTGACGAGGTTCTGTAAAGGTTTTTATATAATGGTCCCCATCATCATGCAGATCCAAAACAGACCTCATTTGATCAAATGAAGGATTAGCTAAAAAAGACAGCGGAATGTAAACAGCAGCACCATTTTCAGCAATAAAAGGTGAATCTAAACCCAACTTTTGACGAATAAAAATCAGCTCATCAAATGTCTTACTGGTGTTTGGAATAACGGGGATATTCAGTGATTTAAGTTTTTGCAACATCGGTATAGCGGCTGAAAAACAATAAGTATGATGATCTAGCAAGGTACCATCTAAATCGGTGAAAACAGCCATTGAAGAAGTAGTAATACCAGTCATTGTATTATTCCACGGGAGTGCAGTAATTTTGAATGAAGTAGATTAGAACGCAGCTTCATCATAAAAATGCATTTCGCACCAAATTGAATCAGAAAAACATCATCAACAACAACACGGAGCCAATGCAGTGCAAACCAACTAAAGTGTCCAAATAAATGCGTTTCTACTGCCAAAGCCTTATTAAACGGGGGGGTCATCACACTCACTTAACCTTAATCATTGATAATGACTCAGAACAAACAATTACTGTGCCAGTGTCATATTTTTTAAAAATGAATATAGAAAAGTGGTGAAGCTCAGATTAAAAATTCATATGATAAGCATATTAAATAATAATATAACGCGCCTAAATACAAACTTTAAAAGAGAATCTGTCTGACTTTACACGTGTTTATCGGCCTGGTCGTCCAATGATTGAACCGATGAATCTTTGGCAACAACAATAATGCCTTTTATTTTCTTATCTTTCTGTTTCGCCAAGGCTTGATAACCTGCTTGCTTGTTGGTTACACACAACAAAGTGATAAGGCTTCATGTATGCCACATCAGAGGCTTGTTATTAGTATAAGGTTGTCATACAAAACTCGCTTAGTTTTTTGATACTACACTCATTTCTTATATTGATTGTTTAAAGTGAGTGCAAAGTTAAGATAAATCTCAATTTACAACATAATTTATTATAGACGCCTTCTTATTGCGTCCTATTCTTTTTAAGAGTCTCTCTCAATTTTGTACAAACAATGGCGCGACATAGGATGATCTACAGGTAACGAAGGGTGATTAAAATCTTGCTGTTGATTCACCATACCAAGCTTCTCCATAACCCCTATAGAAGGCAAATTATCCAGTGTTGTAAAAGCATAAACGGCATTCAAGCCCAATGTTTGAAACGCAAAATCCAAAGACGCTCGTGCCGCTTCTAACGTATAACCTTTTCTCCAATGATTGGCCGAAAGCCGCCAACCTATTTCAACAAAAGGCGCATTGGGTATGTCTCCATTTTGATGGATCATGCCAACAAGACCAATACATTCACTTGTTGCTTTCAGTTCAACAGCCCAAAATCCCCAGCCATGTTGTGTAATATGATTTTGTAACTTTTTGACTAACGCATCGCTTTCTGCGCGCGTCAGTACAGCAGGAAAGTATTGCATTACCAGAGGGTCTGATGTCAAAGCCGCAAAAGGCTCTAAGTCACTTTCTTGCCACTGACGTAATATTAAGCGTTCACTTTCTAGTAAAATGATTTGCTCTACGGTCATATTCTATGCCTAATCGTGTTTTCATCCTTATTCTTTTAAAGGTTAACTCAAAGTTACACGTACTCAAAAGGTTAGCCTCCAAATAAGTTCAAAATAACAATGAAAAGAACAATGAAAAGAACAAAAAATAAAATAAAAAAATGCCCCAATAAATGGGGCAAAATGACAAAAGTTGATGGCTATTAAAACAACTTTAAAACGCGCTTTTCAACGTAGCGCTACGCTTCTATTTCAATATAAAATTACAAACGTTCAAACACGGTCGCTATGCCCTGTCCCATGCCGATACACATAGTAGCAAGCCCTAATTTTGCGTCTTTTTGCTGCATCACATTTAACAAGGTCGTCGCGATACGCGTACCAGAACAGCCCAATGGATGGCCCAAAGCAATCGCGCCCCCATTCAAATTCACTTTTTCGTCAACCTGTTTAAGCAATTTCAAATCTTTAAGTACTGGTATAGACTGCGCAGCAAAGGCTTCATTAAGCTCAACAACATCAATGTCTTCAATCGTCAAGTCAGCACGCTTTAGCGCTTTCTTAGTCGCAGGAACTGGCCCATAACCCATAATCGCTGGGTCACAACCCGCAACCGCCATACTACGAATACGCGCAATCGGCGCTAACCCCAACTCGATGGCTTTTTTACCAGACATCAAAATCATTGCAGAAGCACCATCTGACAATGCAGAAGAGGTGCCTGCCGTTACCGTACCTACTTTAGGAACAAAGACAGGTTTCAAACTGCCCAACGATTCCATAGACGTTTCTGGTCGAATCACTTCATCGTATTCAACTAACACCTTATTGCCTGCGCTATCATGTCCCTCTACGGGTATAATTTCATTATCAAAACGGCCTTCTAATGTCGCTTCTTGGGCTAAGCGATGAGATCTCACACCAAATTCATCTTGCTGTTCACGCGTCACACCGTGCATTTTACCCAACATTTCAGCGGTGACGCCCATCATCATTGACGCTTTTGCCATATGTTTTGATAGTGAGGGATTCACATCCACGCCATGCATCATAGACACATGTCCCATGTGTTCCACACCACCAACAATAAAGACATCGCCTTGGCCTGTCATTATCGCTTGTGCCGCTGTGTGTATCGCCGACATGGAAGAGCCGCATAAACGGTTTACGGTTTGTGCCGCAGAGGTCATGGGTAGACCACTTAACAAACTCACAGCTCGGGCAACGTTAAAACCTTGCTCCAGCGTTTGATTCACACAACCCCAAATAAGATCTTCTACGTCTTTTGGGTTAACATTTGGGTTACGAGCAAGCAAGCCTTTAACCACTGCGGCGGATAAGTTCTCCGCTCTTACATTACGAAACACACCATTTTTAGATTTTCCCATTGGGGAACGGGCAGCATCGATAACAACTACATCAGTTTCATTGAAATTCATTGATATTCTCCTAATCCTATTCTGACCAAAGGTTAAACGGCTGTGCCATAATACGTTGCATTGTTTTTCGCCATGTTACGCATGTTTTCAGTTGGCTCATACAATTTACCTAAATGGCGATAATTGTCAGCCAAGTCGCAGAAAGCCTGTAATCCCATTTGATCAAGATAATGCAAAGCACCACCTAAATACGGAGGAAAACCAATACCATAAATCAATCCCATGTCCGCTTCAGCAGGAGAGCCAACAATACCTTCTTCAACACAACGGACGGTTTCAATACACAAAGGAATCATCATACGAGCAATAATATCTTCTTCCGTAAACTCCGTTTTTGAATCCACTGTCTCTGCTAATATGGTATGAATGTCTTCATCGTACATTTTCTTTGGCTTGCCCTTTCTATCATTTTCATAACGATAGAAGCCCTTCTGATTCTTCTGACCAAAGCGCTTTTCTTCAAACAATTTATCAATAACATTCGTGCCCTCATGCTGCATACGATCAGGGAAACCCTGAGCCATCACTTCATCTGCATGAAACGCTGTATCCAAACCAACCACATCCAATAAGTAAGCGGGGCCCATTGGCCAACCGAATTTTTCCATTACTTTATCCACCAGTTGGAAATCTGCGCCTTCCTTCATCATGGCCGAGAAACCACCAAAATAAGGGAACAACACACGGTTAACTAAGAACCCTGGACAATCGTTAACAACAATCGGCGTTTTACCCATAGATTGAGCATAAGACACTGTACGGGCGATGGCGACGTCACTGGTTTTTTCACCACGGATAACTTCAACCAAAGGCATACGATGTACTGGGTTAAAAAAATGCATACCACAGAAATTTTCTGGGCGTTTCAAATCTTTTGCCAATTCGGTGATAGAGATCGTCGATGTATTGGATGTTAATATGGTGTCATCACTTATGTGATTTTCTGTTTCCGCTAATACTGCTTTTTTAACGTTAACGTTTTCAACAACGGCTTCTACCACTAAATCAACATGATCAAACTCACCATAGCTCAACGCAGGTGTAATGCCATTCAGTGCTTTCATCGCTTTATCAGATGTCATGCGACCACGAGATACTTGACCACTCAGTAACTTATTCGCTTCGCTTAGACCCAATTCCAATGCATCTTGGCGAATGTCTTTCATAATGATTGGCGTGCCTTTAGACGATGACTGGTACGCAACGCCCCCCCCCATAATTCCAGCACCAAGTACCGCTGCTTGTGTAACAGGTTCAGATCCTTTGGCGTATTTACTTGCCGTTTTTTTAATGTCTTGATCTTTAAGAAATAAGTTAACTAAGGCTTTTGCAACTGGGCCTTTTGCTAGTTTAATAAACCCTGCAATCTCTGTTTCCACCGCTTTTTCACGCTTTTGACCAATGACTTTTTCAACCGTCTTGATCGCTGCCATCGGTGCTGGGTAATGCTTACCCGCTTTCGCCCCAACCACACCACGTACTGATTCAAAAATCATCATTTTTTCAATCGGAGAAAACACCATTGGCGCGTTATTTTCTTCACGACGCTGTTGATAGTTTAATTTTCCATCAACCACTTGTTGAATAAGATGTAACGCTGACTCTAAAACATTCTCTTTTTCTACGACGGCATCCACAGCACCATCTTTCAAGGCATCCGCTGAACGCTTTTGACCAGCACCACAAATCCATTCACAAGCATTGTCCACACCTATCAATCGAGGCAAGCGAATTGTACCGCCCCAACCAGGATAAATGCCTAATTGCGTTTCTGGCAAACCAACTTTGGCAGAATCCGCCATCACACGATAATCACATGCCAAACACAACTCAAAGCCGCCACCTAAAGAAATACCATTAATCGCCGCCACTGTCGGGAACGGAAGATCGGCTATTTCATTAAACGTTGTGTGCACTTCCCTTAACTTGTCCGCTAACACAGACTCATCTAAGGTAAACCATGTGGTAAATTCAGTAATGTCTGCACCCACAACAAAAACGTCTTTCGCGCTATGAAATACCACACCAACCACATTGGATAATGTTTTGACCGTTTGTACCGCTTGACCCAATTCTTGCAATGTTACTTGATTAAACTTATTTACTGACTCGCCTTGCAAGTCCAAAGTAACCAGCACAACACCTGTCTCTAATTGAGATACTTTGACGGCTTTTCCTTCAAATATCATGTTTGTCTCCGATTTTTTATTTTTGAGAACCATCTACTTAGACTGGAACTAAACAAACACACCAAACGCAAAACGGCCTCTGGTGTCCTCAAACAAATTAAAGTGACTTCTCTAATTCAGGAACCGCATCAAATAAATCAGCTACTAACCCATAATCCGCCACTTGGAAAATAGGTGCTTCTTCATCTTTGTTAATAGCGACGATGACTTTTGAATCTTTCATGCCCGCTAAATGCTGAATCGCACCAGAGATACCTACTGCGATGTACAAGTCAGGTGCAACCGTTTTACCCGTTTGACCCACTTGCCAATCATTCGGTACAAAGCCCGCATCAACCGCGGCACGAGATGCACCAACAGCGGCCCCTAGTTTATCAGCTACTGCTTCAAGCAATTGGAAATTTTCACCGCTGCCCATGCCTCGACCACCAGACACAATAATACTTGCCGCCGTTAATTCAGGTCGGTCTGACTCAGCCAACTGTTCACTCACAAACTGGCTCTGAGTCGATTCAATAACTTGTTCCATAGCAACGATTTCAGCGCTGCCGCCTTGGGCAGACACAGGGTCAAATCCTGTAGCACGAATGGTTAACACCTTAATCGCATCCGTTGTTTTTACCGTTGCCAATGCATTGCCCGCGTAGATAGGACGCACAAATGTGTCTGCCCCAATAACCTCAACCACATCAGATAACTGTGCCACATTCAGCAACGCCGCCACACGAGGTAATAGATTTTTTCCTGTTGTCGTAGCAGGAGATAAAATATGCTCGTAACCTTCCGCTATATCAATGACTAATTTACTGATATTTTCCGCCAACTGATGTTCATATGCCGCGTTGTCCGCCACCAAAACTTTTTGAACAAACTCAACTTGCGACGCTTGCTCTGCAACAGATTGACATTGAGAACCCGCGATCAACAAATGAATATCACACTGAGTTTGAGACTGGATTTTTTGCGCTGCAGCAATGGTATTTAACGTACTGGGTTTTAATTCATTATTATCGTGTTCAGCAATAATTAATAAGCTCATGACAACACCTTCGCTTCATTTTTAAGTTTCTCAACAAGTTCAGCAATCGAACCCACCTTGATACCCGCTTTACGATCCGAAGGCGGAGCAACAGAAATAATTTCAACATTGGATTGAGTATTAACCCCCAACTCCTCTGCGGTTTTCACAGCGATTGGTTTTCTCTTCGCTTTCATAATATTTGGTAAGGAAGCAAACCGAGGTTCATTCAGGCGTAAATCAGTCGTTATAACCGCAGGTAATTTAATAGACAGCACTTGTAAGCCACCATCAATTTCGCGAGTTACTTGAGCCGCTCCATCTTCAATAACAACTTCAGATGCAAACGTCGCTTGTGGATAATCCAACAATGCTGCAACCATTTGACCCGTTTGGTTATTATCAGAGTCGATCGCTTGTTTGCCCATAATAATCATATCTACAGCTTCTTCTTGAGCCACTTTCGCAATCAATTTTGCCACAGCCAAAGAATCAAGACCGTCTTCTGTTTCAATTTGAATACCGCGATCCGCCCCTAATGCCAGCGCTGTTCGTAGTGTTTCTTGACAGGTTTTGGAACCAACAGAAACAACGACAACCTCAGTTGCTACGCCTTTCTCTTTTAAACGAATGGCTTCTTCAACCGCGATTTCACAAAATGGATTAATCGACATTTTTACATTGGCCAGCTCAACATCAGAGCGGTCTGCTTTTACTCGTACTTTTACGTTGTAGTCTACAACGCGCTTAACCGTGACTAAAATCTTCATAGAACCTCGATACACTTTATCAATTAGGTCGATCTCATTCCTAAGCTTACAACAAAAACATCATCGCAATCAGAACAAAATAAGAATCATAAATTCATGTAACTAATACTAGTTTTATTAGAAATTTCATCAATAACAAAAAAGCCCCCGTTCAGTAACAAAAAGCATCACTGATATAAAACATTACCGCAAAAAAATTCACCTATCCACGATCTAATAATACAACAGGACGAAAGAAGGAGATTCTAGAAAGTCACACCTTTTATTCAAAAACACTTTAATTTGGCTTGGAACGTGATAAAAACGCCCTAAATGCCATGTGGGCCTCTTTAGACTGCAAACGGTTTTTAAATATTTCACCTTCATCTATGAGCGTTTTTTGTACGTCATCATAAGACGTTTGTTTCAACAGCTCCTTACTCAACATAACGGCATCCGGTGGCAAGAGTGTCATTCTTTCAGCGTATGTCATGGCTAACGACAAAGCTTCTTCATCTTCACAAAGATAATTAATCATTCCCATATCATAAGCTTCTTCCGCAAAGAAAGGCTCCCCTAATACCAATTTTTCAAACGCATGTTGATGGCCAACTAACCGAGGTAATAAATAGCTTGCTGCCGCTTCTGGCACAACACCCAGTCTCACAAAAGGAAAACACAGTGTGCTCTTTCTGGCAGAAAAAACCATATCGCAATGCAACAACATGGTTGCACCAATACCCACTGCCCTTCCTTCCACGGCAGCGAATAATGGCTTCGGATATTGTGATAAGGTTTGCAAAAACATCATAATAGGTGACATTTTTTCTGGATTTTGCGCGATTTGGACAAATTCTCCCACATCATTACCCGACGAAAAATCTTGCCCTTCACCATAAATCACAGTAACAAATACATCTTTATTAAACTCACCTTCATTTAAGCTGTCAGTCAATGCTTGATACATGTCTAATGTAATGGCATTTTTCTTCGAAGGGCGATTCAAACAAATTTTCTGGATACCACCTTCAACACTCGATTGTATAAAATTGCTCATTGTCATTTTTCAAACTGCCTTCTGAAATGGATTAAAAAGACGTAAATCAATTGCAAAAAAAAGTGATCATTTTCGTTCTAAGCTATAAAACAAAATTGATCACTTTTTACCTTCACATTTACGGATCAGCCATCTACACGAGTAAGATTTAAATCATCACATTACATGCTGAACCTTCATCCTTTGTTGCCGCTCAGCTATTCTCTTAATGCGCGGCGCAAAACTTTACCAACATTGGTTTTAGGTAATTCTACTCGCACTTCAACGTATTTAGGCACTTTGTAGGCCGCCAGTTCTTCGCGACAAAATTCACGTACTGCCTCCACATCAATGTCTTTTAAATCGTTCTTCAGTACCACAAACGCCTTCACAGCTTCGCCAGTTTTATCATCTGGTACACCCACTGCTGCCGCCTCTAAAATACCCTGATGAGAGCTTAAACAATCTTCTATTTCCGTCGGGTACACATTGAAACCGGATACATTGATCATATCCTTTGCACGATCAACAATTTGAACGTACCCATCCGAGTGAATTTTCGCAATATCTCCAGTAATAAAGTAGCCATCATCCGTCATGTCTTCCTTCGTAGCTTCTTCGCGCTGCCAATAGCCTTTCATGACTTGAGGGCCAGACACACAAAGAACACCTGCTTCTCCTTCTGCAACTGGCTGGTTATTCTCACCTAATAACTTCAACAAAGTATGATCGACAGGCAAACCAATGGTGCCTATTTTTTCTTTACCAACCGGATTAAAAGAAACAACAGGAGAAGTTTCTGTTAGCCCGTACCCTTCAATTACGGTACGCCCAGTAATCCGCTTCCATTCATCAGCGGCAGAATGTGTTAATGCCATCCCTCCTGATGCCGTTACTTTTAAACGCGAGAAATCCAATTTCTTAAACTCTTCGTTATTACACAAAGCAACAAACAAAGTATTTAGACCAACAAAGCCTGAAAACTTCCAATTTTTAAGTTCTTTAACAAAACCAGGAATGTCTCTTGGATTAGGAATCAATATCGTATGCGCACCACGGCTTACCAATGTTAATCCGTGAATAAGAAAAGAATAAATATGGTACAAAGGCAAAGGAGCAATATAAAGTTCTTCTCCGAGAATACAGTGCTCACTCAACCGGTCGCCTAATTGATGCATATTTGAAATCAGATTGGCATGAGTCAACATGGCACCTTTCGCTACGCCTGTTGTACCGCCTGTATATTGCAAAACGGCAATCTCTTCTGGCTTTTTAGCAATAATATTCGCTTTTAATTGCTTACCATCCTGTACGGCAGAAAAAAAACTGATGGATTTTGGTAATGAAAATGGCGGCACCAATTTTTTAACGTATTTAACAACGGAATTAATTAACCATTTTTTAGGAACAGGATGAAAGTCCGCAATTTCCGTTACAAACACATGCTTGATGTCTGTTTGGTCAATGATTTTTTCAACGTTATGCGCCATATTCGCAAATACAACCAACGCTTTAGCACCTGAATCATTAAATTGATGCAGTAATTCTTTCGGTGTATACAGTGGGTTGGTATTCACCACAATCAATCCCGCTTTCATTGCACCAAATACAGCCACTGGAGACTGGATCACATTAGGCAATTGAATAGCAATACGGTCACCCACTTGCAAATCTGTCTTGTTTTGTAAGTACGCTGCAAATGCACTCGATAACGTATCTAATTCTTCATACGTGATGGTTTTACCCATGCAAGTATAGGCAGGTAAGCTTTTAAACTCTTTACATGAATGTAGGAACACATCAATAACTGACTGGAAATTTTGAGGGTTTAAATCTTCAGGAATCCAGCAACCCGGCTTTTTACTTGCTGCGCTGTCTGTAGTCATAGTAACGCTCCTGTTTGTTTTTTTTATAGGAGAAACCTGTCACGAACAAACCCAACTTCGATTAACTCGGAAGCTGGGCTACCTATTTCTAATGGCTTACATTGAGATCAAAATCAATTTGGAAAGATTTGAGTCAATTTTGTCGCTAACATGATATCTCCATCTGCCTGTATCTTACCCTTCATAAACGCTTCCATACCATCTAACTCTTCACTCATTACATTTTCTAATGTATCTAAGTCCATACGTAAGGTCACCGTTGCATCATCGTGCTCACCTTCTGTTAATGAGCACTTATCATCTTCAATCGTAAGGTAAAAAGAATCGGTACTGTCAATTTCAAACTGAAATACCGCTTCCATACCGTCCGCTTCTTCTGCGTTAAAGCGGTCAACCATAGTTTCAAAAACACTTTTTGCATTGCTCATTCTTACTCTTCCTATTCGATTCTTGCTTACTTGAATTCAAATTATATAAACAACTCGTTACGTCTTTTTAGCTCTTGTATCGATACATCGAGCACCTAGGCGTTCATTTCTTAAACAATAACAAAATTCTCTTCATCCATAGACAACAGGTTCGCAGAACCAGATAACATGGCTTCTACATGCCCACGCGCTCTTGGCAACAAACGTTCGTAATAGAAGGTAGCTGTTTGCAGTTTCGCTGTGTAAAAACCGACTTCATCGGAACCTTCGTCTAACTTTTTCTGTGCAGTAATGGCCATGTTTGCCCAAAAATACGCCAACACCACATAGCCAGAGAACATTAAATAATCAAATGACGCCGCGCCCACTTCATCTTTGTTTCGAATCGCTTTCATGCCAATCTTAAGAGTTAAATCGCCCCATTCACCGTTTAATTTATCCAAAACACTGATGTAAGACTTAAAGCGCTTATCGCCTTTATGTTCTTTACAGAACTTATGCACAATTTTTGTGAAGCGTTTTAGGGTTGCCCCTTGAGTCATGAGTACTTTTCGGCCCAATAAATCCAGTGCTTGAATGCCCGTTGTGCCTTCATATAACATAGAAATACGCGCATCACGCACATTTTGTTCCATACCCCACTCAGCAATGTAACCATGCCCACCAAACACCTGAATGCCTTGGTTCGCCGATTCAAAACCTGTTTCTGTTAAGAACGCTTTTGCAATCGGTGTCAGTAATGACATTAATTCGTCCGCTTCGGCTTTTTCGTCCGCAGAACCTTTCTTGGTAATATCAACCAGTTTGGAACAATAATGAACAAGTGCGCGCCCACCTTCCGCAAAGGCTTTTTGCGTCAACAACATACGACGCACATCTGGGTGAACAATAATCGCATCAGCGGATTTTTCTGGAGACTTCGCACCAGATAAAGAGCGCATTTGCAGACGATCTTTTGCATAGGCGACTGAATTCTGCAAAGCCCATTCAGCGTGAACCAAACCTTGAATCGCGGTACCAAGACGAGCGGTATTCATAAAGGTAAACATGCAGTTCAGCCCTTTATTCGCAGGCCCAATCAAATACCCTTTCGCGCCATCGAAGTTCATCACACAAGTCGCATTACCATGAATGCCCATTTTGTGTTCAATCGAGCCACAGGACACACCATTACGGTCTGCAATCTCACCTTGTGCATCCACATTAAACTTAGGAACAATAAACAGTGAGATGCCTTTCGTACCTTCAGGCGCACCCGCAATACGAGCCAGTACGATGTGGACAATATTACCCGCCATATCGTGCTCACCCGCAGAGATAAAAATCTTTGTCCCTGTAAGAGAATAAGAACCATCATCATTGGGTTCTGCTTTGGTTTTTAACATACCTAAATCCGTACCGCAATGCGATTCAGTTAGGCACATGGTGCCTGTCCACTCACCGGATACCAGTTTCGTTAAGTAGGTTTCTTTCTGCTCATCCGTACCGTGGATTTCAATGGTGTTCATTGCTCCATGGCTCAAGCCCGGATACATGCTCCATGACCAGTTTGCCGACGCCACCATTTCCGTAACCATCATACCAAGAGACTCTGGTAAGCCTTGACCACCAAACTCTTCCGCATGAGCCAATGAAGGCCAGCCACCTTCTACATATTGTTGGTACGCTTCTTTAAAGCCATCGGGAGTAGTCACAACACCATCATCAAAAGTACATCCTTGTTGATCTCCGATGCGATTCAAAGGAGACAACACACGCTCAGAGAATTTCGCGCCTTCTTCTAGAATGGCGTCGATCATGTCAGGTGTGGCTTCTTCTGCACCAGGCAAGTTTGCATAATGTGTTGAAAAATTAAGTAACTCTTCCGTTACAAATTTGATATCACGTAAGGGTGCTTTATATTCAGGCATGTGCTCTATCCCGTTTTTTGTTTTATTCGGTCACTACACTCATTTATACAATGGTGCGCTTATGCATTAAGAGTGGGTTATAAATGCAAATCACTCAATAACAAAAGCCATCAAAAACCATGACAAAAATAATCAACTATCTAGAACCCGCTACACGGGCGGAATAATAAAAAAGATCCCCTATCAGAGAGAAGATTAAAAACTCATTAAAATACGCCAGTTACGTCAGTTACGTCAGTTACGTCAGTTACGTCAGTTACGTCAGTTACGTCAGTTACGTCAGTTTTGAGCATAAGCTTTCCACTGTTCTATTCCATTTTTCAGCAGCGGAACCAATCACTTCAAATCGACTATCTTCATCCCAAGGTGACATTTCCACCTTTAACGATCCTCTGGAGGCATTCACAAATAGCCCAATAGCGTCATCCAGTTTAAACACACCCTTCACGCGATACACGCCATCAAGTGCAGTAATGTTCGCTAGCACAGCGCGTAATGAAGACTCGTCAAAGGCAACAGAATCAGACCAACGCCAACCCGCAACCTTCATTCCATCTTGCTCTTTTACATAATGGTCTTGGTTAGATTCATGAGAATGACTATGATGGTTATGGTCAACATGAGCATCTCTCCCTTCAAGTGACAGGACCTCAATAGGTGGAGGTTCCTTTAACCCAATATCCAAATCTTCTATATTCAAATTCATAGGGTCGGATGAAAAACAGCGGCTTTTCTCTTTTTCCTGACAATATTGCTTTAGACGGAGCCTATCCTCCTCGGCATACGCATCAACATGGCTAAGCACAATCGCATCCGCCGATTCGACTTGATCATTAAAAATTTCATGCTGAACATAACGAGAATCAGCAAGGTGACGTGCATCCAATACGCAAAACGCCCCAGTCACCAATAATACGTCTTGATACTGTGACGCGCGTAACTTTGCCAGTATTTGCTTTGGGTGACCAAGACCAGAAGGTTCAATAAAAATGCGGTCTGGATTGTGCTGACGTATCAACTGATTCAACCCCTGCGCAAACGCCGCCGATGTCGTGCAACACACACAACCACCTGGCACTTCTTTAATCGCTATATTGTCTTTGAACAAGCCACCCTGCTGTTGAGTGTTCTGTAACAATACACCATCCAAACCAATATCACCAAACTCATTCACCAACACAGCCCAGCGTTCGTAAGCAGGAGCCTGCGCCAGCAGATGACGAATCAAGGTGGTTTTCCCTGCGCCTAAAAACCCAGTGATAACGTTGACTTTAATGCCTTGATAACGCATGGAAATACCTTTTGATATAGAATGAAGGTGAGGACGCATAGAGAATAATAATCAAAAAACCGTTTAAAATCATTGAGAGTTTTAGATATTTATTCATAGTGAATCGACAGACGAACAGACAGCATAAATCATTAAAAAAGCACTAAACACATTAATTGAAGAGATCACATGCCAAAGCCTCACAATCTTAAAAATAATATTAAGCACCGTTCTATTAGAGAAGATCAACACAATCCAACGATGCCAACAACAAATGCAACGTTATGGGCAAGAGGATTAACGACTAAGCAGGTGGCGGATCTTTTTCGCATTCTTAGGCCATTGGATGCAAATTCAAGACCGTAAAAACAGTGCCTGTTGACATCACTTTATAAAATACAGATAAAATTGCTCTATTCGTCTCTAACCACCACGCTATGACCTCCGATTCGTAGCGTGGTTACGGGAATTCAGGTAATCTACTCGAAAATAGCCTATACCACGAGTAAACCATGAGTTTTTCAGCACTTCAGTTACACCCGACGTTATTAGCCACCCTCGATAGTTTGGACTATAAAACGCCGACTCCAATACAGAAACAAGCCATTCCACTCATACTAGAAGGCCAGGATGTTGTCGCGGCGGCACAAACAGGGACAGGTAAAACAGCGGCGTTTTGTTTGCCACTGCTGCAAAACCTAACCAAAGGCAGACGTGGCCCTGCAAATTCGGTTCGCTGCTTAATATTAGCCCCCACACGGGAGCTTGCGGCGCAAATTGGTGACAGTGTGCGTACTTACAGCAACGATCTTAATTTGCGCAGCCAGACAGTTTACGGTGGTGTGCAACTTTACCCTCAGGTAAATGGCTTAAAACGCGGGGCGGATATTTTGGTTGCGACTCCCGGTCGTTTAATGGATTTAGTACAACAAGAAGCGGTTCATTTCACTCATTTAGAATCCTTGGTATTGGACGAAGCCGATAGAATGTTGGATTTAGGTTTTGAAAAATCCTTAAATGAACTACTGACATTGATTCCTAAAAACCGTCAAACCTTGATGTTTTCCGCGACCTACTCAAATCACATTCGCAAACTTGCGAAACTTTGGCTGTCTAATCCAAGCGAAGTGGCTGTCAATAAAAACAACCAAGTTGCCAATACGGTTCGCCACCAACTTTACCCTGTCGATAAAGCTCGTAAAGGTGAATTATTAGCTGAGTTACTAGACCGCCAACATTGGGAACAAGCGCTCATTTTCGCGAAGACTAAACGGGGTGCCGATGAAGTGACAGAGATACTACAGTCACAAGGGTTCAGTGCGGCTGCGATTCATGGCGACAAATCTCAGCCTATCCGCCTAAGCACATTGGAAAAATTTAAATCAGGGAAGCTGGCTTACCTCGTTGCCACGGACATCGCCGCACGTGGTTTGGACATTCAAAACCTCCCTGTGGTCATCAATTTGGATTTACCTCACGTCGCAGAAGATTATATTCATCGTATTGGTCGAACTGGTCGTGCAGGTCAAGAAGGTCGCGCCGTCTCTTTGGTCTGTGCAGACGAAGTCGAATCTTTGCAAGCCATCGAAGCACTACTGAAAACACGCATCAGCCGTAAGGAAATCCCCGGCTTTGAACCCGATCATCGTGTGCCTGATTCTCACCCAAGATCACAAAAAAAATCGCCCAAATCAACAAAGCCAACCAATCAAACCAAATCCAATAAGCATAAAGTAGTTTTAGAAAAACCAGACGTGACAGAAGGACCAGGATTAAGAAGCAGTCCATTTACTAAGCTGACCACCAAAAAGTAATACACAGTTGCGGCCAACAAAAACAGGCCGCAACGTCGTTGCTTAAAACCCTTTATAACTTTCGATCAATTCGTCATTCATAAAGAACTCATAACTATGAGGGAGAATAGCATCAAAAAATGCTATTACTCTATATTTTTCAGACAACCTAATCTCAAAAAAAAACATTCCAAGTATTGTCTCTTATTTTTACTCGTTTACCGCACTTGTCAGATACGCGAAATACCCTTAATATCGATGAGAGATATTCTCTCTAAGCGCATTTAATACCTGTATCTACTGCCACTTGTTGTCATTCAAAAAGGAAAAGTCATGACGTTTGAAACATGGATACTCTTTACTGCTGCGGCATTTTTGAACATTATCAGCCCCGGCCCCTCTATATTACTTGCCATCTCAAATGGTGTTTCATCCGGCTCTAAAGCCGTTGTTGCCTCTTCTCTCGGAAACGTCGTAGGATTATTCGTTCTCTCTACGGTTTCTATGTTTGGTTTGGGCTTACTGCTGCAAACGTCGGCAATTTTGTTTATGGGGCTTAAATTTATCGGTGCGGGTTATTTAATCTATTTGGGCATCAAGAAGTTCCGTAGTACGAATACTTTTTTTACGGAGGATGCCGAGACGTCTGTTAAGCAAGTCCAGTACATGAAAAAATTCAAAGAAGCATTGCTGGTTGCGATTACCAATCCAAAAGCCATTTTGTTCTTTATCGCCTTCTTTCCTATTTTTCTGGACACTCACGCCCCTGCTTTGCCTCAGTTTGCGATTATGACATTAACCTTTATGAGCCTCTCTTTTTTAAGCTTGGTAACCTATGGGTCGATTGCAAAATCAGCAAGACACTGGTTTAAAAGCAAAAGCATCGTAAAAGCGTTTCATCGCGTGACTGGTGGTATTTTCATAGGGTTTGGTATTGCGTTATTGCAGGTGAAAAACTAGATCGCACACTGCATAAGGCTTACCTTTAGGGGTAAGCAATGAACAAAATCAATGTTAGTTATAAAGACATACTTCCAATTACTTCATCATCCGTCTAAAAAAAGCCTCTGTTTTTCTATAACAACGCCAATGAGGCTAACAGAAAAAAGAGGCGTTTACGATGTCGGTTTCAAGACGTCTTACTTGAACTTTCTTTTATTCACTTGTACCTAAATCAATCATCAACTTAATTTTTCATCATTACTAATACGACTGCCCACAGCAGAGCTTTGATCACGGTATTTTGCGTTGTCGCGTTTATTGTAAGGGCGATCCGCGGGGCCAGACATAGTTTCGAAATTAATCGCGCCAATGGTCATTCCCGGACGAACCGCTAGAGGCAGTTTGCCACCGTTTAAAAATTCTAACACGATGCCACCGCTCCAACCAGGATCGATCCGATGAGCCGTTACATGCACCATTAGACCCAATCGAGCCAATGAAGAACGGCCATCTAACCAACCCACTAAATGTTCTGGCAAGGTAATGGATTCTTTGGTGACGCCTAAAACCAGTTCACCAGGGTGAATAAAGAAAGGTTCTCCATCTGGCAAAACAATTTCGTCCCCCATCACCGATTCTATGGTTTTATTTAACGCCTCTTTAGGGCCACTAAGATCTAAATAAGGAGCAGGATGCCCTTGAAATACTCGAAATGAATTCCCCAGAGTCAAATCAACAGACACCCCACTGATAGCCGTATTTTCTGGCCTTGGGTCAATAGTTATAACACCATCATCTAGGGCAGCTATAATATCTCGGTCACACAAACGCATTATTTTTCCTTAGTCATCACTCATGCCAATGATTGGCATTTCAAAAGAAGTATTTGAATTGGCAAGAGTAGCACCAAGCTTACGCGCAATCGAATGATAAATTGCCGCAACATCGCCTTTTTCATCATGAATAACAGGAGGAATGCCCGCATCACTTTGCTTACGAATGGCCAAACTCAATGGCAATTTGCCCAATACGTTCACATCAAATTCTTCTGCCAGTGCGTCTCCGCCTTCATCACCAAAAATGGCTTCATGATGACCGCAGTTGGAGCAAATATGCGTCGACATATTTTCCACTACACCCAATACAGGAATGTGCACTTTACGAAACATTTCAATACCACGACGCGCATCCAACAAGGCAATGTCTTGCGGCGTCGTTACAATAACCGAACCCGCTACTGGTACTTTTTGCGATAAGGTCAATTGAATGTCACCTGTACCCGGTGGCATATCCACAAACAAGAAATCCAGATCGTCCCAATCAGTTTGAGTAAGCAATTGCATTAACGCTCCCGTCACCATCGGCCCACGCCACGCAACCGGAGTATCTTTGGTCATAAGGAACGCCATCGACATCACTTGCACACCGTGCGCGACGGGTGGAATAAAAAACTTCTCACCACGTACTTTAGGGCGAGTGTCTGCATCAAAGCCCAACATCATTCCTTGGCTAGGGCCATAGATGTCGGCATCTAAAATACCCACTTTTGCGCCTTCTTGCGCCATCGCAATCGCAAGGTTAACGGTTGTGGTGGATTTACCCACACCACCCTTACCCGATGCCACAGCGATCACGTTTTTCACGTCAGTCATGCCGGGGAGATTGCCTTGCGTACCGTATGTACCAATTTTGCTTTGAATCGTTAGATTAACTGGGCGAGTTTCACCCAACTGCCCCAGTGTCGCTTGGATGCGTCCAACCAAACTTGCTTGCTCTTTTTGCGCTGCGTAAGGCAAGCTTAACGTTAGGTTGATGGCCTCAGAAAGACTGGTCAGTTGCCACACATCGCCATAAGCTGTGTTTAAATTTTCATCTGGTAATGCTTTCAATTCAGACACTATTTGCAGGTCAGTCAGCATGAAACGCTTCTCCTAAAATAAAATATGGGAAGTACAGGTGAGAATACTCCATTAATTGTGAAAAAATGGGGGCATTTACTATAAAAGCAAGCCCAGCACTTGCACCTATTTCAGTGGTTCTTATAATTACGCAGTCAGATTTTTAGCAGCGTCACGATTTTTCTTTTCATCTATTGCCGTGCTCTTCCAACAAAAGACCGCTTTAGGCACAGTAAAGACTCGTCCGCCACACTCAAATCCGTAAATTTTTCTTTTTTTGACTTACCTGTTTATCCGTCTCAGAAAAGTTTACCGAATGTCATCATATTTAATAGGCTTACGTAAAATGGCACACACGCAACGCAAAATTTTAGTTACTAGCGCCCTTCCTTATGCCAATGGTCCAATTCATTTAGGCCATATGCTAGAACATATCCAAACAGATATCTGGGTACGCTTTCAAAAACTAAGAGGCCATTTATGTACTGCGGTTTGTGCAGACGATGCTCATGGCACAGCCATCATGATAAAAGCCAATAATAATGGCATTACCTCTGAAGAGTTAATTGATGGCGTTCGTAACGAGCACATGGCAGATTTCAATGATTTCTTAATTGGCTACGATAACTACCATACAACCCATTCCGAAGAAAACAGAGAGCTTTCCTCTTCTATTTACACCGCATTAAAAGAAAACGGTAAAATTTCTGTTCGTTCAATTGTTCAAGCGTACGACCCTGAGAAAGAAATGTTCCTAGCGGATCGATTTATCAAAGGTACCTGCCCTAAATGTAAAGCAGAAGATCAATACGGCGATAATTGCGAAGTCTGCTCTGCGACGTACACGCCAATGGAAATGATCAACCCTCGTTCTGTCTATTCCGGTGCAACTCCGATTGAAAAAGAATCCGAACATTACTTCTTCAAACTGCCAGATTTTCAAGAGTTTTTGGCAAAATGGACTCGCAGTGGCACCTTGCAAGATCAAGTCGCAAACAAGCTTGCTGAATGGTTAGATTCTGGCTTACAAGAGTGGGACATCAGCCGTGATGCACCGTATTTTGGCTTTGAAATCCCTGATGCTCCGGGTAAATATTTTTACGTTTGGTTAGACGCTCCAATTGGTTACATGGCCAGCTTCAAAAACTTGTGTGACCGTACTGACGGTTTAGAATTTAATGACTATTGGGGTAAGGGTTCTGACGCAGAGCTTTACCACTTTATCGGTAAAGACATCATTAACTTCCACGCCCTGTTCTGGCCAGCCATGCTCGATTGTGCAGGATACCGTACACCAACAGGCGTTAATGCCCATGGTTACGTGACGGTAAATGGCACAAAAATGTCGAAATCTCGCGGTACATTCATCATGGCAAGAACCTACTTAAATCACTTAGATCCTCAATATCTGCGTTATTACTTCGCTGCAAAATTGAATAACAGCATTGATGACATTGATTTAAATCTTGAAGATTTTGTGCAACGTGTTAATTCCGACGTGGTGGGTAAAATCGTTAACATCGCCAGCCGCACGGCCAGCTTTATCAATAAGAAATTTGATAACACCTTATCGAGTTTTGTGGTTGAAGCCGATATGATTCAGAGTTTCATTGATGCGGGTGACGTGATCGCAAACTTCTTTGAACAAAGAGAATACGGTAAAGCCATTCGTGAAATTATGCGCCTTGCTGATATTGCCAATACCTATATTGCAGATCAAGCACCTTGGGTATTGTCAAAAAATGAAGAGACCTTAGGAAAAGCACAAGAAGTCTGTACTGTTGCACTGAATTTATTCAGCATATTGGCGACCTACCTAAAACCTGTTATGCCCACATTGGTTGCAGATGCAGAAGACTTCTTAAATAAAGAACTGACATGGGACAATCGCAGCGAGTTATTATTTGGCAAGACTGTGAACAAATTTTCACCACTAATGGGTCGCATTGAAGCAAAGCAAATCGAAGCGATGATCGAAGAATCAAAAGAAGCCGTTGCCGAAGCAGCAAAAGAAGGCGCTGCCGCCATTGAAACCGTAGAAGAAGACTCTGAGTTATCAAAAGAACCTATCTCTGAAGAAATCGATTTTGATGCCTTCGCGAAAGTGGATTTACGCGTGGCGCTTATCGCCAAAGCAGAGCACGTCCCAAAAGCCAATAAGCTTCTGAAACTGACTCTCGACTTAGGCGGTGAAATACGCACCGTATTCTCTGGTATTAAGTCCGCTTATAAACCTGAAGATCTTGAAGGCAAACTGACGGTTATGGTGGCAAATTTAGCACCACGCAAAATGAAGTTTGGCTTATCAGAAGGTATGGTTCTCGCAGCAGGGCCAGGTGGAGAAGAAATTTACCTAATGGAACCACACAGCGGTGCGAAGCCAGGTCAACGCATCATGTAAGAACGGTTTTATAAGACATAAAAAAGCCAGTTATGACTATTATCTAACTGGCCCTTTTTTGCCGATCGTTTTTTACTCTGAAATCATTTGAAGTTAGTGCTAAAAATGTAATCAAGAAAGCAACTCTTATAAGAATACCTTATTAAATATATTCTAAATAAGACTAAAGAATATGTATTTTTAGTTTTGTTAGTTATAAGCAGCTTGGTATAGTTACGTTGCATACATTGCCCTTTGTGTGCATCACTTTTGAATTCATCATAATTTTATCTGGACGTGAGATGACAGACTATCTGTTAATTTTGGTCAGTACCATACTCGTAAATAATTTCGTGTTGGTGCAATTTTTAGGCCTTTGCCCTTTCATGGGTGTTTCTAGCAAATTAGAGACGTCAATTGGTATGGCGATGGCGACGACCTTCGTTTTAACTTTATCGAGCCTGTGTAGTTATTTGACCTTTGAATTTATTCTGCGCCCTTTCGGCTTAGAGTACCTAAAAACCATCTCGTTCATTTTGGTTATTGCCGTTGTGGTGCAATTTACGGAAATGGTTGTCCGTAAAACGAGTCCTTTACTATACCGAGTACTGGGGATTTTCTTACCGCTTATCACAACCAACTGTGCCGTATTAGGTGTGGCATTGCAAAACACCAGTAAGCAAAATGACTTTGTTGATTCTATACTTTATGGATTCGGTGCCGCTGTTGGCTTCTCTTTTGTATTGATCTTATTTTCCGCTATGCGTGAACGCATTAATGTTGCTGATGTGCCTAATCCATTCCGTGGCTCCGCCATTGGTATGGTTACTGCTGGCTTAATGGCCCTAGCCTTTATGGGCTTTACTGGTTTGGTTCAAATATAGGCGCCCACATGATAACGATACTTATAGCCGTAGGCATTTTATTAGTTCTTTCTCTTATTTTCGGTGCCATTCTTGGTTTTGCTAACGTGCGTTTCCATGTTGAAGGCGACCCAATCGTTGCGCAAATTGATGCCATTTTACCGCAGACACAATGCGGTCAATGCGGTCACCCCGGCTGTCGCCCCTATGCAGAAGCCATTGCCAACGGAGAAGCCATCAATCATTGTCCTCCTGGTGGTCAAGCAACCATTCAGGCTCTTGCCGATTTACTGGATATCGAAGCCATCCCGCTCGATGGAGATCATGGTGAAGAAACCGCAAAACGTGTTGCCATTATTCGTGAAGATGAATGCATTGGTTGCACAAAGTGCATTCAGGCTTGCCCAGTAGATGCCATTTTAGGTGCTGCAAAACAAATGCACACCGTTATAGCAGATGAATGCACAGGCTGTGACTTGTGTATTGACCCTTGCCCGGTAGATTGCATTGATATGGTAGAAATTGGTGTTACAACAAAAACATGGTCTTGGGACAAACCCATTGGCCCGATGTCACGCCCTGGAAATTTAATCGCTACTGATCGTCAACCTTCAATGGAGGCAAATCACTAAGATGTCATCTGCCGTAACTGTCTTTGAATTTCATGGTGGTATTCACCCTGAACAAAATAAAACGCAATCACTGCAACTGCCTTTAGGAAAACCAAAGCTTCCAGAAGAATTGATATTGCCTTTGGGTCAACATATCGGTCAAGCATCGCGTCCTTTAGTCAATGTGGGCGATCATGTATTAAAAGGCCAAACCGTTGCGATCAACAATGGCTTTTTAAGCAGTTTTTTACACGCACCAACATCAGGCCGTATTGCTGCCATTGAAGAAAGAGCCATTGCCCATCCATCTGGTTTAAGCGATCTGTGCATTATTATCGAGCCAGACCACAAAGAAACATGGTGCGATTTGCGTCCACTGCCTTTATGGCAAGAATCTACAAAAACGAATGTATTAACCTATCTTGCTGAAATGGGCATTGTAGGTATGGGCGGTGCGGGGTTTCCTACTCAGGTGAAACTGCAAGGCGCGCAAAAAAACGACCTTGAATATTTAATCATCAATGCGGCCGAGTGCGAACCTTACATTACCGCAGACGATATGCTGATCCGTGAAAAAACAGCTCAATTGATTCAAGGTATTCAAATTTTACAATTTTTGATTGAAGCCAATCACGTCATTATTGGTATTGAAGACAATAAAACAAACGCCATTGAATTACTGAAAAACGAACTGCGCGCACGCCAACTGGACAAACAAATCAAACTGGCTGTTGTTCCAACCAAATACCCTTCTGGCGGTGAAAAGCAACTCATTCAATTGCTTACCAATAAAGAAGTTCCAAGCGGTAAACACCCTATTGATATTGGCATTATTTGCCAAAATGTGGGCACCTGCTCTGCCATTTACGATGCCGTTGTATTGGGCCAACCGTTAATTTCTCGTATTACCACACTAACGGGTGCCGCTCTTAGCCAACCTCAAAATGTTGACGTTCTATTAGGCACCCCGATAAAGCACTTATTAGACTATGCTGGATGTGACTCTAGCCAATTACAGCGTCTAATTATGGGTGGCCCAATGATGGGCTTTACTTTAGAGAACCAATCGGTTCCTGTTGTTAAAACAACCAACTGCATTTTAGCGGGCTCAGCCAAAGAACTGCCACAACCAGACCCTGAACAAGCCTGTATTCGCTGCGGAATGTGTGAGCAAGCTTGCCCAGCCAGTTTGTTACCACAACAACTACTTTGGTTTACTAAAAGCCAAGAGTTTGAAAAAGCCGAACATTATAATCTCTTTGACTGCATTGAATGCGGTGCTTGTTCGTATGTGTGCCCAAGCAGCATTCCTCTGGTTCAATATTATCGTCACGGCAAAAGCGCCATCCGCGAAGCACGCGAAGCTACGGTAAAATCCGACCACGCTAAACTGCGATTTGAAGCACGCAAAGCCCGCCAAGAAGCCGAGGCAGCAGAAAAAGAAGCCAAACGTCTTGCTAGGAAAAAACCTGCACCAAAAAAAGAAGCGGCTAAAACAGACGTATCCGCTTCTGCAACAGCAACCTCTCCAACTACTGGAGGCAGTGCAGATACACCGACAAAATCCACTAACAATGACGCCAGTAAAAAACTAAAAATCGATTTGGCCATTGCAAAAGCTAAATTGAAAAAATTAGAGAAAGCTCTCACTGCAGCTCAAGAAGAAACGCGCACAGAAGAAATTACTCAGATTCAAACAGAAGTCGATGAACAGAAAAAAACCATCGATCAATTAGAAGTCGAATTGGCCAAAGTCGCTCCACCAGCAAAAGCAACTAAAGTAACAAATTCCGAAGAAGCAAGCGTAAAGCAGTTAAAAATCGATTCAGCCATAGCAAAAGCATCCGTTAAGAAACTTGAAAAAGCCATCAAACGAGCAGAAGACATCAATGCACCAGAGTTGGAAGAACTAAAAAACCAACTGCAACCCGCGATCCAACGTGCCAATGAGTTAGAAACATCGTTGTCAGCGGCCCAAGAAGCGCTAGCAAAATCCAGTACTCCAGCCGTTGTTCAGTCAGCAGAGCTTTCTGAACAAGCTCAAGCCGATGTGAAAAAATTGAAAATTGATATCGCTATTGCTAATGCAGCCGTGAAAAAAGTGAAGAAGAACATAGATACCATGAAGTCAGAGGGCCAAGATGATACCTCTATTGATGCTTCTGGTCTTCCTCGAAAACTGTCTGAAAGTGAGACTAAAGTAACCGCATTGCAAGCTAAGTTGGTTGCTCTTACGTCAACAACACCTTCGTCAGCAACTACGGCCTCAGATACAACGGCATCACCCACTGAGGTGAACCCTTTAGCGGATAAAATTAAAAAGCAAAAAATTGCTATCGCATTAGCAAAGGCACAAATAAGCAAACTGAATAAACGACTTGAAAAAGAGCCAGAGAACGCTGCCGAGATACAAGTTGCAATCAGCGAAAAGCAAACAGCCCAGACAACAGCAGAAGTGGAACTGGCTCAACTCCTCAACACGCAAGAGAAAAACTAAATGGCACTTTTAAGGATAACCTCTCCCCATACTCAACGTGCAGGCCGAAAAACCTCGTGGGTTATGTTAATGGTCATTGCTGCCACGGTTCCCGGCCTCGTTGTACAAACGGCACTGTTTGGTTGGGGAACCTTGATCAATATTATGATTGCAATTATTGCCGCTTTGGCAAGTGAAGCCATTATTTTAAAAATGCGCCAACGCTCTATTCAATTCTTTTTAAAAGATTACAGCGCGGTGCTTACTGCGGTGTTGCTTGGCTTAGCGTTGCCGCCTAGCGTTCCTTGGTGGTTAACTGTTACCGCGGTGTCTTTCGCCATTATTTTTGCCAAGCAAGTATACGGTGGCTTGGGTAACAATCCTTTCAACCCTGCGATGGTAGGTTATGCCATTGTTCTGGTGTCTTTCCCTGTCCCAATGACACAATGGCTAGGTTCGGCAGACGTCGTTACCGCACAAGAAACCTTGTCTTTTGTGAATTCCATTGCAGCCATTTTTTCCAGCGCACCTGTTATCGATGGATACACCATGGCAACCCCGCTGGATGCCTTTAAGCATAAAGAAGGCTTAATGAATTCAGAAGCATTTGCCAGTGTTGAAGCGCTTAGTCCTTCCAACATTTCCAACTGGTTTTATGTCAATATGGCTTACCTTGTCGGTGGTTTAGCATTACTGTATTTCCGAATTATTACGTGGCACACACCTGTTGCTTTGTTAGGTGCGCTCGCTGTTATGGCGTCTTTCTTCTATATGATTGATTCAAGCAATGCGGCCACACCTTATTTCCATCTAACAACGGGTGCTGCCATGTTTGGTGCCTTTTTTATTGCTACAGATCCCGTTTCGTCTTGTACCAGTAATAAAGGAAAACTGTTTTATGGCTGCGGTATTGGCATTCTAATTTTCATTATTCGAACGTGGGGCGGTTACCCGGATGCGGTGGCGTTCGCCGTATTATTGATGAACTTCGCGGCACCATTTATTGACTATTACAGCCAACCTCGCGCTTATGGTCACAAAAAAGCGAAAAAAGGCCTTAAAATCGGAGACTCTCAATAATGGATATCTTTGCATCTATTCGTCGAAACAGTCTTGGTTTGGGTATTTTTGCCGTGGTAACAGCAGGTATAATTGCAACTACCCATCAATTGACGAAACAAACCATTGCGGACAACATTGTGCAAGCTCAATTAGCCGCATTCAATGAAATACTCCCAACAGATCGCTACAACAATGAATTGTATAAAGCCGTTGTCACTCTTGAAGCGGATGCATTACTCGGCTCAGACGAGCCTCATCATGCATATTTAGCAAAAATGGATGGTAAGGTAACCGCCGTTATTTTCGAAACCACAGCACCTGGTGGCTATAATGGAAACTTAGAGCTATTGGTTGCCATAGATAAAGATGGCATCGTCACTGGCAGTCGTATTATTAGCCATAAAGAAACGCCTGGATTGGGCGACAAAGTAGACGTTAAAAAGTCACCTTGGGTACACAGTTTTGTGGGCACATTTTTAGGCGAAAACTCGGAAAAGCAGTGGCAAGTAAAAAAAGACGGCGGTAAATTTGATCAATTTACTGGAGCGACCATCACCCCTAGAGCGGTTGTTAGAGCGGTAAAAAACACTCTGACGTATTTTGATCAAAACAAAGACAGCTTATTACAACGATAGCAACTCATTTGCTTAGCCATTCTAAGAAGCACGCTCAAGAGCAATAGGAATTAATATGAGTGATAACAATTTAGCAGCCGATTCAGCCACTGAAACGACTAAACCGACAACCGATTACGCTGAAATCGTTTACAACGGCATTTGGAAGAATAACCCAGCCTTAGTTCAATTATTAGGCTTGTGCCCTCTCTTGGCGGTGACCAGCACGGTGGTAAATGCCATCGGTTTGGGCTTAGCAACATTGGTTGTACTTGTTGGGTCCAACATTGCGGTCTCGTTAATTCGTAACTACGTTGCCGATGCCGTGCGTTTGCCTGCATTTGTCATGATTATCGCGTCTTTTACCACTTGTATTGAATTACTTATGCAGGCGTATACTTATGAACTTTATCAAATTCTTGGTATCTTCATTCCTCTTATCGTTACCAATTGTGCCATTCTAGGCCGTGCGGATGCTTTTGCCAGCCGCAACCCTGTGCTGCCTTCGGCTCTTGACGGTTTTATGATGGGTCTAGGTTTTATGTTCATTTTGGTCCTTCTCGGTGGAATGCGAGAACTGATTGGTCAAGGTACTCTTTTCTCTGACATGTCGTTACTGTTAGGCGATGTGGCGATTCATTGGAAGTGGATTGTTTTCTCTGATTACAACGAGGTTCTGTTCGCAATTCTTCCTCCTGGCGCGTTTATTGGGCTGGGTATTTTGATCGCCTTGAAAAACTACTGGGATCTTAAAGAGAAAGCGCGCATTGAAGCACAAAAAGAAAAAACGGCACCGGGCTCTAAACGTGTGCGAGTGACAGGCAACGTAGCGTAATAGAAAGGAAAAACTCAGCATGAATAAACAAAAGAGACATGAGATTTTTACTCGCTTACACGCTGAAAACCCCAATCCGAAAACCGAGTTGGAGTACAGTTCGCCGTTTGAATTACTCATTGCTGTGTTACTTTCTGCTCAAGCTACAGACGTCAGTGTTAATAAAGCCACAAGAAAATTATTTCCTGTGGCCAACACCCCAGAAGCTATCCTAGCGTTGGGTGTTGATGGCCTGAAAGAATACATAAAAACCATTGGTTTATTTAATTCTAAAGCCGAAAACACCATCAAAACCTGCCGTATGCTCATTGAGTTACACAACAGTGTGGTGCCGGATAATCGTGAAGCTTTAGAAGCCCTACCTGGCGTTGGCCGAAAAACCGCTAATGTGGTCTTAAATACCGCCTTTCGTCAAATCGCCATGGCCGTAGATACCCACATATTCCGCTTTGGCAACCGTACTAAAGTTGCTCCTGGTAAAAATGTTTTAGAAGTGGAAGAGAAGCTGCTGAAATTTGTTCCAAAAGAGTTTTTACTTGATGCTCATCACTGGATGATTCTACACGGTCGCTATATTTGCGTGGCACGCAAACCCAAATGCGATGCCTGCATCATAGAAGACTTGTGTGAGTTCAAAGAAAAAACATCGACCTAGCTAAACAATAACCCCGTACAACCAGAATACTCCTCACGATCGTTGATATTTACGACGAAATTCCGTTGGAGAGCAATGGCTTCGATTGGAAAAGAGCCTTGAGAAATAATAAGGGTCTGCAAATCCAATACTGTACGCAATCTCTGCGATCGACATATCCGTTTCGATCAACAATTCTTTAGCACGTCCAATTCGTAATGCATTTTGAAGGTTTTTTGGTGACATGCCAGTCAATTCAATGCACTTTCGTCGTAATGTTGAAACCGCCATGTCGGTATCTTTTACCAGTGTTTCAATAGAAAACGTATTATAAGCGTTTTGTCTAATGTCGTTTACGATGGATTCATAAGGGCAGGCTGGTTCTTGTGTTGAGCCTTTTTGCTCTAGATCTGCACAACACACAAGCAGTTCATGTAAAGACAATGCAGCCTTCATTGTGCTTATTATTTCACCGTCCCGAGGACGAGCGTGTAACTCTGCAAATAGAAGTCGGAATTCTCCTGTCTTTTTAATAGACAACACCTGCCGATTTACCGCAAGTAAGCCGTTTTCAAAAAACGCATCCGCAAGCACACCATGGAAAAGAACCCACCGTTCCTGCCATTCAGTTTGATTGTCTGGGCCATAAGTGTGTTCTGAGCCAGCAACAAGAAAAATAAGCGAAGGTTCTGATATGACAAATTTAGCGCCATTTTTTAACTGGAAAAAGCCACTGCCTCGCTCAACAAATACAATACAGTGCTCATCCAATGTCCGGTTTTGAATTATTGAGCTAACTGTTTGCTTACCTGAAGCATGGATAGACAATGCTGAATGCGCTCCTACAGCGACAGGTGAAAAGTTTGATATTCTATCTAAATTCATGAGCGATTCGTCTAGTTTAGTTGAAACCTACATGGATAGTTAACACGCATGCTATGTATTATGTAAAGATAATTCACCCACGTCACTGACAATGCAGGATGGAAGTCTATTTATGAAAACTTGGCATATGGCTTTTTCGATGATTAAAATTGCCCTCCCTTTAATGGGTGGTTTAACCGCACAAGCAGCGGTACAAATTATTGATACTGTAATGCTTGGACATTACTCAATAGAAGCGCTTGCCGCAGGGGTGGTGGCCACTTCCGTCTTATTTCTATTGATTACCGTCGGGAGCGGCATCGCCTCGGCTGTACTTGCGTTGAGTAGCAGTCAAACCCAGCACATGCGTTCAGTAACGCTTAGCGCTGCACTAGGGTTAACCGTGATTTTTTCGGCTGTTATTTATATTGGGATGTATTATTCCGAAAGCATATTATTGTTATTAGGCCAAGACAGCGCCATTGCTACAGGAGCCAAAGAGTACTTACATTTGGCTGGACTTGGGCTTCTGCCAGCCCTAATGACCATGGTATTACGCAGCCATGCTACGGCAATAGAACGCCCCAATATTGTGTTGTGGGTTTCACTCGCGGCTCTCCCGCTCAACGCTCTTTTAAATTGGATATTTATATTTGGTTATCTCGGTGCGCCAGAAATGGGTATAGAAGGAGCCGCTTTGGCAACGTTTATGACTCATTCCGTAAGCCTTGCCCTGACGCTGGTTTATATTCGTATTATTGACGCTTCAGCACTCTCTTTATTATTTAGTTACGATGTCAAATCCATCATTCGAGTCATTAACCTAAGCTGGCCCATCGCGCTCACAAATCTCGCCGAGCTAGGCATGTTTACGGTAAGCACCCTTATCGTAGGTTCATTAGGTGAAATACCTGTGGCCGCACATGGTATCGTTGTTCAGATTACTTCCGCAGCGTTCATTGTACACCTTGCTATTTCTCAAGTGGCAACCGTCAAATCTGGGCAAGCCTATGCATTAAGTGAAAGCAGTACCATTCGCTTGATTGGGAAAGTGGCTTCAGGCTTGTCGATGTCAGCGGTAATAGTAACGACTGGTATTTTTGTACTGCTCCCTGAATCACTTGTGTCCTTGTTTATCCAAACACATGACTCACAGTTCCAGCAAATTCAAAACCTTGCCGCCATGGTTCTTGTGATTGCAGCTCTTTCTCAGCTAGTGGATGCCATGCAGGTGATTGCGATGGGATTATTACGAGGATTTCAGGATACTCGTACCCCTATGGTCATTGCCATTTCAAGTTACTGGTGCATTGCGGTACCAGCTGCGTACATTTTAGGGAAAACATTGGAATATGGTGTACTTGGCGTATGGTTTGGTATCACCATTGGTTTGATAGGAGCAGCAGGAACGCTTTGGATTCGATTCTATTTGTTGACCAGAGGCACCACCTTTGAGGGGTTATCTAAGATTAAGCCTCTTGAACTCCAGTAATAAAGTAACGCCCATTTTATTGAATGAGTAACATTAAGATGAGTCATCTCTAGAGGAACAGTAGAAGAGTGACTTGATTTCTAGCACATTCCAACACCAAGCAATTTAATTGGTGGAATGTTCTTACTATCCAGCTATGTCTTTTCACAATCAATCGACTGCGTCTCTTTATACAAGAAGTAGACTATGTATCTTTATGCAGAAGGTCTGTTATATCCTAGCTAACTAAAGGTCGACTAAAGAGAAAACCTTGCATTTCTTCGCAATTTTAAGAAAGATGCGCTCCACCAACACTCGTGCGACAATCTCTCTGAGTTAGAGTAACGACGTAAGTCATGTGTATTAAGGGTTTGTATGTTATTAAATAAATGGTTAAATTCCGTAGCGGATGTTGGTCGAGAAATGTTGTCTCGGAAGGACGGCTCTCGATCATCAAAGACATTAGAAGACTATTGCGCAGACCTAATGTCGAACAAGGGAGAAGCTCTTGGAACGGCACTTGCCAATGAAGTTGCTTTATCTTATCAAGCCACCGACGATGACGCGAAGTTACGTTTTTTTCACCATTTACTAGAGCAATACTCTCCTAACCCTGATGCGGTTATTGAGTTTGCGAATGCCTATCGTGATGAGCCGAATTATGAAACCTATGTTGCCTTGAGCGAAGCCATAGAAGCACCTCGGCAAAAACTGTTTAAACGTATGAATATGGCAACAAAGGGAACAGAGATAATCGTTGCTTTAAGACGAGATTTTTTGCGCCTTGTTAAACATCACCCAGAGTTAAAACCCATTGATTTTGATTTATTACATCTACTCAAATCTTGGTTTAATCGTGGTTTTTTAACACTGGCTGAAATTGACTGGAACACCCCAGCCGTTATTTTAGAAAAGTTGATTGAATATGAAGCCGTGCATTTTATGTCCGGCTGGGACGATTTAAAAAAACGCCTTGGGCCTAATCGCCGATGTTACGCTTTTTTCCACGCATCCTTACCGAATGAACCACTCATTTTTGTGGAGGTGGCTTTGGTTAATGGTTTGGCAAATTCCATTCATCCGCTCATTGATCCTGATCCCGTTTCCACCACAGTGGAGAAACCATTAGACACAGCCATTTTCTATTCCATTAGTAACTGCCAATCAGGATTGGCAGGGATTTCTTTTGGTAATTTTTTAATAAAACAAGTTGTTATGGAATTGAAAAAAGAGCTGCCCGAACTGAGTCAATTTGCCACCCTTTCTCCGATTCCAACATTCCGCCGTTGGCTGTCAAACGAACTTGAAACAAAAAACAGCCCATACCTCACACACAATATCCGCTCAGTATTAAGCCTTTTAAATGAAGCTGGCTGGTCCACCAGCCAAGAGCACTGTACATTATTACGGCCTGTATTAACAAAGCTGTGTGCTCAATACTTAGTCAATGCAAAAAAATCAGGTAAACCGTATGACCCAGTAACACGGTTCCACTTAGGGAATGGCGCTCGTATTGAGCGTTTGAACTGGATGGGTGATAAGTCAACCAAAGGTCTAGAACAATCCGCAGGATTATTAGTTAACTACTTCTATGCCATCGATGAAGTAGAAAAAAACCATGAAGCCTTTGTGAATAAAGACACCATCGTTCATTCAAAAGAAATATCGAAAATGTTACAAAACAACTAATTTATTCTTGATACATTTCTAAGGGCAAACCATCTGGATCTTGAAAAAAGGTAAAGTGTTTGCCCGTAAACTCATCAATTCTAATCGGTTCGACGGGCACACCCTGCTCTTCTAATAAACGCTTAGATTGCTCTACACTTACTACGGCAAACGCTAAATGTCTTAATCCTTGCGCCTCAGGTGTCGATGGGCGCTGAGGTGGGTTTGGGAAAGAGAATAACTCAATCTGACCACCATCAGGTAACTGAAGGTCTAGCTTGTACGATTGCCTTGCCTCTCGATAATTTTCCGCCACGATGTCTAGCTGTAAAATGTGTGTGTAAAAGTGCTTTGATACAGCATAATCTGAACAAATAATGGCAGCGTGATGAATACGTTTAAACATATTTAATCCTTTTTTCTTTTATATTTTTTCTGTCGCTTATTTTTTTGAGCAAGCATTTCAGCTTAATTTTATTTTCTATTTGACCCTAATCATAAAAAGCGAAAGTTTCTTTCGCTATATTTTTTCAACCGTACACTAATACGCACTTAAACAAAGCGTGAATTCAAGCAATCAGTGCAATCATTTTTCACACTTAATAAATACGTTTTATTTCATGCACTATATTTATCCAATTACCCTATCAAAAACAATATTATTATGGCTAGAAAAGCGTCACAAACATACGTTCGATGCTCCTAGATCGGTCGTCTGCAATGGCTAATGGTTAGTATGTGTCTGTTCACTGTACTCATATATCCGATACATTCTTTGAAATAGAGACACTTCAAGGCATTTTGGGATCAAAAAAGTTAAGCTCAAATTGGGTGTCACATGCACAAAGGAGAAACAAGAGCCATAAAAGCGATTTGCGCAGCGGATCCTGATGTCCTGCATGAGCACGATAAGCATTATGTAATTTTGAATGCATTAGTGATGAGGATGTGCACTTTATTGGACAATTTGTTGAAGCACATACTTAATGAGCAATAGGGAACGAGTTAAGTCTACTGAGTTATGGGTTCGTCATAAATATAAAAACCACAAATAAAGGCAGAACCATCTTCCTGATTAATGGAAATCCATACATAACCAACCAGTTGAAGCATCGTTGCATTTTTCTAAATACGCCTCAATGCACAATAGATCATCGTCACTTTTTCCACTCCGATAGGAAAGCTTTTCCGTAAATCTTGTTTCGCAATGTCAATGGCTGAATCCAATGTCTGTCCATAGTTTTGAACATTTCACGACTGTAGTCCTCAATAAAATAATCACAATATTGAGATAATTCGCCCTGTATCATGTCACTTAGAACAACCATACCTTGCTCCGAATGCTAGTAAAGTAAACCTATACCTTTGCTTAACTCAGCGTAGCCCATAATCAAAAACGGCCTCCGTTGAGACCGTTTTCATTAGCAAAACCCAAGTCTTTTACCTACGACAGAGTCTCTTCAAATAAATTTAACATTCTTTTACTGTCTACTTCCATGCAAACTTGCGTAATAGGAACACAATCCCAATGAGGCTCAGAGAATGTCATGCCCTCTGGTGCAAAAATAGTTTGCCCGATAGCAAGACCTTCACAGGCAACACGAATTGCACCTAGCTCAATACCAAAGATATCGGGTTCCATCGCATAAGCAATCGTTGAGGCATCATGAAAGAAGCAGCCATCCACATCTAAACGGTCTTTATAAAACTTAATGTAATATTTCGCTGCTTGGCACAAGAAATCACCGTACTTAGGACGTGACGCTTTAATACGTTCTAACAAGTCAATTTCTAATAGCACTTGATGAGTCACATCTAAACCAATCATAGTGACTTGCCAATTCGCAGTAAAAACCTTATCCGCTGCATGCGGGTCATTGATAATATTGGCTTCAGCAACAGGAGACACATTGCCGTACTCAATTGCCGTACCGCCCATCAAAATAACTTCATCGACTAGATTGGCAATTTCTGGCGCCATTTCCAACGCTGTCGCAAGGTTACCCAATGGACCCAATGCAATCAAGGTTACTTCACCCGGATGAGCTTTTACTGTATCAATAATAAATTGTGCCGCACTGACATCCAATGCTTTTCCTTTTGGAGCAGGCCAATTAATGTTACCAAAGCCATCGCGGCCGTGGACAAAATCAGCATGTGGACGTGGGGTTATTTCTAAGGGCGCAGAAACCCCTTTCGCAACAGGAACATCAGCACCCGCCAGTTCCGCCAAAATTAGAGCATTATGTGTGGCTAGATCAACAGAAACATTACCAAACGTGGTTGTTAGTCCAAGAACATCTAATTGCTCAGTTTCAAAAGCAAAAAGAATCGCCATTGCATCATCTATACCGGGGTCTGTATCAATAATTACTTTACGAGACATAATCTTTTCCTATCCTGTTCTTCCGTCTATTTGTGTTCTGTTGATGTTGATTCTTCGATGAGAAAATCATCAACCTCTTGTTTCGAGGGAATCGCCGGAGCCGCACCTAAACGCGTTACACACAAAGCAGAAGCGGCACATGCTCTAGCAAGAGCGTCTTCAATCGATGTTTTTTCCATCAGTGCCGCAAGGCAGAACCCAATAAAGGTATCTCCTGCCGCTGTTGTATCAACAGGGGTTACCTTAAAAGCAGGTACGTACACTTCTTCTTCACCGCATAAATAACGCACACCCTCACTACCCAGTGTCATTAAAATCGCTAAGTTAGGATACTGTTGTTGCAATAATTCTTTTGCGGCATCAATCGTAGCGACTTGCATTAAGTCCATCGCCTCTACTTCATTAACAACCAAAAGACGGATAAAAGGCATTAACGATTGAGTGAGTTCCACATCCATAGGGGCAGGATTAAATGCCACAGGAATGCCTTTTTTATGAGCCTGCTTAACAATATAGTCTATTTGATTGGTTTCATTTTGCAGTAATACCCAATCATTCATGGCAATGTGATCAATAACACCATCTACTTGCTCCTCACTTAGAGTATGGTTTGCACCAGCAAATAGAATTATGGCATTTTCCGCTTCTTTATTAAGCTGAATGATTGCATGGCCTGTTGGCGTTTTTGTTTGAGCAATTAAAGACGTATCTACGCCTATCGAACTCAATTGATCTAATACGCTTTTGTCATCTAGATGTACCGCACCAACATGACGAACAGGCGCATTGGCTTTTGCTAACGCGATGGATTGATTCGCCCCTTTACCACCTAACTGCATTTGATAGCCTTCTGATGCCATTGTTTCGCCGGGGCGTACGAAATGGTGTACTTTATATAAATGATCCAAATTAATAGAACCAAAATTATATACGGTCATCTTCTATACCTTTCTTTGAATATTGAAGTATTGTTAATTTCTCACATTTTTGCACCACAGAAACATTTGTCTCACTGCAAATAAAAAAGAAACAATAAGACTAACAATACAAAATAAAAAACGCCCCTTTCTCACGAAAGGAGCGTTTTCTTTCGATCAATTCACTTAGTTAGATGACGTATCTTCATCTAAAAATGAACGACCTTTTTGCGCTGCGATACGCATACGCAGTGCATTTAACTTAATAAAGCCGGCCGCATCTTTTTGATCGTAAGCACCAGCATCGTCTTCGAATGTTGCAATAGAGCTATCAAACAAACTGTTTTCAGACTGACGTCCAACAACAATCACATTGCCTTTATACAATTTTAGACGAACCGTACCAGAAACAAATTCTTGAGACGTGTCAATCAATGCTTGCATCATACGACGCTCTTCAGACCACCAGAAACCGTTATAAATCAATTTCGCATAACGAGGCATCATTTCATCTTTTAAATGTGCAGCTTCACGATCCAGCGTAATCGATTCAATGGCTCTGTGCGCTCTCATCATGATGGTTCCACCTGGTGTTTCATAACAACCACGTGCTTTCATACCAACAAAACGGTTTTCAACGATGTCAGTACGACCGATACCATTTGCACCACCAATTTTGTTCAGTGTTTCCAAAATTGTTGCTGGTGACATTGCTTCACCATTGATGGATACTGGGTCGCCTTTTTCATAACCAATCTCAATATAGGTTGCTTCATTTGGCGCATCTTCTGGAGATACAGACCAACGCCACATATCTGATTCAGCTTCTGTCCATGGATCTTCTAACATGTCGCCTTCATAGGAAATATGAAGAAGATTCGCATCCATCGAGTAAGGTGATTTTTTCTTATTTGTAGAAAAATCAACAGGAATATCATGCTTTTCACAGTATGCCATTAAAGTTTCACGAGAAGTCAGATCCCATTCACGCCAAGGTGCAATGACTTTAACGCCAGGTTTAAGTGCGTAAGCGCCTAGCTCAAAACGAACTTGATCATTTCCTTTACCCGTTGCGCCATGAGAGATCGCATCCGCACCCGTTTCATTAGCAATTTCAATAAGGCGTTTGGAAATCAAAGGACGAGCGATCGACGTACCTAAAAGGTATTCACCTTCATAGATCGTATTAGCGCGGAACATTGGGAATACAAAATCTCTTACGAACTCTTCGCGTAAATCTTCAATGTAGATTTCTTTAATGCCCAACGCTTGAGCTTTAGCACGAGCAGGCTCAACTTCTTCACCTTGACCAAGATCAGCAGTAAAAGTAACAACTTCGCACTGATATTCTTCTTGAAGCCACTTCACAATTACGGAAGTATCGAGGCCGCCAGAATAGGCTAAAACAACCTTATTCACGTCAGACATTCTTTTCTTTCTCCTTATGAGATTTTATACGTACTACTAAACAACTGTTTCAGCAGTATGACATTAAATTATTAGGGGGATGCTAGTGTAAGTTTTCGCTCATTTCTTAGCAAGCAGCAAACTCAGTATTCCTGTATTCAACGCCTTGATTTGTACAATAAACGTTACTTATTCTTCGAATTTCTCAAGTCGAATTGTTACACGGCGGTTACGCTCTCTTCCTGAAGACGTTCGGTTATCAATGGCAGGGTAACGTTCTCCATGATATCGAGAGATAATTTTATCCGCTGGCACCCCTTTTTCTAACAAATAAGCCGTCACCACTTCAGCGCGAAGTTTTGACAACTCTCTATTATCTCGGCGTGATCCTAGAGAATCCGTATGACCATCGATATAGATATATTCGACTGTTTGATCTGAAGATACATATAAGGCAATCAAATCTAGACGGCTTTTAATTCGAGTGGATAAATCAACACCTCTATTAGCAAACAATACCGCTGAACGGGCAATTTGATCGTAATTAACAGGCAACAATCCAGAGAGACATCGGCGAAATTCATTATAGGCAGGAGCAAAATTAATATTGGAAAGGCTGATTTCTATAGTTTCTCGACTGCTTTCCCATGCCGTTCCAGCAACAATAGGATGTCGTCCTTTATCTAAAGAGGTCAACATCCTTTCTGCAACTTTACCGCCAACTTCAACAGTCAGTCCATAACCAGGGTAAGGCAATACGTCTAAAGTTTCGGGGATTGAACCGGGAGCCCAGTTTGGCGCTTGGGAAATAATGTAGACATTACCAGGTCCCATTTTTTCATTTTCTGGCTTCAAAACAAATTTCATCGGTTCACCAGCGTCTTTAATAAAATGGCCTTCACCATAATTAGGTACTGGATGCGTTAAACTGCACGAAAAGATATCTCCCGATAATAACCATTCTGCATTTTCAAAACCGCTTTGATAACGAGTCAGCGCTTGTGCTGAATTGGCCATACTACAAAGTGCAACAAGGGTTAAAAGTGATTTAATAGTATGTTGCATTACATTTCCCATCTAGAGCTCTCGTTCAAACCGTGACTAATATGTTATCATTTCAATCCTATCTAGCCATTATAAATAGAGCAAGTGGCAGGATAAGGATTTCTTTTTGTCAAACCAACAGACTTTTTACTATGCATGAAATAAAAGATCGTTTCCGTGGCTTTCTACCCGTAGTTATCGACATAGAAACCGCAGGCTTTAATGCTAAAACAGACGCACTACTTGAAATCGCTGCCAGCATACTCAGAATGGACGAAAATGGTGAACTTTATATTCATGAAACTATTGAATTTTTAGTGAAGCCTTTTGAAGGGGCGAACTTAGAAAAGTCCGCCTTAGAGTTTACTGGTATTAATCCATTTGAACTTAATCGAAACGACATAAATGAACAGGAAATGCTAGGGCAACTTTTTAGCAAAGTTCGTAAAGAACTTAAATCTGTTGATTGCAAAAGAGCCATACTTGTCGGCCACAATGCCGCTTTCGACCATGGCTTTTTAAATGCGGCGATTGAACGATGTGAAATAAAGCGTAATCCATTTCACCCTTTCTCCAGCTTTGACACGGCAAGCTTAGCAGGCTTGGCTTTTGGGCAAACCGTATTAGCAAAAGCATGTGAAGTTGCGGGTGTTGAGTTTAGTAATGCCGAAGCGCACTCGGCAAAATATGATACTGAAAAGACCGCTGAACTGTTCTGCGAAATCGTTAATCGATGGAAACGCATGGGTGGTTGGGCTTTAGCGAACCCAAATATGGAAGAAAGTATGGCGTCTTTTATATAGAAACCCTTTATTTTTATCATCCTAAACAGCCCTAAATAACAGAAAAAGGGCCTTTAGGATTTGTCTGTTATTCACCTACTTATATAGAAATGTTGGATAGAATGCGAGGCATACATATCAAACGTATTGCTTACCTATGTTTAGGATGGTTTTCGCTAATTGCCGGAATTATTGGCGTATTTCTTCCTCTACTGCCAACAACACCTTTTGTATTATTAGCTGCATGGTGCTTTTCTCGCTCTTCAAAGCGCTTTTATTTATGGCTAACTCAACATCGTTTCTTTGGTCCCATTATTAAAGATTGGCAGTCTGGCACTGGTATTCCCAAAAAAACACGTAATAGAGCGATCCTGTTTATGTGGTTAAGCATGGGATTATCCATAATAATTATTGCACGACCATGGTCAACAGCGACATTACTGATTATTGGTGTTTGCATGAGCATTATCTTATTTCGCATACCGATCAAAAAACAATAGAGATTATAGAAAATGATGATTAAACAAGGGTTAGCTTTGTCCAAACTGCGTCATCTCTTGGTGCTTATTTTATCCGTATTATTTGTTTTAGGACTGATCATTTGGATGTTGTTGCCAGTTGTGACAAAAACTTTGCTGAACAACTATTTTCAACAACATAATGCACAACTCATCATTAAAGACCTAGACATCAACCCTTTTAAAGGCATTGTGAAAGCCAATGACATTACGGCTTATTCATACAACACCAATAAAAAAGAACAGGTGTTATCTCTTAAAAGCGCAGAATTTAGTGTATCGTATGGTTTTCTTTTTGCTCATACGATTTACGTCGATACATTAAATATAAACGGTTTATATACTAATTTAAAAGAATCTAAAGATTCATGGTACGTTGCAGGGCTAACTTTCCCAATAACACCGACAGATACCTCACCAAATACCTCTACAGATAGCCACGTAGAAAATACACCAAATCAAAGTAAAACATCACAAACAGAATCCAATACGGATGCAAATCAGAACGCTCAATGGAAAATAGACATACCTCACATTCTTTTTTCCGATATTCATTTCTCTATTACGCGTTTCAACAAGGAATCTCCAGAAGTACCTCTGACGGATACTTTCGACATCAATCACATTACATTGAGCAACATAGAGGGCAATAATAATGTGTGGCAAGGGATGGTGGACATGGATATGTCAATCAATCAGTCTACGGTTCAATTACACTCTCAACTTCATTCGTCTCCTGAAAAAGTCATGGCGTCCGTGAAAGTGAATCAGTTTTCTGTAGACTCAGCACAATTCAGTCATTACTTTTCCGACACAATGCCAACACCACAAGTGTCACTTGTTGCATCCGGTGATATATCAATAGAAAAACACCTTAAAACACCAAGCGCTGACCTAATATTAATAAGTGATGCACTCTCTATTCAACTTGACGACATTAATATACAAACATCTGATATAAACGTTACATCCGCTGGCGTTAGCCTTGATACAAATAACCTAATGGTGAATGTATCGGATAATTCAAATGAGCAAGATATCACCGCTCGTGCTAACGCAAACTTACAGTTTAAAGCAACCACCTTTTCAATGTCAGAAAATGAACAGTCAAATGACACACCCGCAATGAATGTCTCCATTCAAGACTTAACGGCAGGTTCTAATGTTGAAATACATAAAAACAATCAACTTCTGTCGGTATCCAGTGATCAATCCCATACTCGTGTCCTTGAACTAGCGGGTGAAATGCATGGAACAACGTTAAAAAATCGCTCTAGCCAACTAAAGCTCACAAATATCATGTTTAAACAGTCCCTTAAGAATGAAATTACTCTGAGTGGAAGTGCGTCATTTGACTCTGATGAATTCAGTGCCTCATCAGCAATGATCCCTTACTCAATGGCTTATCAGAAAGTACAATTTGAAAGTCAAATTAATCTCAATAAAGACCTCCATAAATTAAACCTAAACGCAAAAAACACCAACGCATTAATCAATGAATCGACTTTTATTCAAGCCCCCCTTCATTATGAAAATGAAACGACGGAATTGGTTTTACCAACACTAGATATTGCATGGTTACTCAACGGTCAAAACGACGTATCTATTAATACAGAAACTCGGCTTAACAGTCATAAAACGTATTTGAAGAACGCAGCGGATCACGCACAGTACGAAGATTTAACCTTGACTGGGAACCTGTCTGTAAACAAAGAAGAAGACAAAATAAACGCTCAATCAGACAATATAATATTCGTTATAAAGAGACTGTTAGGCAGTCAATCTGGCTATACGTTGGGTTCTGAACTATTGACACTAATACTTCCAAGTACAAGTTTAGAATTGTCTCCTGACCAACAGCTGTCCATTACCAGCAACCCAAGCATTGACTTGGAGAGAGTGGATGTTTCTGACACGCAAAATAATAAATTGATTGGCTTTGATGCACTCTCAATAACCCCCATTCAAATTGAAAAAAAACCTGACTCGCTTTTTGCTAAGCTTGACCGTGTCACCGCAACAAATCTTGTTGTCTCTTCACCAAGCCAAGTAAACGAGCAAATTCCACCTTTAGCGGTGCTAGGAAAAATCCATCTAGATTCATTAGCGGTATCAAATACTCAGGCAAAAATTCACTCTGTCTTTTTAGCAGACCTTGAATCAACAATTTTACTTGATGAAGAACGCAATCTTAAAAACAATGTATTTGTACAGAACGATGAGACGACAACACAACTCGAAACTAAAACGCCATCATCAGCCTCCTATGTAGAGTCATCAAAAAACGAGTCTACGGAGCCCTCATCCAACCCCAAAGCACCTTTTCACCTGATATTGGATCAGTTTAAAATCATGGGGGATTCAAAAATCCACCTTAATGATAAAGGCGTATTTCCTTCATTAGATCAAACTATATTTATCGACACATTCAATATTGCTCAGATTGATACAAGGAATCCAGAACAGAAGACACAGATTGTACTAGATGCTCGTAATGGCAAATACGCAACGATAAATGTGGTATCTGATCTTGTTCCTTTAAGTGAAAAACTCACCATGAATACCAAATTTTCAACAAAAGAAATTGAGCTGACACCTTTCTCTCCCTATGTTTCGGATTTGTTAGGTTACACCATTGAATCGGGGCAATTAGACGCCGATATTTCCTTAAATGCGAATCAAGGAAAATTGAAAGGACAGTCAAACTTATTACTAAGACGATTTGATTTAGCCGGAAACAATGGGCAAACAAGTAAAAGCCCTAGCACCATACCACTTAACCTCGCGATTGGAGCCTTAAAGGACAGCCAAGATAACATCGCTTTGGACATCCCTATGTCTGGCAATATTGATAACCCAAAATTTCAATGGGAAAACTTTTTAATTATTCCTATTAGAAAAGCGCTGTATTCGGCATCCAGTTCCTACGTGATGCAAACACTTGTACCTTATGCCAATGTCATTAGTATCGTACAAATTGCAGGGGAACAACTTCTCAAATTACGTGTTGAACCATTACTCTACGAACCGGAACAAATAGAGCTGTCACCTTCTCAACAGATGTTCACACAAGAATTGGCCGCCCTGTTGACAGAGAAGGACGATGTCCAATTAAAAATGTGCTCTATTGCTATTCCCAGTGATATTGGCATTCAAGATACATCGATTGACCTGAATGAAGAACAAACTCAGTCCTTAAAAACACTCGCTAAGCACCGTGCAGACATTTTAAAAGAGCACTTAGTTGCTGAAGGCGGGATCTCATCGTCACGCATTCTTTTATGCGCACCTGCTTTAGATAGGAGCAACAAGACATTGCCCAGAATTGAATTTGAGTTTTAATATGTATACAAAATCTTGATCTAAGACATTACGTACATTAAACAAAAATTAACTCATACAAAAGTACTGACTCAAGTCAGCATAAGCTCTATAGAACTCTTTACTCTAATGGCATCGAAAACCATTAAATAAGGAACGCATTATATCTGTTGAGCATCATTCTTTAGTAAACGATTTGCCTGAGTTTAAAGAAGAAATTCACGAACTCAAATTGATCGATGCAGATATAGCAGCATATGGTCGACAACCTTCGCTCTGTTGGTATTAATGTTCTTGTATTAGAAAAAGGCGATTATGTGGAAAAAACACCTGCCGCAATTTTTCCGAATAACTGGTGTATTAATATTTGATCGTGTCCATAAAAGAATGTTTGCCGCTCAGTCAGAACGTTGTCATCCTGCTCAGATAGACCGATTTGCAAAAGCCAGAGACTATAATGACGTTCATTTGTTTAAAACAGCCAGCTCTCATGGCACTCCGATTTACCATACCAATGTCATGATGAGTATTGGTGATGGATTTGCTGTGGTTTGCGCGAATTGTTTTACGAACAAGACAGAATATCAAACTTTAAAGTCGGCACTTGAACTGGATCGCGAAGTCATAGAAATTAGCGTGGAACAAACGGAAAAGAACTTCTGCGCTAACATTTTACATGTAAAAAATGATCAAGGTGAACCCTATATTGTGATGTCGCAAAGCGCTTATAATGGCTTTACCGATAAACAAAAAGAACAACTTGGCCAATACGGAACACTGTTATCTAACCCTATTGATACCATTGAAAAAATTGGTTGTGGCAGTGCTCGCTGCATGATCGCTGAAATTTTCTTACCTAAAAAAGCTTAACAACCAGGCATTAAATAGCAAAGTAAAGCGAACTAATCCCAGTTTGCTTTACGCCATGCTTTCTTTTGGCCTACCTTTTTCTTTGATACCACTCGCTTTATTTTAGAGGCTTTTGTTGGCTTTGTTGGGCGACGCGCTTTTTGCACTTTAATCGCATCCAAAATGAGTGCTTTTAAACGACTAAGCGCATCTTCTCTATTTAATTCTTGGGTTCGATACTGTTGCGCTTTTAACACAACTTCTCCATCCCGTGTAATTCGGGAATCACTCATCGCTAACAATCTTTCCTTATGAAATTCAGGCAAAGAGGAGTTATGAATATCAAACCGTAAATGGATAGCTGAAGATACTTTGTTAACATTTTGACCACCAGCACCTTGAGAACGAATAGCGGTTAGCTCTATCTCTTTATCTGGTATAGAAACGGCTGTCGAAATTTTCAGCATACAGAACCTACATTTAAGATATTTAATAAGACTTGAGCATTTTGGTACAAGATAAAAGGAAGTATAACAGTCTCAACTGAAGTTCGCTTTTCGCATCGTTTCTATAGTAAAAATCAGATACAATTATTTTTGACTTTCGACCTACTAAAAATAAAAGGAGCATAAGATTTGACTCAGTTTCGTCCATGCATCGATCTGCATCAAGGAAAAGTGAAGCAAATTGTTGGCGGTAGCCTTAATGATAAAGGCGCTAAAGAAAATTTCATCAGCGAATACGATGCCAAACACTATGCATCCTTATACAGAGAACATGGGCTTTTAGGTGGTCATGTTATCGCTCTAGGAGGAGGAAACAAATCAGAGTCATTAGACGCTTTGAAAGCATACCCTCAAGGTTTGCAATTTGGCGGTGGCGTTACCGATCGAAATGCTGCTGAATTTTTAAAGGCAGGCGCTTCCCACCTAATTGTTACGTCTTTTTTATTCGAAAACGATGAATTTTCTTGGGACAGGCTCGATAAAATCAAAAGAGAAACGGGTACAGAACGTTTGGTATTGGACCTTAGTTGCCGACGCACAACAGATGGTTGGAACATTGCGACAAACCGTTGGCAAACCGTCACATCTACAAAAATAAATAAAGAAAACCTTATTGAGCTTGCCGATCACTGTGATGAATTTTTAATACATGCAGCCGATGTAGAAGGCTTACAATCTGGTATTGATGAAGATCTCGTTGCTCTACTTGGCAAACACTGCACAATTCCCGTTACGTATGCGGGAGGCGCTCACACTGCGGAAGATTTACGGAAAGTGCACTTTCTTTCCAATGGAAAAGTAGATTTAACAATTGGCAGTGCCCTAGACATCTTTGGAGGACAAGGCGTTACTCTAGAAGAATGTATAGAATGGAATAAGAATAATTAAAACGTATTCTCGGAGACTGTAACTAACTTCGCTTCCAACAATCAAAGATTGCTTACAATATATGATCTTTGATTGTTTCAGCATGTATATCGACTTGACCGCCTCCTTACCTCATAATTACGGTTACTTTTTTCAACATGGACTGTCATCGTCCACATAGAGGATTTTCATGATTAGGTTACGTTTGGGTATTGCTATTTTGACCTTATTTATCAGTGCATGCTCCACTCAAACTGTGAATAAAGAAAGTACAGGGGAAGGAGTTCAAGAAAAAACAGAGGTTATACAAGACACGCAACCCACAAAAGTACCTGTCATTGATACAAAAACGACGGATCTCCAAACAATTCAAAATACAGTACAAAAAATACCGTCTCCCAACCTTGATGAAGTAAATAACAACCGACTTCAATTACTAAAAGATATCAGAAATGATCTGGCTAGCCGCTTGTCTCAAGAAATTCATTATTTAAAATATCGAATGAAGGCAACCAACGAGGCTTTCGATACACGTATTTTGTCTCAGCTAACAGACTCAATGGATGAAGTGAAAATAAAAGCGGACATTGAAGCCTTACATGATTTGAAGGCTCAAATTAAACAAGAGATGACTCAATTAGAGCAGCGCATTCATCAACGGAAAACCTCGCCCGAAAAAGCCGATTTGATTCAAATTTACTTATCTGAATCCACCGTTACTGATAAAAATAAAACCTACAAAACCCTACCATTGGTCGGTGAGTGGACTAGAGGGGAAAGCAGAACGATTCACGTTAAAGACCGTCAACTTTTTAATTCACAATTTTCCGAAGACATCATGATCAGCTTTTCAGAAGAATATGCTTTAATTATTAACGAACAAAAAGTCATGCAAGTTGATCTGCATAGCACTAAAAAAAGCGCCCCTTTTAACATAAAGAGTCTGAATAAAGAGGCAGATATCAGCGGGAAGATTGATTACAAAATAAAATAATGTATTCGTAAGAAGCGTACCCTCTGGGTTTGGACACAAGTCGATTCGTTTTTAGTTAAAAAGAGTTAAAGTCTCTAAAAAGACTTTAACTCTTTTTTAATATGGCATTCATTATCTATTGCATGCCACTATCAATAATAATATTGGAATATGTAAGAACAAAAACAATTGATTCTCTGTCATCACGGCTAAAATAAAGCTACTAAAAGCCACAACAGAGAACAAGACCGTAGACACCCTCTCCTCTTTGACTTTCATCGCATTCAATCTCGAATCTTAGAAAATTCACGTTCAAAATCAAATTTGGACGAGGTCACATGCCTTTCCATTTCAGTCACCCGTCGAGTTGCTTCACTCAATCTTTCTTTGGCTCGACGTAAACGGATGTTTGCACTGTCTGAATACTTAAACATTTTTTTGGGATGATATCTGTGTTGACGCTCATCGTACTCATATTCGTACTCATAAATATCTTCTTTTGGTTTAGTATCTAAAAACCACCATAAACCAATGTACGCAATAACAACAAAGCCACCCAAAAACAAAAATCCACCAAAGGTCACCAAGCGAACCACCCAGGAATCGACATCAAAATGATCGGCTAGACCTGCACAGACACCACCAAAATACCCTTTGTCTTTATTGCGGTATAAGTTAATCCCCCAACCCTTTTTCTGCTGCTCTTTCACATTACCTTTGCACTTGTATTTCATAATGCCTTCCTCACTAATCAATTAAAGCCTTTCGATTAAGCGTTACGGTCCTTGCCTCGACTTGCGTCTGAATTTTCTGTGTAACGCCAATCAGGGCTTTCAACGTCTAGAATTTTTTCTAATGCATCAATCCGATCCGTTAACTTATCCGCCACCATTAACAAAGATTCCAGTTCTTGCTTTTCTGACTGTTCCAACCCTTTCGCCGCTCTAGATTTGCTTCTGTAATGCAAAATCAACCACATTGGAGCCACCACGGTCATGAAAATAATGGTTGGCACGAAAAAAAACACTGCCATACTCATATTAAAATCCTTACTATAGAAAATGTATTATTGATTGATGCCTATATAAAAACCTAGCCAACTTTGGTCATTTTTTCTTTTAAACGTGCAAGCTCATCATTAATTTTGTCATCATTTTTTAGCGAGTCTATTTGAGACTTCAAGTCCGTCTTAGTATCTTCACCAAGGTCCATAGATTCAATTTGCCCTTCTAAATCATCCATACGACGTTCGAATCGTTCAAACTTTTCAAACGCATTATCGATATCTGCTTTGTTATTCTGACGCTTCACTCTTAAACGACTTTCAACGCTTGATTGACGCATCAACATGGTTTTTTGCTTGGCTTTCGCATCGGTCAATTTCGTTTGTAGCTGACCAACTTCTTCATTGAGATGCGTTAAATGCTCGTCCAACGCTCTTAACTCTTCATCTACAATATCAATTTCTTGTTCAACTTGCTGCTTTTCATTAAGCGCTGCTCGGGCTAGATCTTCTCGCCCTTTTTCGATCGCCAACATGGCTTTATTTTCCCATTCTGACGATTCCTGACGCATTTTATCTAACCGTCTTCCAGTTGTTTTTCGATCCGCAATGACTCTGGCAGAACTGGAGCGAACTTCAACCAAGGTCTCCTCCATTTCTTGGATCATCATGCGAATCATTTTTTGTGGGTCTTCTGCCTTATCTAACAACGCAGTTAAGTTACTATTAATGATGTCAGTCATTCTTGAAAAAATACCCATTTTTAAATCCTCATATCATTTTTAAAGTCATTCATATAAAACCTGACTTATGTATTACACACTCCATGCCAAAAATAATATGTCATTGATTTTAAATAATTAATTTAATTTTATACTCAAAAAGATGACGAAAAACAGACAAAGAAATGGTATTAAATACCTTTTAGTGGTATAAAATCCACAACAAAATGGTAATTAAAACCTATGAATATCCAAACACAACGAATCATCGGCAGCTCCCAAGCCCTATCAGACACACTCGACCACACCTCATTACTGGCAAAAATAAATCGCCCTATCTTAATTTGTGGTGAGCGAGGCAGTGGGAAAGAACTCATAGCACAACGATTACATTATTTATCTGATCGTTGGGAACAACCCTATATCACCATAAATTGCGCAGCTATTAGCGAAAACCTGATGGAAAGTGAGCTTTTTGGCCATGAAGCAGGGGCATTCACGGGGGCTTCCAAGCCACATATAGGTCATTTTGAACGCTCTGACAAAGGCACTCTCTTTCTAGATGAACTAGGCACCATGTCATTACGTCTACAGGAAAAATTGCTTAGATTGATTGAGTACGGTGAATTTGAGCGACTAGGTAGCGGCAAAACGATCTCCGTAGATGTGAGGGTCATTGCAGCGACCAACGCCAATCTCATTGATATGAGCCAAGCAGGTGAATTCAGAGCCGACTTACTTGATCGGTTGGCTTTTGATGTAATTCAAGTCCCTCCTCTTAGAAATAGGCTGGAAGACATTGAAGAGCTTGCTAACTTTTTTGCGATGAAACTGACATCAGAGCTGGGGTGGGATTACTTCTCAGGCTTTACCGACAGTGCTTTAGCAACCCTAGGTTCATATCACTGGCCAGGTAACATAAGAGAGTTAAAAAATGTCATTGAGCGCTCTGTTTACCGCTGGGGAGACCAAAATGTACCTGTTGATAGCGTTATCATAAATCCTTTTAATAGTGCACTCACAATGCCGACCCAACTTGGCAACAAGCAAGACAGCGTAAACCGATCAGGATCCACAGTTGCAGAAGAGTATCAGAACTCACCTGAATTCAAAATTAATTTAGAGCAAAGCTTCAAAGAGCAAACAGAACACTTGCATATTCATCTTGTAAACACAGCTTTGCAAAAAAACCAATTTAATCAAAAAAAAGCCGCTCAAATGCTAGGTTTAAGCTACGATCAAATTAGAGGATTAATAAGAAAACATAACTTGTCTCAGGCTGCTATCAATCAGTCTAAAACAACCATCAATTAAGGCCAAACCAGCTGATAGAGCGGTCTATTTAAGTCGCTTGGCTAACCATTTGGCCATAACAGGAAGAAGGTAGGTTGGCACCTGAACAGCGCCAGCCAAAGGTAAAAAAGCCGGGCCCAAAAGCGTACCGGCGATCGTATACGTCAACAACACATTCCTATTTGCCGAAGTCACAGCAGTGATCAACGCAATACTAACGCCTTGTTTACAGTATAACGCAAAGCCACTAAGGAAAAACACAGAGCAAAGCAATGTCGCAATCCCGAGATATTGGTACGCAATATTAGGCGTTTCGTCCCACATAAATCTGAAGTCGCCTATCATGCCAAACGGAAAAGCAAATACCAATAATACGGTATAAGGAGACGTGGTTTGTAAAAAAGTCGTCACCTTTTGAGGAGCAAGAAAATAGTGCAGTAGAAAGGAACAAAACATAGGACCAAATACAAAAACAATCAAACGAATGCAATAGGTTTGAATATCCAATGCAATATCACCCGATTGACTTACCAGTAATAATACATAAATCGCAATGGGCAGGACCAATGTACTCGCGATTGTCATGGCCATCGCCATTAGCGAATCCAATCCTAATACCCGAATAATAGCCGGTGTCGCAAACAATGACCCTGTTGCTGCGACAGCGCCAATGGCCAACACAAGTTCCCCCTCAATGCCAGCCGCCCATGAAACACCCACGCAAAGTGCCATTAAGCCAAATGCATGGTAAAAAGCATATTGCCAAACAATCGGCTTCATCATCATTTTTATTAATGCAGATTGTTTCATGCTCAACAGCGTCAAGACCATTAAGCTAAAGAGAACATAAGGTAAAAAGGGGAAAAGCAGTTGAGAATATTTAGGGAAGGAAAAACCTAAAAGAGCAGCAACAAACATAAACACCAAAGAGTGTTTAATCAGAAAAGACAACATAGATACAATACCAAGAAGAAAAGATCACACCATCATAAATGGTCACCTTTAAAAAGACTGAAACCGACTCAAAGAGCAACTAACGCTTATACGAATATATTTTGTTTTCTTCAGGCAGTTCTGGCGCTTCTACTGGCCAACCTTTACGAGCAAGATCAAATGCGTCTCTTAAATTAGACAACTTATCTGATGATACGTATTGTTGCATACTACTATTTGATAGACTGCCTACCTCTTTAACGCCCTTCGATTTTGTCATGACCGAGACCGGAAAGTGCACTATTTTATTAGACATAAATTTTCTCTATTGCATCCATCTCTAGATATCTATCGTAACTCTATGGATAATCTTAAACAAACGCAATCCTCAAACGTGTAAACTCTTGGAAAAGCTATGAAATTTTTAATATCTCCAGCAAAAACACTCGATCTAACATCTAAACAGCCAACTTCCCAGCACTCTATTCCAATTTTTTTGGATGAGTCACAATCTTTAATTGAAACAATTAGACCTTATACACCAGCAGACATTGCTAATTTAATGAAGCTCAGCGATAAGCTATCTACTGTTAATGTTGAACGTTATCAAGCATGGCAATTAGAACATACAGCAAGCAACAGCAAGCAAGCCATCTTTACCTTTATGGGAGACGTTTACACTGGGCTGGATGCCTACACCTTAACCGAAGCAGACATTCACTACGCACAAAGTAATTTACGGATGCTGAGTGGTTTATATGGATTACTTAAACCATTGGATTTGATACAAGCTTATCGCTTAGAAATGGGGATTAAACTCAAAAACCCTAAAGGGGACAATTTATATCACTTTTGGAAAGACACCATTGCAAAGCAACTGAACCAGGAACTAGCACATGATGAGTTACTTATTAACCTTGCATCAAACGAGTATTTTAAATCCGTTGATTTAAAAGTACTTAAAAATAAGGTAATTTCCCCCGTATTTCTGGATGAAAAAAATGGAAAGTATAAAGTAATTAGCTTTTATGCGAAAAAAGCACGAGGCTTAATGGCTCGTTATTTGATTGAAAGTCGTAGCATGAATTACAACGACCTAATCAAGTTCAATTATTCTGGTTATCAATACGATGAGAAACAATCAGAGGTAAGTGCGCCTGTTTTCATTCGATCTGAAAGCACTCGGTTGGCCGCTGACACATAAACATTCTGTACATTGGGGATGCATTGATCTATTTATTTACCTGCTAAATTGAAAACACATTTGATGAAGCCGATTCACAACATCGGCTTTAATTAGGCCGCCTCCCCATCGTTACCCTATTGTTACCTGAATAATCTTTATGGGTAGCAATACATTGATAACCTAATGAAAACAAAATTGCTTTACACCTTTCAGACTGCTCAAACCCATGTTCAAGTATCAACCAACCCGATGATTTTAAATAACCAACAGCCTCTTCTGCAATGGTTTGAATATCAGCAAAACCTGCCTTACCAGCAACCAAAGCGGATTGAGGTTCATAACGCACGTCACCTTCATTTAAGTGGTGATCTTTCTTATCAATATAGGGAGGGTTTGACACAATCAAATCAAACTCTGAAAAAGTCACATTATCAAACCAACTGCTTTGATAAATCTCAGCATCTAAGCACAATTTTTTTGCATTTCCCTTTGCTAAATCAACAGCTTCATCAACAACATCAACCGCTTGCACTTGGGCATCAGACCGCTCTGAAGCAATGGACAAAGCAATTGCGCCTGTACCTGTACCCAAATCAAGAACCGATGGTTTTTTTATTCCGTCTAGCACTTCTAAAGCAAGTTCAACCAATACTTCTGTGTCGGGTCTTGGAATCAAAGTACAAGGAGAGACGTTAAATTCTAACGACCAAAATTCTTGCACCCCTAATAAATACGCAATAGGCTCACCCAAAACACGCGCATCAAGCAACGCATTAAAAGCCTTCTCCTGCTCAAGCGTTAAAATACGTTCAGGCCAAGTATAAAGATAAGAAGAGCTTACCTTTAGTGCATTCGCCAATAACAACTGCGCGTCCAAAAGAGCCGTATCTGAAGAGGCGGCCAATACAGCCGCCCCTTTTTGTATCGATTCGTCTATTCTCATTCTTACGAATTATCGTTACTTAGCGAGGCAAGCTGCTCAGCTTGATGCTCATTAATCAACGGATTCACTAATGAATCCAATTCACCTGTAATGATCTCATCTAACTTATATAGAGTAAGATTAATACGGTGATCGGTTACCCTACCTTGAGGGTAGTTATACGTTCGAATGCGCTCAGATCGATCGCCACTCCCCACCAACGACTTACGTGTCTCAGATTGCTCTGCCGCATACTTTTCTTCTTCTGCGGATTGCAAACGAGACGCAAGTAATGACATCGCTTTCGCACGGTTTTTATGCTGTGAGCGCTCTTCCTGGCATTCAACAACCAACCCCGATGGAATGTGAGTTAAACGAATCGCTGAATCTGTTTTATTTACGTGCTGACCACCAGCGCCCGACGCTCTAAATGTATCAATTCGTAAATCCGATTTGTTGATTTCAATCGCATCCACTTCATCCATTTCCGCCATAATAGCCACAGTACAAGCGGAAGTATGAATACGACCTTGAGACTCTGTCGCTGGTACACGCTGTACACGATGAGCACCTGATTCAAACTTCAATTTTGAATAAGCACCTTCACCCACAATACGGGCTATCACTTCTTTATATCCGCCATGTTCTCCTTCATTGGCACTGATAACTTCCACCTTCCAACGCTGTACCTCTGCGTAACGAGAATACATACGAAACAAATCACCAGCGAAAATAGAGGCTTCATCACCACCCGTCCCCGCACGCACTTCAAGAAATACGTTACGTGAATCATTCGGGTCTTTTGGTAACAACAGTTTTTGTAACTCTTCTAATAGAGTTTCCTTTTGTTGCTGGCCTGCCTTTAATTCCTCTTGTCCCATATCACGTAGATCTGGATCACTATCAGAACACATCAATTCCGCTTCTTCGATGTTTTCTTCTATTTGCTGAAAATCATTAAAACACTTCACTACGGGTTCAAGTTCCGCATACTCTTTTGAATAAGAACGGAATAGATCCTGATTCATAATGACTTCCGCTTCACCAAGTAAAGCAGCCAATTCATCATAACGATCCGAGAGGTTTTCTAATTTGAATTTAATCGACTCTTTCATTATTTATGCTTTTCATCTGTAAGGCCCAAAACTTGAGATGCAATTCCTAAAGCCTGTTGATCTTCATTCGCACCTGCCACTCTAAGGTATTGAGTAGGTGAGTTGATCAGCTTATTCATCAAGTTATGTGCGAGTTTCTGTAGGACCTGTTCTGGTATTTGACCAGCATCAAGACTTTTAATGGCTTTCGCCAATTCTAATTGCTTTATCGATTCCGCTTGCTGCCGGTAATTAACAATGATGTCGGTCACTTTTCTTGATTCAATGCTTTTACGAAAAGCAGCAACACCCTCATCTATAATAACTTCGGCTTCTTTGGCAGCATCAAGACGTGCTTTTTGATTTTCTTGAATAACCGAGTGAAGGTCATCCACTGTGTACAAATAAATGTCTTTTATGTCTTCCACTTCCGGTTCAATGTCTCTAGGAACCGCAATATCAATTAACAGCATCGGTTTACGACGACGCTTTGCAATCGCTTTTTCGATCACACCTTTACCAATAATCGGTAACTGACTTGCCGTAGAAGAAATGACAATGTCTGCCAAAGGTAGATATTCAGCAATATCGGACAATAAAATGGCTTCCGCCCCCATTTCTTCCGCCAAAACTTGGGCACGGGTTAAAGTTCTATTCGCAACTATAATCCGTTTGATTCCACTCTCTTTTAAATGTTTAGCAACCAGCTCAATCGTTTGACCTGCCCCGATAAGCAATGCCGTGCTTTTTTTCACATCTGCAAAGATGCGTTGCGCCAAACTAACCGATGCAAAAGCAATGGATACAGGGTTCTCCCCTATTGATGTGTCCGTTCTAACTTGCTTAGCAATTGAAAATGTTTTTTGAAACAAGCCTTGTAGATTTGCACCTATGTACTTACCTTCTTGAGAGACCGCAAAGGCGGATTTTACTTGACCAAGAATTTGCGGCTCCCCCAAAACCAAAGAATCCAAACCCGAAGCGACACGCATAACATGACGGACGCTTTCATCTTCATGATGTGCGTAGCAAAATTTTTGTAAATCCTCTAATGGAATACAATGATATTCACTTAACCATTCAATGATACGGGTTACCTTTTCATCGCTTTCCACTAAGCAATACAGTTCAGTACGATTACAGGTAGAAACGATCACCGCTTCTTGAGCTCGCTCCATATGAACGAGCTCATCCAATGCATCGAACATTTTTTCTGGCGCAAAGGCAACACGCTCTCGAATAGAAACCGGGGCAGTTTTATGGTTGATACCAACCGTGACTAGCGGCATTCAAAAAACTCTTCTTTAGAATTAAACTGTAAATACAATACTTTGCGTTTGATCATCTAATTGTATGTACATCGAATTTTAGTGCGTGCATTATACGTGGTATTGGCGCACTTTCGCACCCCATGATGTCAATAAATCTAGTCATTGTGGTAGGTTATCCCTATTCGTTAGTCGTATGGTTTTTTAAACAATGAGTAGCACCTTCCTAAAAGACACCATAATGAGAGTTAAAAACCTTTTCGCAATATTACGAACAGACAACACCAAAGTGAGGTGAAAGAGGCAAAAAATCGTATTTTTCAAATATAAATGCATATTTCGAGTCTATTTTTAATAAACTACAGACAAACACAACCGTTGAACAGAGAACTCAATCCCTTTTAATTGAGAAAAAGATGTCATTTACTATGTTACTTAACCAAATAATAAACATGCTTTCTTCAATAAAGCGCTATTCGAAAAAAACAGCGCCTTTATGGCAATCTGCGTCCAGCGCTGTTTTTTGCCTATTGGTCTTATCTGGTTGCAGTACATTGTCTAATACCAACGATTCTGGTGATCACCAACACACGGCATATCCCCATTCATTATCAATTGAAATCACAGGTCAAAAAACACCAATTCAACAAGCACTAGCGGCAGAGTTTGCATTACGTAGAGGAGAAAAAGAAGAGGCCTTTACTCGATACTATGACTTGGCAAACTCAACAAGAAATGTCTCTTTAACAGAAAAAGCTACGCGTATCGCCTTATCGTTAAATAACCCTCAGTTTGCTGCGAAAGCCACTGATTTATGGTTATCTATAGACCCGCTCTCTCATGCTGTTTACCCTATTCGTTTCCGAGTTTTTATATTAGATAAACAAGTTGATAAATTGTCTGAAACCCTATTAAACGCTTATAATAATTCAGTTCCTTTGAATTTTATTACGCCAATCATTAATGCATTTGCGTCTTCGCCAAATTATTTAGCCATTGTTGATACTGCGCTAAATCAACTGCCTAATCACTTAACGACTCAGTTCGAAATACGATCCGCACTTGCACATACAGCTTATTTACAGGGCCATTTTCAAAGAGCAAAAAAGATAGCCCAGTCTTTGGTGAATGACAGTAACAAAAGCAAGACCCTTCTTGAGTCAAATGTTTATTTCATTCTTGCGCTCATCCAAAAGCAAGAAGAACAGACAGAGGACGCTATTACTACATTGCAACAGGGTTTAGCACTCTACCCTAACGAATACTCACTTATCTCATCGCTAATTGACTTTGAGCTCACTAATCAAAATTTTGACATAGCAAAACAACACTATAACGAAGCCGAGCTGCCACCACTTTACCAATCTCAATTGTCAATTCACTACATCAGCCTTTTAATCCAAAATGGGAAAATAGAATCCGCACTGAATGTTTTAAAAGAAATCGACTATTTATCATCTGGTTTTGCAGACCAATTTTATTTTCTAGAGGCAAGCGCCCTTGCAAGCCAAGACATGAAACAAGATGCAATAGAGACGTTAAGCAAAATAAACGGGCAACTGTACAACACGGCGACTGAACAAATGGTTGTCTGGCTCTATGATTTAAAACACGAACAAGACATAAACGACATCGTTGTTTATCGCTTCAAGAAAAGACAAAATGTTGAGCAAATATTAAATATAATGCAGCATCACGAAGACAACTTAAAACCCCAGTTGTCTCTTGAACTCGCCAATAGCATTTTACAACAAAAACCCGATGCCAATCCGATACGATATAAAAAAGCCTTGTTGGTAGACTCATTAGGAAATTGGCAGACAACAGAAACCGAGCTACGATATCTGCTTAACAAAGACCCTGAAAATGCTAACTATCTGAATGCGCTTGGGTATACACTATTAGTGCGTTCCAATCGCTATGAAGAAGCGATAAAATTGATATCTATAGCTTATGAAAAAGACCCTAAAAATCCCGCTATCATTGATAGCTTGGGTTGGGGGTATGTTTTACAAGGTGATGCAAAAAAGGCGGAGCCATTACTAAATGAAGCATGGCAAATTTTACCAGAAGCCGAAATAGCCGCTCACTATGGCGAAGCTCTGTGGATTCAAAAAAAATACGACGAAGCTATTATTATTTGGCAAAAAGCACTAGATAGCACACCAAACCACCCCGTGCTAAACGAAACATTAAATCGATTGAACCCTTCCATGCTTAAATAAGCGGCTATTTACAGGACTGACCATAATGAAAATCGGTATTATTATAACAACCCTGCTGCTTATATCAGCATGTAGCAATTCGCCAAAAAAAGCGCCTCCGATACCTAAATCCATAGATCAAATTACACAATGGGAAACTGTTGGCAGGGTCGGGATACGAACAGAAGAAGATGCACTCTCTGGAAATTTTAATTGGTTACACAATCAGTCAACATTCGATTTATCCATTATTGGGCCATTTGGCCAAGGCGCAACACATTTAAAACAAATTGAAAATGGCAACATTGAGTTAAAGTATCAAGATGTCACTGTAGAAGGAACATCCGCCCACGCTTTATTAAATGAGCATTTCGGTTGGCAGTTTCCTGTAAACCAAGTAACGTATTGGATTCGTGGGTTACCATCACCTAATAGTCATTATGAAATTTTCAACCGCTTCAACAGCGATCGTCCAGAAGAAATTATCCAAGATGGTTGGACCGTCACCTACAAAGAATACAGCACAATTGATACGCTGGAGCTTCCAAGCAAACTCCAAGCATCTAAACCACCTTTTAGAGTAAATTTGATCATTACACAATGGACAATTCAATAACCACACTCACCCTCCCTTCTCCAGCAAAGCTCAATCTTTTTTTACACATTATTGGCAAAAAAGAAAACGGTTACCATTTGCTGGAGACATTGTTTCAGTTTATAGATTTATACGACACACTCGAATTTACCGTCAACTCAGAGGATCGCATTCATCTCTTTCCTGAAATAAATAATTTACCTATTGAAGAGAATTTAATATTTAAAGCGGCTCAATTATTGCTTCCATTCAGAACAGAACCAAACCTTGGTATCGATATACATATCACCAAACGACTGCCTATGGGTGCTGGTATTGGAGGAGGAAGCTCAAATGCCGCTACGACGCTTTTGGCACTCAATCAACTTTGGAAATGCAAGATCTCTCTCAATGAACTGGCTAGCATGGGGCTGTCTTTAGGTGCTGATGTACCGATATTTATTCATGGCAAAAGTGCTTTCGCAGAAGGTGTAGGCGAAATTCTAACTTTCGTTGAACCAGAAACGCCAGTGTACCTTCTCGTCAAACCCAATACCCATGTAAATACAGGTCAAATTTTTACCGATAAACGTTTGACAAGAGACACCCCGACCATCAAAATATCGCACGTCTTAACACTGGACGGGCATAATGATTGTTTAGATACAGTAAGGGCACTCTATCCAGATGTAAATGAAGCGTATCTTTGCCTTAAAAATCAAGGGGATGTCAAACTTACAGGGACTGGTGCGTGTCTTTTCATCGCATTTAAACAAAAAAGTGATGCTGAACGGGTAAAACGAGCATTGCCAAAAAAATGGCAAGCTTGGATATGCAATGGATGTAATACCTCATTAACGCATCAAGCACTTGACCAGTGGGTAGCAAACAATGGAAATTAAAATACGTTAGGCAATCGAACACTGTTCGTTATTACGTATTTTTGACTGTTTTCAGTTATTTTCCAAACAATATCTCGATCCACCACGAACAATATAATACAAAGGGTATTCACAGTGTCCAAGTTGATGGTTTTTACCGGTAATGCAAACCCTGAACTCGCTCGTCGAGTAGTACGTCGCTTAGGCCTACCCATTGGTAACGCGTCTGTTGGCAAATTCAGTGACGGAGAAATCACAGTAGAGATAAATGAAAATGTCCGAGGCAAAGACGTTTTTATTATCCAATCTACCTGTACACCTAGTAATGACAACTTAATGGAACTGATCGTCATGGCAGACGCACTGCGCCGTGCATCTGCAAGTCGTGTAACCGCAGTTATTCCTTATTTTGGTTACGCTCGTCAAGATCGTCGCGTACGCTCTGCCCGCGTACCCATTACTGCAAAAGTAGTTGCAGATATGATTTCAGCAGTCGGCATCAACCGTGTCTTAACCGTTGACCTTCATGCGGATCAAATTCAAGGTTTTTTCGATATTCCTGTTGATAACGTTTACGGAACACCCGTTTTACTAGATGACTTGCAACGCCAAGGCTACGAAAACATCACGGTTGTCTCTCCAGACGTTGGCGGTGTTGTTCGAGCCCGAGCTTTCGCTAAACTATTAGATGATGCAGATTTAGCTATCATTGATAAGCGTCGCCCTCGTGCCAACGAAGCTCAAATAATGCATTTAATTGGTGATGTTTCAGGAAAAACATGTGTCCTAATTGACGACATGTGCGATACTGGCGGCACATTATGCGCTGCTGCAAGAGCCCTGAAAGATAATGGCGCAGAAAGAGTGCTTGCTTATTGCACACACCCAATTCTTTCTGGCAAAGCAATTGAAAATATAAATAATTCTGTTTTAGATGAATTGATAGTCACAGATACAATTCCTCTAAGAAAAGACGCTCTTGAGTGTTCTAAAATTCGTCAATTATCTATGTCGGATATATTGGCAGAGGCTGTTCGTCGCGTATGCAATGAAGAGTCTATTAGTGCTATGTTTGGTGCCTAACTCAAAACCAAACACTTTGCTCGGGACCGGTCGCAGTCTTGGGCGTATTAAACTTAATTTAGGAATGTAAAATGTCATTAACTATAAACTCAAACACTCGTGAAAATCATGGCAAAGGTGCGAGCCGCCGCCTACGTAAAGAAAACCTAGTTCCTGGTGTGATCTATGGTGGTTCTTCTGAGCCACAATCTATCTCTTTCGCTGTAAATGAATTAAAAAAAGCGATTGAAAATCCAGCATTCTTCACTAGTGTTATCGAAGTTACTGTAAACGGCAACCCAGAAAAAGTAATCGTTAAAGCACTTCAACGCCACCCAGCACGAGCTGAAGTTCTTCACATCGACCTGCTTCGTGTAGAAGAAAATACCACTATAACAACTCGCGTACCTCTTAACTTCTCTGGCGCGGCAACAAGTGCTGGTGTTAAGACTCAAGGTGGCCGCCTAGTTATTGAATCGAAACTTGCTGAAGTTCGCTGCCTACCAGGGAACCTACCGACTGAACTTGTTGTTGATTGCTCTAACGCTCAACTTGGTGATATTTACCACCTTTCTGATGCAATTGTTCCTGAGAACGTTGAACTTGTTTCGCTATTGAAAGGCGAAGATCACAACCAACCAATTGGTCGTATCGACAAGTCTAAACGTTAATACTAATTATTGAAGGCAGCATTGTTGTGAGTTTTAAACTATTGGTTGGTCTAGGAAATCCTGGCACAGAATATGAAAATACCCGCCACAATGCCGGCGCTCAATACATAAAGACATTGGCTCATCAGAGCCAATGTCTTTTACGTTATGAAAAGAAATTTTCAGGTGAATTTAGCAAAGTTTCTATTGGTGGAAAAGAATGCTACTTACTTATTCCAACCACTTATATGAATTTAAGCGGCTCCGCAGTCCAAGCCCTATGCCAGTTTTATAAAATACCGCCTCAGGAAGTGTTAGTCATTCATGACGAGTTAGACCTCCCTCCTGGCACTGCGAAATTAAAAGTAGGTGGTGGTCACGGTGGCCATAATGGCTTAAAAGATATAATAACCAAACTCGGCAACAATCGAGAATTTGGTCGTTTACGAATCGGCATAGGCCACCCCGGTCATGCCAGCAAGGTTGCAGGTTATGTACTGACCAAAGCACCTTCCACAGAATACCTAAAGATTGAACACGCTATTGATGAATCACTTCGATACACAGATGATATCGTTGCAGGAAACCTCAATAATGTGATGAATACATTACACAGCTTCAAAGCTTAATCACTACTATTTTATTCAGGAATTATTATGGGCTTTAATTGCGGCATCGTCGGATTACCTAATGTCGGTAAATCGACTCTATTTAACGCACTCACCAAAGCAGGTATTGGTGCTGAGAACTTTCCTTTTTGCACGATCGAGCCTAACGCTGGTGTCGTGGCTATGCCTGATCCTCGCCTTGACTCGCTCTCAGCAATAGTAAAGCCAGAGAAAGTTCTTGCGACAACCATGGAGTTCGTGGACATCGCTGGCCTAGTAGAAGGTGCATCTAAAGGAGAAGGTCTTGGTAACAAGTTTTTAGCCAACATTCGTGAAACTGATGCAATTGCACACGTTGTTCGCTGTTTCGAAGATGAGAATGTTATCCATGTTGCTAATAAAATTGATCCAAAAACAGATATTGAAATAATCAATCTTGAATTGATCTTTGCTGACATTGAATCCATTGACAAGCAAATTTTCCGTACAAATAAAAATACCAAAAGTGGCAACAAAGACGCCATTGCCCACAAAGCGTTTCTTGAAAGGCTAAAAACACATTTAGAAGATGGTTTTCCAGTTCGCTCATTAGATTTAACAGACGATGAAATAAAAGAAGTCAAAGCACTTCATCTCCTTACAACAAAGCCGACCATGTACATTGCCAACGTAGCTGAAGACGGTTTTGAAGATAATCCTCACCTTGATCAAGTGAAAGCCATTGCTGAAGCAGAGGGTGCGGTTGTCGTACCTATTTGCAATCAACTAGAAGCAGAGATCTCAGAGCTAAACGCTGAAGAGATGCAAGAGTTTCTTGACGAAATGGGAATGGAAGAACCAGGGCTAGACCGTGTAATACGCGCAGGCTATGAGCTGCTCGGCCTACAAACCTACTTCACTGCTGGAGTTAAAGAAGTAAGAGCATGGACAATCAAGCAGGGGGCAACAGGACCTCAGGCAGCAGGGGTTATTCATACAGACTTCGAGAAAGGATTTATCCGTGCCGAAGTAGTAGCATATGATGATTTCATATCTTATAAAGGTGAAAGCGGTGCAAAAGATGCTGGAAAATGGCGCCTTGAAGGTAAAGATTACATAGTAAAAGACGGAGATGTAATGCATTTTCGTTTTAATGTATAAAATTATTAAATTGTTATCGATATTTTCAGAAAAAAGCTTGACCCGATAAGGGGTTATATGAATAATATCGCACCCAGAGACAAGGGATCACGAAAACGAAAGTTTGTTTCTGGTTTGCAATTGGGGTATCGCCAAGCGGTAAGGCAACAGGTTTTGATCCTGTCATGCGTAGGTTCGAATCCTGCTACCCCAGCCATTGCAAACAACGTTAGAAAGATAATTATGGCTATGTAGCTCAGTTGGTTAGAGCACATCACTCATAATGATGGGGTCACTAGTTCGAATCTAGTCATAGCCACCATAATTACTTTAATATTGGGGTATCGCCAAGCGGTAAGGCAACAGGTTTTGATCCTGTCATGCGTAGGTTCGAATCCTGCTACCCCAGCCATTTTTTACCTAATAGAATAAAGGCTATGTAGCTCAGTTGGTTAGAGCACATCACTCATAATGATGGGGTCACTAGTTCGAATCTAGTCATAGCCACCACTAAAAGTTTTTGATTGGGGTATCGCCAAGCGGTAAGGCAACAGGTTTTGATCCTGTCATGCGTAGGTTCGAATCCTGCTACCCCAGCCATCTTTCTTCTTAAAACACCTCCCTTTATTTTTTAACCTTTTGTTAGCATTAGTTCGTTTTTTAATAAGATTTAATCTTTATTAGTCAAATACGAACCCGAAAGTTTATACTATTCATAACCTTCAAATAATATGGATGATGTCATCATGAAAGCAGCTCTTTTACTTTCTTATTTAGTACTTGCCAGCACTGCACAAGCGGACGTTTTGGGTCTAACTGCTGAGTTTGGCACTTTCTCTCCCGATCCAACCATTGAATTCTCTGATCATGACGAGACAAGTGAAACAACAGACATGGACGCAGATAGCAGCAGCTACTATGGCATTGCTTTTGAACACCCTCTTCCTTTGATCCCAAACATTCGCCTTCAAGGTACAAACCTAACATCAGAAGGCACAGTAACCTCAGATGTGGTATTTGAAGGACAGACACTGTCAGGCAAAGCAAAACTGGATCTATCCCATACTGATTACACCTTCTACTACGAGTTTTTAGATGGCATTCTTTGGTTAGAGCTGGATGCAGGATTCACCATACGAGACTTTGACGGCTCCATAGAGCTAGACTCAGTAAGAAGCGATTTATCCGCAACCATTCCTCTCGCCTACATTTCTGCCTATGCAACAATCCCAAGCACCAGTCTATCCATTGGTGGAGAATTTAAAGCCCTATCTATTGGCGACTCAAGCGTTACCGATACCACCATTAAAGTAAAATACGAAACACCTTTCCTAGTTGGTATCGAAGGTGGCTATCGTTCTATGAATATCGACCTAGTTGATATCGACAACAAAGATGTTAACAGTGACAGCTCTGGGGTGTTTCTTGGTGCATTCATAGACTTCTAATGCCCTTATACACGACACAAAAAAACCGTAGTTGCATTTTCTGCCCTACGGTTTTTAGACCACTCGTTACAAAAGACAACTAACCTTTTACAAAGTAAATTTCATCCTCCCGAGTATCAGCAACAATAATATCACCACTAACAAACTTACCTGCCAATAATTGATTCGCCAATGGGTTTTCAACCCAGCGCTGAATAGCTCGCTTTAGAGGCCTTGCCCCATAGATAGGGTCATAACCTACTTCAGACAGACGCATCATCGCACTTTCACTGAGAGTTACGCTCATTCCCATCTCTTTCAAACGCACATTCAAGTGCTGCAATTGTATGCGAGCGACACCTTGAATCTGTGACAGTAAAAGAGGATGAAATACAACAGACTCATCAATTCGATTAATAAATTCAGGTCGAAAGTGTGTACCGACAATCTCCATTACTCTATCTTTAATGTCTTCATACTGACTACCATCTCGATACTCCTGAATCACATCAGAACCAAGGTTTGATGTCATTACAATAACCGTATTACGGAAGTCCACTGTACGGCCCTGACCATCCGTTAAACGACCATCATCTAAGACTTGCAATAGTATATTAAATACATCGGGATGAGCCTTTTCTATCTCATCCAGCAACAATACAGAGTAAGGTCGGCGACGCACAGCTTCTGTCAAATATCCCCCCTCTTCATAGCCTACATAACCAGGAGGAGAGCCAATCAATCGTGCAACAGAATGCTTCTCCATAAACTCAGACATGTCTAAACGCACCATCGCTGAGTCAGAGTCAAAGAGAAAAGTTGCCAACGACTTACACAGTTCTGTTTTACCTACACCTGTGGGACCTAAGAATAAAAAGGAGCCATTAGGTCTATTAGGATCGGATAAGCCCGATCTTGAGCGACGTACCGCATTCGACACAGCCGACACCGCTTCTTCCTGCCCTATAACAGATTCATGTAACGCCTCTTCCATACGTAATAATTTCTCTCTTTCTCCTTCAAGCATTTTGTCTACTGGAATTCCAGTCCATCGTGATACAACGGTTGCAATCTCTTCTTCACTAACACGATTTCGTAGCAGTTTCGTTTGACCTAACTCTTCTGCCTGACTCGCTTTTTCTATCTCTGCTTCTAGCATTGGGATAACACCGTATTGCAACTCAGACATTTTCGCTAAGTTACCATCTCTACGAGCCTCTTCCATTTCATGGCGAACCGACTCAAGATCCTCTTTTAGTTTCTGCCCTCCCAATACAAGCGCTTTCTCAGCATTCCAAATTTCATCTAAATCAGAAAATTGCTTTTCTAACGTCGCAACCTCTGTATCCAATTCTGTAAGGCGCAGTTTTGACGCTTTGTCTTTTTCTTTTTTCAGTGCCTCTTGCTCAATTTTTAATTGAATCAAACGCCTCTCTAGTCGATCCATATCCTCTGGCTTTGAGTCCATTTCCATACGAATACGACTGCCTGCCTCATCGATTAAATCAATCGCCTTATCCGGAAGCTGCCTATCCGTAATATAACGCTGAGACAACTTCGCAGCGGCAATAATTGCCGAGTCCGTAATATCAACACCGTGATGCACTTCATAGCGCTCTTTCAACCCTCTCAAAATAGCTACCGTGTCCGCAACACTAGGCTCTTCAACAAGCACTTTTTGAAAACGTCGCTCCAACGCTGCATCTTTTTCAATATATTGTCGATACTCATTTAACGTGGTCGCCCCGACACAATGCAGCTCACCACGCGCCAAAGCAGGTTTAAGCATATTACCCGCATCCATCGAGCCTTCAGATTTTCCTGCACCAACCATGGTGTGAATTTCATCAATAAAAAGAATCACTTGACCTTCTTGTTTAGCCAGTTCATTCAAAACCGCTTTTAAACGCTCTTCAAACTCCCCTCGATACTTAGCGCCAGCAATGAGCGTTCCCATATCCAAGGACAACACTCTTTTATTCTTTAATCCTTCTGGGACTTCACCGTTAATAATGCGTTGAGCCAGCCCCTCAGCGATGGCCGTTTTACCCACTCCGGGTTCACCAATTAACACCGGATTATTTTTCCTACGGCGCTGCAATACCTGAATAGTACGGCGAATCTCATCATCTCGACCAATCACAGGGTCAAGCTTTCCAGAAGCCGCTCTGGCGGTTAAGTCCACCGTATACTTGTCTAATGCTTGACGGTTTTCTTCAGCATTAGCATCATTAACACCCTCTCCTCCTCTAACTTGATCAATCACCGTAGCAATGTCTTCTTTAGTCACACCTGTCGCTTTTAACGCTTTCGACAAGTCATCCTTACCATCAAACATAGCCATCAAAATAAGTTCAGAAGAAATATATTGATCTTTACGTTTTTGAGCTTCTTTATCTGCTAGATTTAATAGTCTCACCATTTCTGGTGACATTTGAACGTTGCCATCGTGATCGCTCACTTTCGCCAATCGAGACAAAACAGAGTCAAGCGCCTCTCTTAACTTCGCAACTTGAATACCGGATTGCTGTAGAATGGGGCGAGCACTTCCCCCTTGCTGATCCATTAAGGCAACCAACAAATGCACAGGCTCGATAGTAGTGTGGTCCTGCCCTAAAGCAACAGACTGAGCATCGGATAGAGCAAGCTGTAATTTAGTTGTTAAACGATCAATTCTCATTATTAAACCTCTTTATCGCGGTAAATTCTTATCTCATCTATTGACTTAATACGTCCCAAATACAAAAAACCAACACCAGAGTGTCAAAATAATGACACCAATCAAAATAATACGGTTTTTTATTCATATTCAATTCGACAAAACACTATTCAAACCAAATAAGCGTTGCCATTCTGCCCGTAACACCGTCACGACGATAAGAATAAAACCATTCGTCTTCTGCATAGGTACAACGATCTCCTCCGTATACTTGGTGGATACCGACCATCTCAAGACGTTGCTTTGCAAGTAAATATAAATCCCCTAACCATTTACCGTTTGGCTTAGATACAAATGCTTGAGAGGCTTCAATGCTATACGCCATAAAAGCAGCACGCACCTCCTCACCCACCTCAAAAGAAGACGCTCCAATTGCAGGTCCTAGCCAAGCATAAATGCAGCCAGATGGATTAAATTGACGCACCGTCTCCTCAATCACACCATCACATAACCCACGCCAACCAGCATGAATAGCCGCGACCTGTGAACCCTCTTGATTAGAGAGCAATATAGGCAGGCAGTCCGCCGTGAGAATAGCGCAGATTTGTTGTGCTTGAGAAGTAATCGCCGCATCCGCCATATTGCTTGCTCCCTCAACCAATGGCAGTGTCGCAACGTCCGTACTATGCACTTGGTTTAACCATTGAAGCGTGTTTGGCATAGACGTTTTTTGAGCAAACAAAGCTCGGTTTCGTTCAACTAACTCGGTGCGGTCATTTACGTGTCCGCCAAGATTTAAACCTTGATACCCCCCTGAACTCACTCCCCCTTTACGGGTGGAAACAAACGCCTTTACATGGCTTGGCACAGGCCAATCTGGGGTTATCACATACAATTCTTCACTCATAGGAGACAACCTCTTGAAACAGTAGTTAGAAGAAAACATACTTCCAAAAAAAAGCAGCCTTTTGGCCGCTTTATCATTTATTGCACTTTTAAACATTGTTCCAATCGTAACAAATTAGACACATCCAATACCCAATAATTTACGATCAATTACCAATCTTTTTACTTAAGATTAGTAGTATTCAGAGTCTTCGCTGCCCGAATCATCCATATCCTGCTTCAACAATGCGATAAGGGCTTGCATATCGTCAGGAAGGTCAACTTCCCATTCCATAAATTCACCCGTAATAGGATGGCTTAATTCAAGTTTCTTTGCATGGAGCGCTTGTCGACGAAATGAGCGAATCCCTTCCTGAAGCTCTGGCGTACATGCCTTAGGCATCTTCAAACGACCAGAATACTGAGGGTCACCTACCAACGGAAATTTAATAAACGACATATGAACACGAATTTGATGTGTGCGGCCAGTTTCAAGCTTCAAACGAATATGAGTGTGGTTTTTAAAACGCTTTACCAATCGATAATGAGTAACAGAGTCTTTTCCGTGAATTGGCTCTACAGCTTGTTTTTGTCTATTGTGAGGGTGGCGACCAATTGGCTCATCCACAACACCGCCACCAGTCATAACGCCAATAGTAATGGCTTCGTATTCACGACCCATACTACGATCTTGTAACTGAGAAACAAGATCTGTTTGAGCTGCAAGAGTCTTTGCAATAACCATTAAACCTGTTGTTTCTTTATCTAATCGATGCACGATACCTGCCCGAGGTACATGACCAACTTCAGGAGCGTGATGTAGAATGGCATTCAATAACGTACCATCTCTATGCCCTGACGCTGGATGAACAACCAACCCTGACGGCTTGTTAATCACTAAAATATCATCATCTTCATAAACGATGTTTAAAGGAATATCTTCCGGTAAATGTACTTCTTGATCTTCAACTACCACACTAAGTGTAATAGTTTCACCACCAAATAGTTTTTCTTTTGCTTTTACTTGCTTACCATCAACTAGAATTGTTCCATCTTTTATCCAAGTTTGAATACGAGATCGAGAAAAATCCTCAAACAACTCAGTTGCAATTTGATCCAACCGTTGCCCGCCAAAATCCACAGGAACTTGGGCTTCTTTTACTATACGCTCTGCCATACAATGTACTTAAATTGTTGATAAGTGGAAATTACATAAAATTCACACATCATCAAGTGATAATAAAGACTCAGCTCTGTTATTATTTAACACAGTGTTTCACACTTACGAGCCACAAATAGCCAATTTGGCAACTTTTACTTATTTAAGGTTTTAATTATACATGGGATTTCATCAGTCGTTGCTGCGATTCATAACAATTACTTGTTTTTCTTCACTCGTTTTAGCTTGTTCAAATCAAACGGTTCAAACACCAGACCTTCCAGAGCAAGAATACTATGAAAAAGCTCAAGAGGCTTTAGAGGATGGATTACCAACAACCGCAGCTAAACATCTAAAAGACCTAACGAACCGCTACCCTTTTGGCGAATACACAATCAGAGCGGAACTTGATTTGGTGTATGCTTACATAGAAGCAGGAGATTATATTGCAGCACATGCCCATGTTGAACGATTTATCAAAAACTATCCAGATCATTCGTCACTAGATTACGCCTACTACATGAGAGGCTTAACAACCTATAAAAGCACAGAGAGTTTTCTTGGTCGCTATTTACCTCTAGACCCTAGTGAAAGAGACGTCAGTGAATTAACCACTGCCTTTAATGAATTCTCCTCATTATTAAAACGCTATCCAGAGAGTAAGTATGCTCCTGACGCTAAAGCGCGTATGGTGTATTTACGCAATGTCATTGCCAAACATGAACTGCAAGTGGCTCAATTTTATTTCAAACGAAAAGCCCCTCTATCTGCTCTAGGTCGAGGAAAAGCCGTGTTAGAAAACTACCCAAGTTCTGATTCAGTTGAAGATGCTTTGGCCGTTATTGTTCAAGCCTATATTGATTTAAATCAATTTGACTTAGCTCAGAGTAATATAGCAATATTAAGAGATAATTACCCTACATCAAAACACCTAGATGACAATAATAAATTTATCTCTCCACGACTCCCGAAAGATGCCGCTCCTGACTTTTTTTATTGGGTCACTCTTGGTGCGATTGACTAATACGCCATTCATTACGTCATCCGACTTTACAACCCGTTGAATGACGTAATGATGAATAGTATCTAAACAACGTATTATGGAAACCGCGTTTTTTCTTGACCACTCTCCCACTTGGGGTATTTCTCCATTACTGTCTTAAATAGCTCAGACTCTATAAACATAGAAAGCCATCTTCTTAAGTTCAAGTAACGGCTCCCCTCAAACCAACTCATGTTAACCCCTGAAAATTGCCTTACAAAAGGAAAAATCGCAATATCAAGCAAGGTTATTTGATCCCCAAGTAAAAAAGACGATTCTTTTAATCGACACTCCAATTTCTCTAAAAACACTTCTCCTTTCTCTCGATAAAATGTTTCCGTATATTCTGGAAAACGATCCGAGTATTTGTATTTATCCAACCACCCTTTGAATTCATTATCATTTTCGTCAATCCACTCTTTAATAACAGCCTGCACGTCTTCATCGTTCGGCCATAGTTGCTCAGCAAGAGCATCATGTTCAGGCGTGCTTTTTTGGCTTTTCTCAATTGCCCAAAATATAATGTCCAAACTTTCTTCAAACCGAACACCATTATCAATCAATTGCGGGACAGTAGAACGCCCCCCTAAGCTCAATAATTCATCTGGTTTGTCTTTGAGAACAACCTCCCTTAACTCAACTTTTACACCAAGAAAGGCCAATACATAACGAGTACGAATGGCGTAAGGACAGCGTCTAAATGAATACAAAATGGGCAAATTGATACCAGACTCCTTTAATAAAAAATAGACAGGGAAATTAACACAAAAACTAGACATAAAAAAACCACGACAAGCGTGGCTTTTTTGAATCAAGTAGAACTAAGCAATGGTAACGTTTTCTGCTTGCGGACCTTTTTGACCATCAATCACTTCAAAACTAACAGCTTGGCCTTCTACTAACGTACGACGACCTGTTCCATTGATGGAACGAAAGTGAACAAAAACATCTGCCCCTCCCTCACGCTCAATAAAGCCAAACCCTTTTTCATCGTTAAACCACTTAACAACACCCGCTACAATTTCACCAGACATACAAACCTCATTATATTTTATGCCGCCCTTATTGGGTCGATCTATTTATCACCTGCAGAATGTATTATTCCAAGGTATTCCTATATTTATGTGGCGTCTTTTATATTCCAATAGATTAGAAACAAACCCATTGCCCAAAAATACATCACCCTATAGATCATATGATGTACAAAATAAAATGGGAAGAACCTTAAGGGAACTTCATACAAAATTCATAACTAGGTCATAAAAAATCCATCAACGCACCAAAAAGCAACAAACGGTCTAGATATTGTTTCATTACAAAACAAAAATAAAAAATGATTTTGAAATCCATTTTTGCACCATTAGAAAACAAAATAATCTGTGCGCACACCATGATGATACAAAAAAAGAAGATATTGTGGCTCAAATAAACAATGCTGTTGAAATGTTAGCTTCAAGTTCCAATACTATGTTCATACTTTTAGGTGCCATCATGGTCTTTGCAATGCATGCCGAGGTTGCCTTTTTAGAAGTGTGTACCGTTAGACAAAAAATCAGGTCAATGCTCTCGTAAACGTAATGACAGATTTTGCGATATCCGCTTTAGTGTATTTTTTATTGGCGATCAAATCGCTTATGGAAACAATTTTTTCGCAAGCGCCACAGTACTGTCCCAAAACAATGGTTATGAGTTAGTTAAGTTCTTCTTTTTTATGACATTTCCAGCTACAATACCGGCCATCATATCAGGCTGCGAGAAAGAGCACTCTTCTATCCAATGCTCATCTCTGCGGCTCTCATTGTTGGTATTGTTTACCCTTTCTCCGAAGGACTTAAAAGACTGATCTTGTAAAACCAGTGATTACTGGTTCTTTTAGCTCTAGTTACTCTTAACTAGGGCTTTTTTTATGATAGCCTTCACAGTAATCTCATAAATGAGCCACGAAACAATGAAAATAATATTACTCACTCATCAAAGGGAACAATACAAAAGTACAGGTACTGGACAATTGGTTAAGCAAGTCTTACAAGAAAGCTGTGACGTCATTGAATGGCACAGAAAACAGCCCAATGACACTCTTACCTCTATAGATCATTTAAGAACGGCACTTGTGTACCCAATTATGGAAACCGCCAAATGGCCAATCAAAACATTACCAGAAGAATCTATTCAGCAAATTGAGCACTTCATTATCTTAGATGGAACCTGGCAAGAAGCTCAAAAAATCTATAATAGAAGCCCATATCTCCATTCTCTATACCATTACGCCCTTTCTAATCAAAAAAAATCAGAATATCTATTACGACGTAATCAAAAATCCATTGGTTTATGCACCGCTGAGGTTGCTATTGAAATATTACAATTAAAAGCACAAAACACACTATCAGACAGATTACGAGATGCATTTGCATTGTTCAATGCCCCCAGAAAACCCAACTCAAGCCAAAATAGCATCTAGGTTCTCATGTATCAGACAAAGGAAAGCACACCCTTTAGAGTGTGCTAAATTCGCCGTCATAAGAATCACATCAGACTTACAGCGGAACGTTGAGTGACTATTCTGTACCATTGAGCCCTCCATTCTTACAGAAAACTCAAAAATAAAACCTCATTTGTAATCAAACAAAAACGTTATAACATTACTTAAAAACTGTAGTATGCTCCTACCGCTGAGAAGTTCAGTTCATCTGAGGTTTGTTGGCCTGCTTCAACATAAACATAAGCATTGTCGCCTAGGTTATACGTTGCACCTAAAGCATACTCATCATAATCTTCAGAACCAGATAACTCTAAGTCAACTTGTTGAAATGATCCGTACAAGCGACCAATACCATATTCATAAGAAGCACCAACACCAACACGACTATCAACATCCGTATTCTCTTCATATTTAGCCAGTAACGTTGTTGCACCATCTAATTGGTAGCTAGCAGACAGGCCCAATGTTTCTTCAGCATTGACCGTATTCTCTAAAGCATCGTAACCAAAAGCCAACGTTAGATTATCAACACTGTATTTCACAACGGCAGTTAATGACTCATCCTCTTCAACTTGAGACGCTGCAACCTCTGATTCAGCATCACCTTTAACCTGTACAGACAACTGAATTTCTAAACCGTTAAAAGATGGACTAAAGTAAGCAATAGTATCGCCTTCTTTTGTTGTTTCTGAACCTTCAATATCTGCAAATTCAAATTGATCTATACCGTCTTGAATAGCATTACTATAAATACTATCAAATGTCCCAATCTGAACTTTACCAAAGTTACCTTTTGCACCTACATACGCCTGATCCAGGTTTATTTCGATGTCTTTTGTCTTTTCATCGGCATCAGCTTCTAACTAGTATTTGAAAAAACCCGTCAAGTCATTGTTGATCCTACTCTCGCCTTTGAATCCAAACGTTGAACCATTATCTGTAATTTCACTCTCACTACCACCATCAGACAAATCAGAATTATGGTACACAAGCTGAATATTACCGTAGGCATCTACATAAGAGTCATCAGACGCTTGCGCAATAGACGTGAATACAACACTTGAAACCGCAATAGCAATTAAAGATTTTTTCATCGGTTATTCCTTATTAAATTATTATACAAATACCAGTCGAACACCCTGAGTAGGCGTATTCGGTAAAAACAATATAATGCGTTCTGTTTTGCAAACAATACGAGAATAACCAATTGCTTTTTTGCTTAACATTTCATACTAAATCCACCACATATGACAGATATTATGAACTTACACTTTAGTGCTTTTTCACAAGTCTAAATAAAACCTATAAAAGTCAATCAATTTAAAAAACGTACACATAAAATACACACTTATTTTTTATTTGTATGAAGACGAGAATGAAAACAAACTAAGAAGGAGAGTAAAACGAGAGATAAAAAAGAAGAAGCATACCGACATTCAAATTAAATTCTGCCAGAAAGAGCAAACTGAGCAGAACTCATTCAAATTGGAGACACACATTGACAATGTCAAGCTGAATTTTTCTAATAATCAACACTAGGTGCACAATACACATTCAATGTTTACAATCATAAAGCAAACAATATCACTGTAGACCATCTAGTTAGCACTAAAATTAGGGATCTAACCTACTATTTATTCGATGACTTTTAGCTGGAAGCCTCCAATCCCTTCAATTGACACGTCGATCGTCTCACCAATTTCAACAGAACCAACATTTTCTGGCGTCCCAGTCATAATCAAGTCGCCTGCATGCAATTCAAACATACTCGACAATCGACTGATCACTTCAGTAACAGACCAAGTTAAGCACGATAAATTACTTTTTTGTTTAGTTATACCATCAACCTTCAGTTCAATAGAACCTCTATCTAATATACCGATGTGCTGGACCATTTTGATTGGAGAAAGAGGGGCCGATTGCTCAAACGATTTTCCAATTTCCCAAGGGCGGCCTTTTTTCTTTGCCTGAACTTGTAAATCTCTGCGAGTCATATCCAAGCCAATGGAATAACCAAAAATAGCGTTCAAAGCATCCTTCTCGGAAAGGTTTCTCCCTCCTTTAGATAACGCAACGACTAATTCAGCTTCATACTCATATTGATTGGTCCCTGATGGATAGGAAACCTCAGACACATCAGAGAAAGTGACATTTAACACACTTGAAACATCTTTACAGAAGAAAAATGGAGGGTCACGTTCCGGGTCATCGCCCATTTCCCTTGAGTGCTGGGCATAGTTCCTACCAACACAAAATATACGATTTACAGGAAAACGTTGATCTGATTTATCAATAGCAAGAGAGACAATGTCTCTTGGTGAGAATAGATAGCTTTGTTTTTTCATGTCCTATTTAACCTTAATAAAAACCGTACAGACTTAAAACAGCCTCAAATAAAACAACATTTTATTGACCCATATCATGATAGATAAGTATATCCTCAACACAATCATAATAACTTATGATAAGTCAGTTTAGATACAAATGAGCTCGTCCTATGTGAAGCATTAATTCGAAATACCTATCCTTATATTCTCTATAGAATATGTTGTGATGGATTAGTTACACAAAATTAATTACAGTCTCTACAAAGCCCAAATTTACCACATTAAATCGTCTGGTATTTTGAAATCCGCATAAGGATCATCTTCATCATCGATATCCTCTTGCCTGTCATTACACACCAAGATGTAAGACTCGTCTCTTTGACTGATTTTTGCAGCAACAGGCTCAGCAATCAATTCATATACGCCATCAAGTTTAGCAATGGCTAACACACCATTTGAAAGTTGGTTGTGCAGTTCTTGGCTGATGTACAATTTTTTCACTTTTTTATCATCTTTAAAATGATAAGCAATATCCCCCTCTTCTTTACGAATTTTATTTACCTCTATCATTTGGCGAATTTGAGCCTGTACGGCTTTTTTTAACGCCGCCTCTTCTTTCTGCTGATTCAGTAATCGGTCTTTTTCAGCCTTTTCTTCTTTTTGCTTTTTCAACTCCATTTGTCTTTGATTTACATCATCCGCTTCTGCTTTACCATTTTTTACTTTTTGCTTATGCTGAAGCTTTTCTGCCTTTAATTTATTCGCTTTCTTTTTATTAACTAACCCAGATTTCATGAGTTGCTCTTGAAGAGATTTTGACACCTTAATTTTCTCCTTATCAAATTTTTCATTAAAAACAAAAAGATAAAAACTCTTATTTTCCATCAAGAAAAGGTATATTAGTTGCTCTAATTAATCATCAATTCTAAATGGACTCCAGCAATGGACATGAGCTTCACCTACATCGCCCTTCTTTTGGGTACAGGGTTTATCGCAGGTATTATAAACACTTTAGCCGGCGGTGGCTCTAACCTTACACTACCTGCCTTAATGGTAATGGGGATGCCTGCTGATATAGCCAATGCAACCAACCGCGTAGGCGTTTTATTGCAATCTATTGCCGGTATTATAGGCTTCAAAAAAGCCAAAAAACTGGACACTTCAGACATAATGCCTGTCATGATACCCACTTTAATCGGAGGGGTGGTTGGAAGCATTATTGCGTCATTTGCACCGCCAGAACTATTAAAACCATTGCTACTTTCAGCGATGATAGCCATGACAATCATAATGCTGGTTAGACCGAGTATTATATCTCCTCCTCCGGGCACTATTCCACACAAGGTGAAAGATAGGCCAAGCGCCTGGATCGCTCTATTTATTGCAGGAGTATACGGCGGCTTTGTACAAGCGGGAGTTGGATTTATTTTAATAGGAGCACTTGCAGGAACATTAAGATACGACCTAGTTAGAACAAACGCACTAAAAATGGTTTGTACCTTAGCGTTTACCAGCCTAGCTATTAGCGTTTTCATTTGGAATGATCAAATTTTATGGGCACCAGGTCTGACGCTAAGCATAGGTACGGTCCTAGGCTCTCATTTAGCTGTAAAATTTGCCATTAAAGCAAACCCCAAAACCTTAAAATGGTTCTTATTTATTATGACACTATGCGGAAGTACTGCTGCATTACTGTCTGACTAAGAAACAATAACCCTACACAGCAGAAGCACCATATCTTATCAGGACAATGTATTTTAACCTGATTAATGCATAGATACGTCTCAAACGAAATACTTACCATAAAATCTTAAACGAATTCAGTATCAACTGTCTTTTATATCGTATATAAGGTTAAACGCATTTTTGCACCGCTTTAACATAAAGAACTAAAGATTGAGAGATTGAAATGAACACTACTAACAATGAGTAAAAAATCTATTTAATATAGACTAATTATGGCTAAAAATAACCGTCAGAAGCTTACTAATTAGCTCCTCTCAATTAATAATATGACAAAATAAAGGCATAAAAAAAAGACGACATACGTCGTCTTTTTTGAAAGATCATATCGCCCTGGAACTAACCAGAAACATATTCCTTATAAAGGAGTTACGTTTTGCGCTTCTGGACCTTTTTTGCCTTGAGTTACTTGAAACTCAACTTTTTGACCTTCAGCTAAAGTTTTGAAACCGTTAGAATTGATCGCAGAAAAATGAACAAAAACGTCAGCACCTTTATCTTGAGTGATAAAACCGAAACCTTTAGTTTCATTGAAAAATTTAACAGTACCAGTTACTACTTCAGACATAATTTATTACCCTGTATTTTATATAATAACTCTTATGAAAATTCATTTTTTATAAGAGGGAATCCTAAAAAATAAACAATTACATACAAATGTATACTATTTATTTTCTATAATACGACCTAAGCCGAATTCATCTCAAAGAACAGATCGCTCTGGAACTAACCAGAAACATTTTCCTTATGCAGGAGTAACGTTTTGCGCTTCTGGACCTTTTTTGCCTTGAACCACTTGAAACTCAACTTTTTGACCTTCAGCTAGTGTTTTAAAGCCACTAGAGTTGATCGCAGAGAAGTGAACAAACACATCAGGGCCGTTATCTTGAGTGATAAAACCGAAACCTTTAGTTTCGTTGAAAAATTTAACTACACCAGTTACTACATCAGACATATTCATTATCCTGTTAATCTATAAGTCACATGGAAAAACTCCAATGTGGATAGTGCCAAAAAACTCGGTATTACTTATGTAAGTACAAGATTGAGCATTACTGATGTAATATTCGTAACTCTGGACATAAATATTGCCAACTCTTTATAACAAGGCCATTCTAGTACCAAAACTATGTAAGATCAACCCTATGTTATACTTATTTTATACGAGCATCAAAAATCGAACTTAATACTTTATCAATCAATAAGTTAAAGGGATTTTTATAGAAAATTAATTTTTAATATCTTATAAAAAAGCAATAAAAAATGATTCCCCTCCTCTTTATTATCTTCGTCACTTAAAAATAAATAATCACATAAAATCAAACCTGCTCTACATCAATATTTCCTTAAGGAAGGTGCGAATAAGTCCTCTTGTCTCAGCATGTGGATAAAAGCCGGCTATTCGAGGCGAGTATCGAATGTGAATAGCGGGCCTATTTTCGAGATACTCAACAAAGAATACTGGCTTTTAGACCATGCCCTGCGGGTCTTTCAGAGAAACCGTCACATTTCGTTACGACTCTTTGGAAGGTATTAACATTCCTGCAGAATCGTGCCTTATTTGACGGTTTCTCTGAAAGACTGAGTCTTAGTAGACTTATTCGCATCTTCCTTAACCAACAACAAAGCAACATTGATAAATGATGTAAAAACGTATTTCGATTCATAACTGAAGTTTACCTCATGAAAGTAGCTGTTTTTTCTAGTAAAGCGTACGACAAGCAAACGTAAAACAACGAAAACTGTTACGACAATATACAACTAGAATTTTTTGAAAACAGACTAAGCGTAGAAACAGTCAACCTCACACAAGGCTTCGATATTATTTCTTGCTTTGTTAATGATCAAGAAGCGATAGATGCCTTATATACTGGAAAAATAGGTTACCTTGGCTTAGATGTTTACAAACAAGAAGGTGCATTATTTTTTGAGGATATCAGGAATTATTATTCAAGACAGTATTTTTTAGCTCATGTTAACCTTTCCTAATAGTAGTTGTAACCAGACATCAAGGTTACTTTACAAATACAGCGCTTTCACATATTGCTCGAACAACATTAGAAAATCTATATAATCATAAAAACAACAAACCGAGTAATCGACAACTTACTCATCATATCTCACTATGGTGCTCTTGCTAGCAAAGAAAAACGTTTTATGAAAATCACATTAAGACAGTTACAAATTTTTGAAGCCGTTGTTCATACAGGTTCCGTTACTGCTGCCGCTGATTTAGTAGCCATTAGTCAGCCCGCTGCCAGCCAAGCATTGAGGGAGTTAGAAGCGCTTTTAGGTAGACCTCTCTTTCGTAGACATGGAAAACGCTTACAAATCACACCTCAAGCAAGACATTTATTACCTCAAGCAAGAGCCGTTTTAAGTCAAATAGAACAAATAGAGAGTATGGGGAACTCCGATGAACTAAGCGGCTCTCTTCAACTCGCATCCAGTGTTAGTGTGGGGAACTATCTTTTACCAAAACAAATGTCGGAGTTCCAAGAAAGTCATCCAAACATTCGATTTAATTTAGAAATCGGTAATACTCAAAACGTCATTCAACAACTCTTAACAGGCAAAGCTGAGGTTGGGTTTATTGAAGGGTATTGCCAACACCCAGAACTGCTAGTTGATATTTGGCTTCAAGATGAAATGGCAGTGTTTGGCTCATCCCAGTTAGACGGGCCTGAAGCGCTTTCATGGAATGATTTGGCAGAAGCAAACTGGGTTATGAGGGAAGCAGGGTCTGGCACTCGAAACATTCTAGAACAAGCCATTGGTTCAAATCTTCCTCAGTTAAAAATCAGCCTATCTTTAGCTCATATGGAGGCAGTTAAGCAAGCAGTAATTCATAAGATGGGGCTAGGCTGTTTGTCCAAACTGGCGTTAAAACAAGAGCTCGATGCAGGCTTAATCAGGTTGTTCAAAACCCCTTTAGAGCTAAATAGAAAATTGTTAATTGTGACTCCAAAAGGCTCGGCTTTGACTCAAAACGCTCAAAAATTTGTTGAGCAATGCAAGCAAATAGAACTGTCATCGCTGATTAATTAAACGGTCAACTTAAAAGCGCTATCATCGCTCTTTTGAGTACTGTGGCAACTCATCATTTATTGAGTACCAATCCGCTTTGGAGGAGACATAAATATGACATTCAGGCTGAATTGTTGATTTATCATCAAGAATCGCTAATGGAATGTCTAAATGACTCGGGTAATCTTTATTGTAGTAGTAAAGATTACTGCCACATTCTTTACAAAAGCCCCTCTTTACCTTTTCAGAAGATTCAAAACAACGAACTTTCTTTTTCCCAGATATCCACTCAATATCATTTTTTAAACAAACACCATAAGCAACACTACCTGCTCCATGACTTTTTCTACATTGCCCACAATGACAATAAGAAGAGCTAATAAAGGGAGATTTTATCTCCATTTGAACAAGACCACATAAACACGACGCTTTCATATTTACATACACTTTCTAATCAAAAAAACAGATAGAGTGAAACGAGCTCAATCAACTTTATCACATATTAACAATAACTCTCCACAGCAGAGCAACAACACTAAAAGGCTAATGATCATTGAGGTTTTAGATTTTACCTGTAAAATTAATTCACATAAGGAATAAATTCAAATCAGAACATAAAAAGTATGAATATTAATAGAATCGATCTTAACTTACTCATCTATTTAGACGTGCTACTCAGGGAGTGCAATGTTACCCGCTCAGCAAGCAAGTTAAACATTACTCAACCAGCAATGAGTAATGGACTAAAAAGATTAAGAGACTTACTAGGTGACCCACTATTAGTACGAACAAGCGAAGGCATGAAGCCAACTGAAAAAGCACTACGGCTTCAACCTATTGTCCGTAAAGTATTACTGGAACTTGAAGAGGCATTGCAACCTGCGGCAGACTTTAATGCAAAAACCAGCACTAGAGTATTTCGCATTATGGCCAGTGACTATGCAACCTCAACCGTTATTCCTTTGCTGCTAAATCGCCTACGTGAAAACGCACCAGGAATTACACTAGATATTATGACACCAAGCGATGTTACTTTTCATGATGTCGAAGCAGGGAAAATTGATATGGCCATTAATCGATTTGATGAGCTCCCTCAATCATTCCATAACAAAAGTGTATGGATGGACTCTTTCGTCTGCATGATGAGCGTTAACAATCCTATACAACATAATTTCAACCTAGATGCCTACCTCACATCACAGCACATATGGGTAAGTAAAACAGGATTTGGCGTTGGCGTCGGCATGGATCCGACCGATGTTCAAAAGTTAGGTTGGGTTGATGAAGCGTTACAAGCAATTGATAAAAAACGCAGCATCCGAGTTTTCACTCGAAGCTACCATACAGCGATGCATCTCTCTCTTGAACAAGACCTTATTGCCACATTGCCTAAAAAGGTTGCAATGATCAATAAAAACAACCCTGATTTGGTGATTTTAGAACCGCCTTTCTACATCCCTCCTATCGAACTAAAAATGATTTGGAGCCCATTACTGCATCATGATGCAAGCCATATTTGGTTCAGACAACAAGTAAATGAATTGGCTAGGGAGTTCCAATTAAAAAATAACTATTAAATCCTTATAAGTCATTTATTAGTATACAATATAATTATTAGCTAGCTAGTGCAAAACAGGTTGACACGTTCCGCTTCGATGGATAACGCTGCTATGCACATACCTTTTGGAAAATAACAACGTAATAAGCCATTAGTATTCTCGTTTAATCCCCGCTACCAAAAATGATAAGGTTTGGCAAAGTAGACTTTGCAATCGATCGATTTAGCTATTTTTCTCATGCCCTGCAAACTCTCCACCGTTATAAAACGTCACTGTTTTACAGAGATTTTTGAACGGCTTAAGCATTTTGATTATCGCTCGCGTCACTAATTTTTTGACTTGTTTTTAACACGACATGTTAATAGTGCCTTTATTACTCGCTCAGTTAAAGTCACCAAGTAACTATCTTGACAATACACTGTACCACCTTCCCAATGTCCAATTTCTTCTTTATCTACAATATCAGGCCGTTCATCAATGTCTACCCGGTTAGGTATTCGCTTTGCGACGGTATCTACCCCTTTACGAGGTTTGTAAGGTTTTTCTTTACGAGCAAGTAAGCTGGACCAGCGATACTGTTTAGCTAAGTTATAGATACCTGTACATGAAAGGCTTATAGAGAACCCTTCTCGTTTCATTCTACCTGCTATCTGCTCAGTGGCCTAACAGAGAGTGTACAATATCTTGAACAGAAGCATGTTGACAGAATTTAACCGCTTTTTTACGTTTTTTATGCTGTCTAAGTGTGCTGATTCTGCATCATAACTGCCACCGTTGCACCGAGTTAACTCACGACAAATAGGTTTATTACTGCGATCAAGCAATTGAGATATTTTTCTAGCTGAGAAATCCAGTTTAATGTATATCTAAATCTGGTATCTTTCTTCAAGTGTCAGTTGCTTGTATTGGTCTTCCATTGTGATAACCTCTCAGTGAATTGTTTGAGAGCCTAAATCATACAAGCAACTGACCCTCATTTCTATTTCTACTGTGTCCATTATTACTTTAATCTAGGGGTTTCTTTCAACCTAGCGGGGTTGCGTACTTCACTGGGCAAACAAAAAGAGCCAGTATCAGCCGGCTCTTTTTATAACGTTATTCTTTAATATTGTTCAGCGTCGGAATTACATCGCTTCGATACCAAGAGCATCGTTTCTTTCAAACATACGATTCAGTTCAAGCAAAATAACAAGCTCTTCTTCTTTCTGGTAAACGCCTTGGATAAACATTAATGCTTCATCATTACCAACACTCGGGCTTTGTTCAATTTCACCTTGATATAAGTAGAAGACTTCTTGTACAGCATCAACCAAAAGGCCAACTTGCTCGCCTTCATGCTCGATAATAATAATTCGAGTATTATCAGTGATTGTACATTCAGGTAAGCTAAAACGAACGCGAGTATCAACAACCGTTACAACATTACCACGTAAGTTCACAATACCTAATACGTAAGAAGGAGCGCCTGGGACAGGGGCAATTTCACTGTAACGCAAAACTTCTTTGATTTGCATTACATTAATACCATACGTTTCATCAATAAGCTTAAAAGTTAAGTATTGAAGTAACTCACCTTTCTTGCTTTCCACTACGGTTTTGCTGGAATCTTTAAGTGTCGCAATCTCAGACATGGCTTACATCCGTTTTGATTCTGTTTAATCGGGGAAATTTGCTAACCAGTTTCACTAGCAGTTCTATATAGTCTAGCGAAAAGTTAGCAGATTTACCTTATTTTTTTAAGTAACAATTAGTTACCTTGCTCAATCCCAACAATTGTCCAATTGGAATGTGCGTCTGTTATACTTTTTTCCAAATGCCACAACTCTTTCGTATCAGAAGTGTATTCACCTTCTTTAATCCAACCGGTAAATTCTAAACTGATGGATGCTGTTGAGCCGATGTACTCACCACGAACCAAATTCGCAGTCACAGACACAACCTCAGTCTTAGGCTTATCTTCGCCTAATTTATGACGCTCTTCTTTTAACAAGTTATACAACTCAGGAGACACATAATCTTGAATTTCTTCAAAGTTATTCTCATCCCACGCCACTTGAAGTGCCTTGTAGTGATTGGTTGCATCATCAACAAATGCTTCTGCATCAAAGCCTGGAGGGAATTGCATCGCTTGAGCCGATGATTGACCACCGAAACCACCTGTGCTGTTACTGCCATAGGTAGGTTGATCCATGTTACGAAACATTTGATTGTCCGGAGCCCCCATACCAGCCGCTTGAGCTGCTTGACGACGTTTGGGAGCAATAAAGAATTTGTAGATCAAGAATCCAACAACAGCAAACAATAAAATATCACCGAATGCAAAACCGTCAAACGTGCCACCGGCAAATAGGGACGCAAATAAACCGCCTACTAATAGGCCACCAAGTAAACCACCACCTAGACCACCTAGGAAACCACTTTTTTTAGTTGTACCAGCTGCTGTTCCTGATGCTTTTCCAGAAGAAGTTGGTGCAGCCGCTTGCTTTGGTGTAGAGAAACTCTTACCAAAACTTTTACCACCGCCAAACTTTTTAGCTTCCACATCACTACTGTAACCACCAACACCCAACGAAAGCGCAAAAGCGACTATCAAAGCATATACACTTGACTTCATAACTCACTCCTATTAATTAAAATTCACTAACCCAACAGATTCTCTTAATTCTTTTAACAAACCTTGAGCACGGATACGGGCTTTTTTTGCCCCAGCTTGAAGGATTTCTTCAACAACTTCAGGTGTTGCCATTAATTCATTGTACTTTTCTCTGGCGTCAGAGAGTTCGCCATCGATCAATTCAAACAACTCTTTCTTTGCTTGTCCCCATGCAATGCCATCAGCAAACTTCTGCCTCATTTCTGCTGTTTTTTCTGGTGTAGCAAAAGCTTGATAGATTTCAAAAACCGTTGAGCCTTCAGGGTCTTTCGGTTCACCGGGCTCTAATAAGTTGGTAACAATCTTATTAATCGCTTTCTTTAATTTCTTTTCCCCATCAAAAAGAGGAATCGTATTGTTGTAACTTTTGCTCATCTTACGGCCGTCTAAGCCTTTTAACAAAGACGTCTCATCTCCTACAACCGCTTCAGGTAAAACAAAATGCTGACCAAAGATATGATTGAAGCGCCCAGCAATATCACGCGCCATTTCAATGTGCTGAATTTGATCTCGACCCACAGGCACTTTCTTTGCGTTAAACGCCAAGATATCTGCTGACATCAAGACGGGATAACAAAATAGTCCCATTGTCACACCATAATCTGCATCTTGATTCGATGCGATATTTTCGTCTACGGCGGCTTTATATGCATGCGATCGATTCATTAATCCTTTACCTGTCACACAGGTCAATAACCAATTCAGTTCGGCAATTTCCGGAATGTCAGACTGACGGTAAAACGTTGCTTTTTCAGGATCTAGACCGCAAGCCAACCAAGTAGCGGCAATTTCCAAACGAGACTGTTGAACTCTAGCTGGATCATGGCATTTAATTAATGAATGAAAATCCGCTAGAAAAAAATACGCTTCATTGCTATCAATACGACTTGCTTCAATTGATGGACGGATCGCACCAACGTAGTTGCCTAAATGAGGCGTACCTGTCGTAGTAATTCCTGTTAAAACAATCTCTTTCGTCATGTGTTCCTACTTAACTCACAAATAAAATTTGACGCCTACACTAACATAATTTTATGCATTAAAAATCAGACTCTACTTCAAATGATTGGGGCTGTCTGAAAAAGTTCAATGATTCGCCCAGCATTCAGATGATTACTCAATTTTTGACCAAATTTTGTTCTGCAATCCTGACAACCTTGTCACTTGATTGGTGATTGCATAACGCAATGTCGCTTCATTACCCCATATTGAAAATTTCGCCTTGGCTCTGGTGATTCCTGTATAGAGCAATTCTTTGGTTAAGACTGGGCTGGTATTTTCAGGCAAGACAAGCACAACCGTATCAAATTCTGATCCCTGAGATTTATGCACCGTCATGGCATAAACCCATTCATAATCACTTAATCGACTGGGAAGAATGCCTTTAATAGAACCATCACTTAATTGAAACCAGACTCTCATTTTATCGGCATGCACCGAATCGTTAGACGTTTCAGGCATACAAATACCAATATCCCCATTAAAAAGCCCTAAACTTGAATCATTACGTCGAATCATGATGGCCTTACCCGCCTCCCATGTTTGATTCAAATTTAAATAACCTCTGCTGTAAAAATACTGGCACAAGGCTTCGTTTATCGACTCAACACCAAAGTCGCCTTGCCGCACAGCACATAATACTTGATACCTTGAAAATAGAACAAAGAGTGATTCAATAGATAAACCAGAACGCACACCTCGCCAATATTCAGCATAACCTTTTCCTAACTCAGTAATGTCAACCGCTTGCTTGTTCAGTCCGTCTTTCAACGTTGGGTGCCACTGAATGCTTTGGTCAGGCGCATTCAATAGACAACCCATAGCTTGATTTTCATTACCTCTGTTTACAGCACTGGCCAATAAACCAATGCCACTGTTGCCATCAAAGCGATAACTTTTTCTCAATAAGGTTAGATGTCGATTTATCCATTGAGCAGTATGTTCTGGTCTCTCATAGGAAGAAAAATCATATTCCAGCATATTGCTCAAATAGTGAACCCAATCAGAGGAAAAATGCACATCATCTATACCAGCCGTTAAATCTCCTAGCACGCCACCCGCTTCTACAGACGCCAGCTGATCTTTATCGCCCAATAAAATCAAACGAGCATGAGACGGTAACGCATCAACCAGTTTCGCCATCATAGGTAGATCAACCATCGACACTTCATCTACCAACAAAACATCCAAATGCAATGGGTTTTCCGAGTTAAATTTAAATTCACTGCGTCCAAAGTTAGCCCCTAACAGCCTATGTAACGTCGATGCTCGCTCTGGAATGGCATCCTTAATACTTTGCTCAATGGGTAAATTCACCTTAGCTTTACTAATGGATTCTGTCAGTCGTGCCGCTGCTTTCCCGGTTGGCGCGGTTAATTTGATGTTCAACGTCTGTTGCGCTTTGTTCGCTTGTTGCACCAATAGCGCCAACAGTTTAATTACCGTCGTTGTTTTTCCGGTTCCTGGGCCACCGCTAATAATCGCAAATTTTTGTGCCGCCGCCGAAGCGACTGCCACTTTCTGCCAATCAACATTCAGATCACTTTCTTTAGCGTGATCTGTTGCTGTACTTTTAATTGAAGAAGAAAAAACATCATCCAACCATTTTTTATCTACAGGCAAAAGTGCCGCCTGCGAGGATTTCTTTAAAAACTGATGAACGGTTTCTTCGTAATAAAAGTAACGGCTGAGATAAAGTCGGTTTTGTTCTAATACCAATGGTTTTTTTTCGATAATAGACATCTGGCCATCTCGACTTTTATCCATTGTACTTTCCTGTTGAGTAGTAACCACTAGAGAGGATTGTGACACTCTACGCCCCCACTCTTGAAGCGAATCGATGCCTTCAGTCGTCAATACTTTCTTCCAAATTTGCTTATCTTCTTTTGATGATCCAAGAAAGGCATGGTGAAAGACATCTTCTAGATACAAGCAAACGTGCCCCATTCCTAAATACGCACTGCACAAAACACCTGCCAATAAAACCGCCGTATCCGTTTCTTTAGAGTGACGCATTAAAGAAACGATCCATTGCTCATCTATTGCTCTAATCGCACCCGTATTACGCCACCGTTCGATCAATTCATTGGCAGAAGACACATCAGTGATGTCTTGACTTGCCGTACTGATACTACGGGATTTGTTGGATAAGGGCGTCATTGCATTAAAATAAGTCATATTGGTCTTCCTGACTTGGGCCTATAGAGGGTTGATCTATGGTCTCTTTTGCTCTATTCGCACCAGAAAATAATGCGTCCATCTCTAAAACCTGAGCTTTTTCCAATCGAGTACGATAAATACCTTGCTGACTTTCTCCATCCATTCCACGCAGAAACAAATAAAACACACCGCCAATATGTTTATCGTAGTCATAATCTTCCAGCCGAGAGCCTAAATAACGATGCAGCGCTAACGTATAAAGCTGATACTGTAAATCATAACGATGGTCGGCAATGCCATCTTTCAATGCTTGATCATGATAATCGTCGGGGCTATCTCCGAGGTAGTTTGATTTATAATCCACCACATAATAACGCCCTTCCCATTCAAACAATAAATCGATAAACCCTTTTAACATGCCTTTTAATGGTCGATCTTGAATGCTTGGTGCGTCTTTAGACACATCATCATAACGCCTGGCAATCCGATCCAATTGCAGCGCTTTAAATCCTGAAACAGGAATAAAAAACTCCATTTCTTTATAAACCTGATGAGCCGACAATGCCGCTAATGTTAATTCAGGAAGGTTTTTGTCTAAGGGGGTATGCAGCATATCCCGCAACCACACGAACAATACTTGGCGCCATTCTCCATAGCCTTGCCGCTCAAAATAATCTGCCATAGCAGGCTGATACTGAGCTAACAGTAAATTGGCAAATGTTGGATCGTTTAATTGATCAAGTAATGGCGTTCCTTCTAGCAGATCATGTAGAAAAACCCCGGGCTTCGCACCACGAGGAAAACTAAACCGATTTGCCACGTTGTCTTCATTTTCAAGCAAATTCGCCGATTGAATGGCTAATTCAGTAAGCAATTCCGGCTCAGGAACATGATCACCTAAATCTCTGTCTAAATGACTGCCTGAGACCATCAAGCCCGTTTCGTCTAAACCGGGATTCACTTCGGCTTTTTTATGGCTTTCATCACCAATCACCAATGAAGAATAGCTTCCAATCCACCAGTCACGCTCTATGTGACCAGAAAACTCACGGTTGTTTAGAATGTGAGCTTGCCCCTCATCGACCACTCCGTCACCTAAACGGTTTTGTTTAAATACGGGCAACGTATCAGGAACCGAACGAACAACCTCCATAAAAGAAAGTTCATTAAATGCCATAAGCGTTGTTTCCAGAGAACCAAACGCTCTGTCTTCCCCCGCATACAATAATGAACCCACACCACTTAAATGCATCTGGCAGCGAACTGGCAATGTTTTTGTGGCAGCTTTGCCTATTTCAGCACAACCAATGAAACAGGCTTCTTTTGCCCGAGTTAATGCCACATAAGCGAGGCGAATTTCCGTTGCATACAACTCTTCTTCATGTAATTCTTTTTGCTCTTTTTCTGGACAAGGAGTAAACCACAACGTCGAATGTGTTTCAGATAAATCACTGTTCCTTTCTCCATCAGCTTCACTATTCCCTTTTCTATCACCTCCACTGTCTTCTCTACTATGATATAAAGCATGATCATCGCGATTAGCGAAAGGTTTTAATGCAAAAGGGAGATACACAAGTGGGTACTCAAGCCCCTTACTTTTATGAATGGTAATAATTCGAACCAATTCAGCGTCGCTTTCAAGTCGTACTTTTTGCTCATCACTGTTGCCATCTGGCGATTGGATAACCCTCAAAAAATAACGTAATAAGCTTTCTTGCGATTCCATCTCCATGGATTTTTGTTGGAGTTTTTCTCCTAAATGCAATAAGTTCGTTAACGAACGCTCGCCATTTACTCGACTAAGAATATCACTGGCCAATTTTAAATCTTGCATAAAGCGTCTCAGCATCGGCATCAAACCTTGAGCCAGCCAAATATCATGATAATGCTGAAAACGCTCAGACCATTGCTCAAAATACACATCATCGTAATTGAACTTATCTAACTCATCGTAAGACTTACTTAGCAACTTAGTTGCCAAAGCGGATCGTAGCGGCGTTTCTTTACCTTGCTCATGAATAGCATGCAAAATAATCCACAGGTCTTGCGCTTCTGAAGACGCAAATACAGACCCTCTATCACTTAGGTACACGCTGTTAATGCCTTTTTCAGCAAGGGATTGCTTCATTAACTGCGCTTGTCGATAACCCGCAACCAGAATGGCAATGTCCTTCGGCATAACGGGACTGGCCTGATTTTTATCTTTTAGTGTGGCTTGCCCTTTTTGCCCCTCTAACAATAACGCATGTATGTGAGTCGCTGACATTTCAGCGATCCTCTCTTCGTAGGAGCCAGTGCTCAACACATCATCTTGCTCAAGCAACAAAAACTGCATCGCTGTTTGAACTTGATTTTGCCGTACAAACCCCCCTTCAATACCTCGATCCTGAACCGACGTAAACGGAATACCTTCTACTCTAAAAGGTTTAGCTTGTGTCATAAACAACTGGTTGACGGACTGGATCATCGCCGCTGAAGAGCGATAGTTTGTCGCTAATGAATACACTGCTTCGACGTCTTTTTTCGCCTCTAAATAGGTATAGACATCGGCCCCACGAAAGGCATAAATCGCTTGCTTAGGATCACCGATCATAATCAAACCCAATGCTCGATCTGATTGCTCACCATCAGAAGAGCTAGAATCAGCATCTTGATAGATTGTTGAAAATATACGGTACTGTATCGGGTCTGTATCTTGAAACTCATCAATCATAGCGACAGGGTAAAGATGTTGAATACGATCCGCTAAACGCTCTCCACCTTCATTTTGTAGAGCAAAGTCCATTGAGGTCAACAAATCCGTAAACGTCAGTTTTAACGTTTGCTGCTTCCATTTAATTAAACGATCTTGTACCAACGCCCAATAACGAGACAACAATGCGGGTTTCACTTTATTCGAATCTGGAAACAACAAACGCAATGTTTTAACACTCTCAAAAAGTGGATGCTCAGGTGCTGCACCGCCTTTTTTCACATTCGATTCCAGTTCAGCCCCGTCGATTCGTTTTAACTCATCAATCAGCATTAACGAATCACTTTCCCCCCATGCAAATAGATTGCGAATCACCTTTTCACGAGCGTCCATTTTTTTGGGTGTGTTGTACCAAAAAGTTCCTTTAATATCGCTGTTATCCAGCAGTTCAATCACCTCTTTTGAATGCGCTTGCCACAGCTGTCTGGCTTTTTGAATAAGTTCTTTTGCTTCAAATAAGCAACGCTCAACATCAAAATCTGCACCTTGAATCTTCACACTCGGCTGACTTTGTACACTCGCTAAATCGTTTTGTAGAGCTTGAGGCGTATCCCAAATCCGCCTAACAATACCAGCAAATTCAGGTGACATAGGGTAGGTTTCAGAACGCCAAACATCCTTCACGGCAATGCTTAAAGGAATGCTTTCATCTGTTTCAATTTCTTGCTGAAAGAGCATTCGGCTTTCGAATGCATTTTGAGCGAGCATTCTTTGGCAAAAGCCATGAATGGTAAAGATTGCCGCTTCATCCATTTGCTTTTCTGCATTTAGCAAACGTTCAACACCCACTTCGCTTTCTGTTGATGAAAACCGTGCGATCCAACTTGATAAGAAAGCATCATTACTCTCACCCATTAATAGCGCTTTTCTTGCCTGTCTAATACGTTGACGAATCCGCCCCTTCAACTCGGCCGTTGCCGCTTCGGTGAAGGTCACGACTAGGATTTGATCCACAGTCAATGGATAAGGAAACTCACAGTCATCTTGAGTAGGCATCAACAAACGCAGGTATAAATTGGCAATGGTGTATGTCTTACCCGTCCCAGCACTCGCTTCAATCAGTCGTCGCCCATATAAAGGAAAGGTAAACGCATCCAATGCGATCAGTGGTCGTTCGAAAGACGGTGTCATTCTTTCTTCTCCAAATAGGTGTAACTTGGTAACCACAGCAATTCGCTTAATTGAACAAAACTTTCCTGCATGTCTTCAAGCTGAGAATAGGTTCTTTGCCAGTACACATCACGCCCTTCCGAAAACTCAAGATACGTATCGTGGTAACATTTGTTGGCTTTTTCCCATGCAGATTCTTCATTCTGTGTTTTATGCATTTCACTGGCCCAAACATCCGCAGTTTTAGCTGGCAATGCGATAACATGGTTAATCCCTTGCTCAAATACGGTCCAATATCGAGTGAGTAACTCTAGTGCCACACCTTGCTCCAGTTTAGGCCAGCAGGTTTCTACGACTTCAGCCGAAGATGAGGTTTTAAATGATAAGACTAACGTCTGCATAGGAATGCCTTGGGCATTAACAGCAAGGTGTTCAAGCCAACTTTTCATACGAACTCTGGCAGTTAAGGTGCTTAAATGTCGGATCACTCGTCGATCATTATCCCAACGATCCAGCCAAGCAATCAGTTTTATCCTGTTTTTACCTAGTGCGTTTTCACTTGCAGTATTACTACCAACAGATTTGTTTTCAACAGCAGACTGGAAACTGAGTTGTACGTCTATTTTAGGCCATTTTATGCTGCTTTTTGAGGGTGAGGCCGCGGCCATAGACGCGCATTGATTAAGTAATTCTTGCAACGACATTTGCCCAAACTCACCATAAGGAAAATCCCCACTGAGTTGCAGCTTTTGTCTGAAAGAATCAATACTCCCATCTTCATACGCCAATAAGGCTTTTTCCCTGAAGTCCCATGCAGCCATATAATTAATGGAGAATGGCTCGTCTTCTAACTCCTGCATTTCTCGGATCGACAAATATGCCTTCAATCTCTTTTGATAAAAGTAACGCGCAGGATGGGTAAAAAACCGAGTCACGTTCGTAAAATCGACTTCATCCATCTCTTGCTCTAAATGTGGTAACGTGGACGTATCATTAAGTTCATCTCTAGACAGTACGTCCTGTCTAATTGCATCTAGCCACGTTTCTTCATAGCTAAATAAGTCTTTCGAGACAAACCCACTTTGCTCTGATAAAAAGTACTTAATATTAAAGGGCTGTAATGGATGCTCTGTCACTATTTTTTGTAAGAGCATTTTTTGACTGGCTTCTGGATCTAGGTGAGAGTCGGTCGTAAAAGCACAGCTTTGACCAATGTATTCCACCAATTCACTCACTAATATAGAGGGGTTTAACTCACTGTTATCTCGAATACTGCGACCAACGTAACTTATGTACAACGTCTGGCGGGCAGACAATAACGCTTCTAAAAAGAGATATTTATCGTCTTCTCTTCGGCTACGATCCCCTTTTTGATAATTACCCACCATTAAGTCAAAACCAACGGGGACTTTTGTCCGAGGATACACACCCTCGTTTAACCCAAGCACACAAACAACGCTAAAAGGAACTGAGCGCATTGGCATTAAGGTACAGAAGCTCACTCTGCCTGCTAAGAAGCGCTGCCCTCCTTGAGGCTCTTGCAATCGAGGAACCAGCATTTGCCTTAAAACAGCCAAATCCACGGTTTCATTAAACTTAGCCGTACGCCATTCTGTCGCCATTTGATCAATCTGCTGAGTTAGTAATGGCGCAAAGACATCGTCTTCATCCACATCAAAGAATGCATCAAATAACTCATACAGAAATTCTACCCATTCATCGGGTAACCTAGGCGAGCGCATGGCAGTAACTAACGCATTCACTGCATTTAAAAATTGCGCCAACTTTCCGGCAACATCGGCTTCAAGACCTTCTACTTCACCATAGCTAAGTAAATCATTCCAAACCACATCGTGACCAACAGCGTAGCCAAGCAACATTCGCTTCAGCCCGTTTTCCCATGTATTTTGAGTATCGGTTGGTAATGACCAATGTTCTGCCGTTGTATGATCTAGCCCCCAACGAATACCAGACTCATTACTCCATTGACGAATTCGTTCCAGCTCATCGATCGTTAGCATAAAGCGAGTCAATACCGCAGGCACTTCCAAAATGCTAATCAATTCAGATAAGGTGCAGCGGCTGTCTACTAAGGACAGTAATTGCACATAAGCATCAATTAACGGTGCTTCGTAATTTGCCTGTAAATCAACCAAAGCAAAGGGAATGCGCTTGTGATCCGGCTGGCTTGAAAAAACAGACTTAATAAATGGACTGTACAGATTCACATCTGGCAGCATCACAATGATGTCTTTAGGGGTTAAATTTTTATCTTGTTCGAACATAGATAACAACTGATCGTGTAAGACTTCAACTTCCCTTAGCGCACTGTGACAAGAATGAAACTGCATACTTTCATCTTGAGGTAAAATAAGATGTTTGTAATACGAATCACCCAAGCGACCTTCTCGTTCTTCTTTAGCACCGTGATTATCCAACGTCAGCACGTCTTGTTGTAAAAATGCTAATAACGTTGTGCTGTCGTTGCTTTCTACCGTTTCAGTACTTATGTAATCTTCAAACACATCCAACTGGTTGTCTGCCACATCCATGAGCTGCAATATATAATCTCGACCTAACCTACCCCATGAAGACAAAAGAGGATTTGCTTCTAAATGAAGCTTGTCTAAGGTCAATCCCAGTTTATTGGGTTGACGCTTAATCTGCCGATTTAGATGTTGTTTGTCGACAATGTCCCCCCAGTAAAAACGACTTGGATTTAGCACAAAGAGATGCACTTCAATCCAACCTGATTTTGCCAATACTTGCAATGCATTCAAGGTATTTGGAGGCAACGAAGATACGCCGAAAACAAAAACTCGGTCCGGTAAAGTTGTCGGCTTTTGTGTATTGCGGGTGGCGTCTCGTAAGGCTTCAACTAAATTTGCTCGATGAAATAATGAACCGTTATTCAAAGAAACATCGGTCACCAAATCACGCCATAAAATTGCCTGCCAAGGTTGTTTTTCTGTAATTCGATTAATCTCTTCTATCGATTCATCGTTTGATTCCCATGCAGATATCCAATTAGGCCGATACACTAAATATTGATCATAAATATCGGCAATACTGGCACACAGCTGATAAAGGCGCATTTGGCTTTTATCTTCTTTTAGATACCAAGTCAATGCAGAGAATTCTTCTTGGTCCAATCGTGTTGGTAGAATCCTCATCAACCGCCAAACTAAAAAAGGTTTATTGAATTCACTTTGCATTGGAATGCCTGGAATGCTTTTTTGAAAACATTGCCAGACAAAAGTAGAAGGCAACGGGAAAACAACACCAGCGTTAATGCCTTGTTGCTCTGCTAATGTCATCTTTAACCATTGAGCCATGCCAGGGCTTTGAACTAAAATATGCTCAGATTGAAAGGCATTTTTAGGGGGAGAAAGCGCCAGTATTTTGTTTAAAACAACAGCGAGGTCTTCAAGATGATTACCAGAATAAACACTGAACATAGTCTTCCTTATTGTTGTTTATTACAGACAAATCAAGATATATGAACAATTAAAACAATATGATATAAACAATAGGCTACTATAAAGTAGAAAGGGAAATGTATCAGAAAATGGTGGAGCCTAGGAGGATCGAACTCCTGACCTCAACGCTGCCAGCGTTGCGCTCTCCCAGCTGAGCTAAGGCCCCATTTCATTTTGCGAAAATAGTAATCACTGTTTAATATAGTGTCAATAGACGCCTCTTAATAAAATGAATTTTATTTTCTCGGCTATGGCTTTTGAAGCTTCAAGCCAACATGTACAAGGTGAGACCTTTGCACGAAGTCATGAGCGACGATAAGACGAGGCAAACACAGACGAAAAAGCGGAGTTTATGAGTTATAAATGCGCGCTTTGAGTCTGTTTTTAACAAAATATTAACAAGCGTAGTAGAAGAGGCGCTCGACCAAATTTCATTAAGTGGCACCCTTAAGGGCATTATCCTTAACTACGAAGGGGTGGAGATTGGCAAATATCTGAAAGTAATTCACTCTTTGGAAAAGAACAATTGGGATGATATTTCTAATTTATCTGCCAAAAGTAGATTAATGCTGAGACGATGCTATGGAGAAGGCGTACTTTGGTCCAATACAACACTTGAGACATTGAGGTAACACCCCCTCCACCATCAACCTCGCATACAAACGCTGAACAAACCCTCACACAGACAGTTTGTTAAGCCAGTTAAGCATTCCTTTCCCCGCATGAAATCCACTCGCAAAACAAGCTGTAAGTAGATACCCGCCTGTTGGTGCTTCCCAGTCCAGCATTTCACCCGCACAAAATACGCCATTTCGTTGTCTTAGCATTAAACTGCTCGTTAGCGCTTCTCTCTGAATACCACCAGCACTACTAATGGCATTTTTTAGATCAAAGCATTCGGTAAGTGTTAATTCAAACGATTTTAAACAGGCTGCGACACTTTCAGGACGATTCATTTCTTCTTGAGATAAGCGCTCTCTCAGTATCATGCATTTTACACTGTCTAACCGGAGTTTTTTCTTCAAAAAATTAACCATAGAAGACTTGCCTTTAGGCTCTTTCAGTCGCTTTATGATGTCTTCTTTCGATCGATCTGGCATTAGGTCAATGATGAGGTCGGCTTTCCCTGTTTCTATTATTTGGTCACGGATAGCGGATGCATGCGCATAAATCAAACTGCCTTCTATCCCAAGTGCATCAATCATCACTTCGCCTTTCACTCCATTTTTCCCAACAGGGTTACCGTCCATAGAAATGGTTACGCCTTTCATTGCGACACCTTTACTATTTTTCGCAAAGTAATCACTCCAATGGCATTTAAAGCCGCAATTAGCAGGACGAAACGAACGAAAGCCTTCTCCGTTGGTGAGTGGCGTTATCCAAGAAGCATCTGAACCTAAAGAAGGCCAGCTAGCGCCACCCAATGCAAACAAAATGGATTTAGCTTCTACAAAAACCGACTCTTCTAAATGTTGGAAATGCAATGCATCACCTTGCCAACCTAGCCATTTATGTCGGACATGAAATACAACACCTTGCTGCTTTAGTCGATGCACCCATTTTCTTAATAAAGGAGCCGCTTTCATTTCGACAGGGAAAACACGTCCAGAAGTACCAACAAACGTTTCTACCCCTAACTCCGTCAACCATGCTCTTAAATCAGCCACATTAAACGATTCAAGCCACTCAGATACCCAATCATTTGCTTCATAGAAGCGTTGCTTAAAGAGTGTTTCTGCTTCAGAGTGAGTGATGTTCATCCCTCCTTTCCCTGCCAATAGAAATTTTCGAGCAACAGATGGCATTGCATCATAAATAGACACTTGATAACCCGCTTTTGCTAACGTTTCTGCCGCCATTAAACCCGCAGGACCAGCACCAATAATCACAACAGGAGTAAGAACATTTGAAAAATTCTGAACAGACATACAATCCCCTAAAACATAGTCCCCATATTATAAAGCAGTTTTCACGACAGAAACGCTATTGCATAAAAAGATATATTTATTGAAAGAATGTCATTTTTTTATACTAAAGCATTGACAGACATATAAAAATCCATAGAATGTGCAGCACGTTTCAAGGCCAGTGTGGTGGAATTGGTAGACACGACGGATTCAAAATCCGTTGCCTAATAAGCGTGGCGGTTCGAGTCCGCCCACTGGTACCAATTAAAAAGCCCGTACAGATTTTAATCTGTGCGGGCTTTTTTATGCCTATCTGAAGGCAACGTCTCAACAGCACACCATTATCATTCAAAAGACAACATCATCCAAAAAGCGTCTTTTATTAAAACCAAATTTCAAGATAAAACTCAAAGATAAGCTAGGGAATATGCGAATGGGCCTCTAAAATTAAATAATTCCTATTTACCTATTCAAGCCTTAGTTATGTCACATCAACTCACTTTTTCTGACAGAGAATTCAACAAAAAAACGCTGTAAATGCTCGTATGAATGAGTTGATGCCTTGAGATCAACTTAAAGCTGTGATTGAACTTGAGCCTGGCGATGCTATTTGCCTTAACCAATGTGTTTAGAATGGACCAGATAAGACGATCTGCAAAGGATTAATCCGTTTAGAACGCACTAAATAAGTGCTAAGTCGGCTTATTTAGTGGCGAAAAGTATAAAAATGAGTAGCATCTTGTGCTTTTTTACTCGAATGATAGGTGTTTAGTGTATTGAGACTTCTTAACCGCTGTTTCTCTAGCAGTTACAGCAAGAAGTACATAAGATACATATATTTTGAATGTCGCAAATAATCTATTTGATGTCGTTTTTTTCAACGCCATCAAGAAAAAAACCCATTTAAAACAATCATATATGGCTCGATATTAAAAGCCAGTTATTTGAAAACACTGGCTTTTAATATCTGTAACGAATAATTCACTCTTACTATTCGTTATTTTTCTTATAGTCATTTTCATAACAGTAGTTGGTTGCTTCAACAAAGCCATCAACACTACCGCAATCAAAACGACGTCCTTTAAATTTATACGCCAACACACAGCCTTCTTCAGCTTGCTTTAACAATGCATCGGTAATTTGCACTTCACCATTTCGACCTGGAGGCGTATCACGAATTTTTTGGAAGATATCAGGCGTTAAGATGTAACGACCTATGATGGCTAAATTTGAAGGTGAATCTTCTGGGTTAGGCTTCTCTACCATATCGGTAATACGATATAAGCCATCTACCATTTTTTCACCTGTAATGATTCCGTATTTATTCACTTCATCCGCAGGCACTTCTTCGATGGCCACAATTGAGCATCGGAACTGGTTAAACAATTTAACCATTTGCTCCATCACACCATCAGAGTGATCCACAGAAACACAAAGATCATCCGCTAATACCACACCGAAAGGCTCATCTCCAATTAACGCCTCTCCCGTTAAAATAGCATGCCCTAAACCCAACATATTATTTTGGCGAGTATAAGAGAAATTCACATTCTCAATCAGATATCGAATGCCTTCTAAATATTGCTCTTTCCCTGTACCTGAAATTTGATGTTCCAGCTCATAACTAATATCAAAATGATCAGCAATTGCACGCTTGCCTCGACCCGTTACAAAAGTGATATTATTTAAACCCGCTTTTACCGCTTCTTCAACACCATACTGTACCAATGGCTTATTCACGATAGGAAGCATTTCTTTTGGCATAGACTTAGTTGCGGGTAAAAAGCGTGTACCATACCCAGCAACTGGGAGTAAACATTTACGAATCATACTGCTTCCTTATTAAAAATACGGCCAATCTATTAAATACGGTTAGTATATAACATCCCACTATTGGCTTTAACACTAAAGTTTAATCTCTATTTCCGTTACTTCTTCCTCTGTCTCAATCGTTGAATCCGCTTCAACAAACATTTCTGCAGTGACTACCGGACTCACACTAAGAGCAACCTGAACTTGATCACCTTGATCTTCAACGACCATTGGTGCTCGATGATTAATATAAAAAACAGCAACAAATCCAATAGAAATATTTACTAAAGCGACAAACCAATATAGAGCGTTAATATCTAAAAAGTCCATAACAAGTGCAGCAACAATTGGGCCAATAGCACCACCAATGCCATTAAGTAGGATAAGCCCGCTACTGGCCGATAGAACTTGTTCAGGTCTTAGCAAATCATTAACATGGGAGGCCGATAACGAGTACATAGGGAATGAAAAAGCCCCAATTAGAAACATACCCAGCAACATAATATTCTGGCTGTCTAAATACATACCTAATGGCACTACGAAAGCGGTGATTGCCCCAATAACAGCAACCCATAAAATGGTTACTCGACGGTCCTGGATATCAGACAATCTACCAATAGGCCACTGAAGTAATAAGCCTCCTACATAGCTAGCCCCGATAAAAAATGAAATTTCACCAACATTCATGCCAATTGATTGGGCATAAACGGCAGATAAACTGAGCACTGCACCAATAACTAACCCAGCCAGAGTAACACCAGTCACACCAAGAGGAACGGTTTTAATCAAATTTACTATATGCAGCTTTTCAGGAATAACAATGGTAGGCGATGGCGTTCGAACTAATAACAAAGGCACTAACGCAAATGAAATAAGCACAGAGGTCAAAATAAACAAATCGTAACCACTTGGGGATGCAACATTTAGAAGCATTTGGCTCAAAATAGACCCTCCCCATAAAATGGTCATATAAACAGAAAACAGCCGTCCTCTCGTTTCATTAGATGATATGTCACTAAGCCAGCTTTCTGTAACAATAAAAAGCCCCGCATAGCACAGCCCAGTTCCCGTCCTCATAAGAGCCCAAAACCAAGGATCGACAATAACTGACTGCATCAAAATGGTAATCGAGGCAAGAGAAGCTACAGCGGCAAAAACACGAATGTGCCCCACATTTTTTACCCAAATAGGCACTAATATCGAGCCAATAATAAAGCCTACATAATAACCAGACATGATAAGACCCGTTACCGTCGTATCAAACTCTTCTAGAGAAGCTCTTATCCCTATTAAGGAGCCTTGAAGTCCGCTAGCCATAGTGATTATCGATATACCAAACAACAAACTCCATATTGGTAAAATAGTTTGCTTAACCATTGATTTTTCCTTGCTTAAGAAGACAATGAAACAGCCGAATCAGTTTGAATTTTAGTCGATTTAAAAAACCTCAAATATACAAGAAATCCGCATAATTTAAACCTGTTTGATTCACTAAATTCCCTTAAAAATTTATAAACAACACAAAAAATTCAAATTACATTTTAAGAGATAAAATCAAGTCAGAAACCATTATTATGTAATCGAAAAAACGACGGGGAATACCCTAAGAGCATATAATAATAAGCGCACTTTGATTCCAACCATTCATCACTATTACTTACGATTGAGCATAAAAGTAATATTTGGTGCTTATCACTAGGGAAGGTGCGAATAAGCCTACTAAGACTGAGTCTTAGTAGGCTTATTCGCACCTTCCTTAACCATCAGCTTCAACATCAGAGCGGTTAAAGTGCTTGCCTAACAAAGCGTGATAAAAATTATTATCACTTAATGTCCCAACAAAGCACTCATCTTTAATCAGCACTAACGATTGATTCGTTTTGTAACGTATCTCAGCAGCATCTCTCATAGATATATTAAAAGGCACTCGGGTAACACCCCCAACGGTTAGGCCGTCAATAACTTGACCTATTTCCCAGTGGTTTTCATTAAGTGGCAGTCCATCTTTCTCAAGCTTTATTAGCGCATTTTTTTCATCTACATAATAATGAATACCTTCATCTAGGTAACCACCTTCAAAGATCGCCATTTTTTCTCTGGATGTCATCAAAGAGACACCTTTAAGGACATTAAGCGGGTTTGTATGAGCCACAAATTTTTCAACGTATTCTGTCGCCGGATTTAAAACGATTTCTTCAGGTTTATCCTGCTGAATAACCTTAGCCGATTCCATAATCGCTATTTTAGAGCCTATTTTTAATGCTTCATCTAAATCATGGCTTACAAAAATAATGGTTTTATTTAGCTTCTGTTGTAATTCAATAAGTTCATCTTGTAGCTGCGTACGTATCAATGGATCAAGAGCAGAAAAAGGCTCATCCATTAATAAAACATCCGAATCCATCGCAAACGCTCGTGCAAGACCAACACGCTGTTTCATACCACCAGACAACTCATCGATTTTTTTGTCGGCCCATTGACCCAGTCCGACCATATCAATTTGCTCTTTGGCTTTTTTCATACGCTCTATCTTACCCAAACCTTGCATTTCTAAACCAAAAGCCACGTTTTCACGAACCGTTAGCCATGGCATTAATGCAAAACTTTGAAATACCATAGACACACGATTCGTACGAATATGACGCAACATGCTTTCATTGCATGTTGCCATATCGATCATAGTATCACCATCACGTACAAGACACTTACCACGCGCAACTTTGTTTAATCCATTTATCGTTCTTAATAGTGTCGATTTACCTGAGCCAGATAGGCCCATTAAGACGCAAATTTCGCCTTCTTCAACATCAATATTAGCATTTTGGACACCGACAACGTCTCCTGTTATGCCTAGTATTTCGTTTCTAGACTTGCCTTCATCCATTAAAGAAAGGGTTTGGCTTGTATTGTCGCCAAAGACAACATCTAGATTTTGTATGCTAATCACAGCCATTATGCGTTCTCCTTAGCAGCAGAAGGACTTTTACAAATACGATCTAACATAATAGCAACCAATACGATTACGATGCCTGCTTCAAAGCCTTGTGAGATATTCACTGTATTCAGAGCTCTTACAACCGGCTTACCTAACCCATCAGCGCCCACTAATGCAGCAATAACCACCATAGATAAAGACAACATAATACATTGTGTAATTCCTGCCATAATATTAGGCATAGCAGCAGGCAGCTCGACTTTGTAAAGTAACTTCGATTTTGTACAACCAAATGCCAAACCCGCTTCAACCAACTCAATTGGCACTTTACTAATACCTAAGTACGTCAAACGAATAGGAGCGGCAATGGCAAAAATAATCGTTGAAATTAGCCCTGGGACATAGCCTAAACCAAAAAGTATTAATGTTGGGATTAAGTATACAAAGGTCGGAATTGTCTGCATTAAATCCAAAATGGGCCTTAATATTGTATACATCCAAGGCCTGTGTGCAGCGGCAATACCAATAGGTACACCAACAAGCACACTGATGGTGGTAGCAGAAACAACCAGTACCAATGTTTGTATAGTTTCAACCCAATAACCTAGATTAATAATAAGCAACATTGAACAAGCGACAAAAGCCACTAGCCCAATGTTCCTATGTAAAAACCAAACGCCAACTAACGATATAGCAATCACAACTATAGGAGGCATCCACTCGATAGCCTCAACCAATGAAATAATAAGTGTTTCTAATGTTTCTGATATGAAATCAAAAAAGACGGCGGCCACGTCAATAAGCCAATCAACAAAAAGTTCCATCCATGATCCAAGAGGAATTTTGTGATCTGTCAACCAATTCATGCATTTTCTCCGGTTTAAGGGGGTGCTATAGGAACATACCTATAGCACTAAATAGAAATGATGGGGAAAAATGGCCTATAAGCCGAGGTGAGTTTTTACAGCAGCAACACTATTACTATCACCCGCTTGTGTAGTAACGCCTTCTAACCAAGCATCCAACGTATTTGGGTTGGCTTTCAGCCATTCTTTTGCAGCTACAGCAGGCTGTTTTGAATCATCTAAGATAGCGCCCATGATTTGGTTCTCCATTGCTAAAGAAAACTCCAAATTGGTTAGTAACTTTCCTACATTCGGGCATTCAGTTAGATAATCTTTACGAACGTTTGTATGTACATTCGCACCGCCATAATTCGGTCCAAAATAATCATCACCTCCATCTAAATATTCGATATCAAAGTTCGAATTCATTGGGTGTGGAGCCCAACCTAAAAAGGCGATCCACTTATTACGACGAGTATTTCTACTTACTTGAGAAATCATACCTGATTCACTCGACTCAACAAGCTTAAAAGAGCCTAAATCAAATGCATTTGAATCAATCATCTCTTGAATAATTCTGTTGCCATCATTGCCTGGTTCAATACCGTAAATTCGACCAGAAAATTCTTTCTTAAATTTAGACAAATCTGCAAATGTTCTCACGCCAGCATCAAAAGCATCTTTATTAACTGCAAGCGTGTATTTTGCACCAACTAGGTTTGCTCTTACATCTTCTACGGTGCCCGCTTGAAGGTACGGAGCAATATCCGCTTCCATCGTTGGCATCCAATTACCTAAGAAAATGTCGATGTCACCATTTGCTAATGATGTATAAGTGATAGGGACAGATAAAAGCTGAGTTTTCGTTTTATAACCCAAACCTTCTAATACTTCAGACGTTACGGATGTCGTCGCTGTAATATCAGTCCATCCAACATCAGAAAATCGAACGGTAGAACAGTTCTCTGCAATCGTTAGGCCTGAAACAGTCGCAATACTCACAGAGATTACAGATTTACTTAGCATTGATAACATAATTTACCCTCGCTTATTAAACAATTAAACAGCACGTTCATAGTGTTACTGATCACTCTCATTACTCTTTATAATTAAGCCAATTTTATTAGTTTAGTTCTAACACTAAATATTGACGGATAAGTAGCATAGATTGAGATCTATTCATTTTTCCGTCTAATGAGCCTCTCAGCCACATACCATCAATTAGGGACGCCACCATTAAAGCAACCTGTCTTGCTCTTTCTCGCCCTAATGCAGTTTTTAGTTCAACGACCAGTGCCGTATGTAATCTTTTTGAATAGAGTTTCTGTAGTCTAAAGAAAACAGGTGAATGCATAGCTGAGGCCCAAAAACCTATCCAAACTTTCACAATTTCAGGATTCATTTGCGATTGACTAAAGCCAGCCCTCACAATACACATCACTCTATCGATGCAATTTCCATTTTTACCTTTTTTTAGCTCTTTTTTCAGAATAGCAAAAAACTCTCGAATCAAACTTTTCATGGTCTCTTCTAAAAGACCATTTTTACCACCGAAATAATGATTAATAATTGCCGATGAAACACCTGCATTCTTACTAATGATATTTACTGTAGCGCCTGAAAAGCCATATTCATCAATTGATTTAATTGTTGCTTGTATTAATTGAGGTTTACGTATTTCAGGCATTCCAACTTTAGGCATAAATCGAACCTTTATATTAAACGCCTATTTAAATTAAATCATAATAGGCCCCATTAATTAACAGGGTCAACCCATGTAAAAGCCGCCAAGTCGTTAAAAAACATAACATATTGATATAATTTAATTTTTTATTGGGTCAATGTTTTTAAGTCACTTTAACTGTCGGTTTTAGACAAATAAAAGAATGAAATAGACAAAAAAATTATTTTTTAAATGAGATCACTTTCTATAAAAAACACGATAAGATTAATAGCAATTAATCGAAATCTATTTTATTTTGAGAGGAAGACATGGCAAGTATACAGGAAAAAAAGCATGGATTTGACCTGATTATCCCAAGACAAAATACAAACAGCGATAAATGGTCAAGATATCAGAGCGATATCATCCCTCTATGGGTAGCAGATATGGATTTTGCGTCTCCAATTGCAATTAAAAATGCGATATCAGATCGATTAGAGCATGGCATTTTTGGCTACACGTCAGCATCCAGTGAGCTATCCAATAGTATCCAAAAACATTTAGAAAAAAACTATAATTGGGTTATACACGATCAGGCTCTGGTGTATTTACCTGGCCTAGTTTGCGCACTTCACTCTTGTGTCAGAAGCTTCTCCAATAAAGGCGATTCGATTGTTGTACCTGGACCAGTTTATTACCACTTAACAAAAGCAGCCGAATTCTCCAATAGAGAAGTTGCTCATGTTTCCATGGTTACTGACAGCACTCAACGATGGATCCCAAACTTTGATGAGCTGAGTGAAGCTTGTTCAAAAGAAAATGCAAAAATGTTGCTACTATGTAACCCTCATAATCCAGGTGGTACCGTATATACGGTAGAAGAACTCAACCGTATTCATCAAATAGCACAAGCAAATAATCTGATCGTTGTCTCTGACGAAATACACTGTGACTTAATTTTGGATAGCGTTCCTCACGTTCCATTTGCCAGTTTGAATGACGATGCTAAGAACAGAACCATCACATTAATGGCCCCTAGCAAAACATTTAATATCGCAGGCTTAGGATTTGCTTTTGCTGTGATTGAGAACCCAAAAATAAAAGCATCTTTCACTAAAATGAACAGTGGAATCATCCCTTCGCCTAACTTGTTAGGGCTAGTTGCAGCCCAAGCAGCCTACGAAAAAGGTAAACAGTGGCATTCTGAACTCATTAAATACTTAAGAGGCAACCGACACTTTATCCGTTCGAAGTTACAACACACTCCTATCAAGTTTTACTCACTCGAAGCCACTTATCTAGAATGGCTCGATGTGAGTGCATTGAAATTAGAAAACCCTCATTCGTTTTTCTTAGACGCAGGTGTTGGAATGTCAAACGGGAAGGACTTTGGTAACCCTCAATTTTTAAGGCTGAATTTTGGCTGTCCTCGGTCAATTTTGGAAGAAGCCCTAAACAAAATAATAATTGCAATTGAACGTTTACCATAAAATATTGATACAGTTCGCTGCAAAGCTTTTATAGTGCACCTTTAACTAATTCCCTCTCTAGAGAAAATTAGTACTTGTAAACATGAATAATAAGCCCACACAGGGAACTTTTTCGATAACCGTTGTCCAATCCAATTCACTTTGTTGAATTTAACACAATAGAATGGTTTATACTGATTCTATATCATTAAAGATGCCTCTTTATGACGGACTACATTTTAAGAGTTACTCTATTTTTAGCATTTGTACTACCACTGATAGCTTGGCAAGTTTTGCGACCTAAAAAAAAGCTTGTTCATTGGAAACAACGTTGGATAGAAAACTTAAGCCTTTTAGCCATTAACATGATGTTGTTAAAACTTATCCAACCGCTCCTCTTATCCCTTATAGCCTATACTTCAAGTAAATACGGACTGTTAAATTTACTGCCCTTACCAATATGGGCCTCTATATTACTCAGCCTTCTACTGTTAGATTTGGCTATTTACTGGCAACATAATTTATCTCATCGTATCCATTGGATTTGGAGGCTGCACAGAATTCATCATTCTGACTCAGAGCTCGATGTCTCTTCCGCAGTACGGTTTCATCCTATTGAAATTGTTTTATCTCTTGTTTATAAAAGTATTATCGTCGTCACTTTAGGTATACCCGCTGTGGCTATCCTCATTTTTGACGTCCTATTAAACGCATCGGCTATGTTTAATCACAGTAATGTCTCTTTACCTAAGAAAATCGAACGAGTCCTACGACTGTTTATTATTACGCCCGAAATGCACCGAATCCATCACTCTCGAATAAACAAAGAAACAAACAGTAACTATGGCTTTTTTCTTAGCATTTGGGACAAAATCTTTAACTCATATACAGATAAAGCCTCATTAGGCGACAATAATATTAATATAGGCATGCCCAAAACAAAGAAATATCGTCCTAATGGGGTGCTTTCTTTACTACTTATGCCTTTATTTAAGCCCATTACGTTTCAAAACAAACAGAACACAGAGTAATATAGAGTCTATTACTTTATATTAATAAGGATTCGCTATGAGTCAGTTGTCTCTATCAAATGAACAAATCCGTATTATTGGTAGTTTAATAGAAAAATCAATCACTACTCCTGACCTCTACCCTTTAAGTCTCAAGTCATTGCAAAATGCCTGTAACCAAAAATCCAATCGTGAACCCATTACTGAGTTTACTCTTACGGAAGTAGAATCCATATTAAATACATTAATAGGCAACAACTTTGTTATCGACACATCAAGTTTTAATAGCAAAACACCTAAGTACCAACACCGTTTTTGTAATACAGAATTCTCCGATATTCAACTGAAAGATTCAGAATTGGCGGTTATCTGTTTACTTATGCTAAGGGGGCCTCAAACATCAGGCGAGCTCAGATCAAGATCCTCAAGGCTATACCCATTTAAAGACCTATCGGAAGTCGAAGAAACATTGCTGTCTCTTCAACACATTTCTGGAGGCCCCTATATCACAGCACTTCCTAAAGTGCCTGGAAAACGTGAAATTCGTTACATACAATTATTTGGAAAAGCCGATACATCGATTACACACCATTCGTCTCTAATAGTTACTCATGAACCTCGTTCTGAAATTGATGCTTTAAAACAAAAAATTACCGAACTTGAAAATCAAATTTATAAATTACAAGAACAACTTGAGAATCAACATTCACAGCAACCATATAAATAGGAAAAAACCATGGAAACAATACGTTGGGGTATTATTGGAACAGGAGCGGTTGCTAGAAATTTCGCAAGGGATTTTGCTCATGCCAAAGCAGGAAAATTAGTAGCCGTAGCATCCCGCAAAAAAGAAACTGCTGATCAATTTGCCAGCGATTTCGACATTGACCTCTCTTTTGTTGATTATTTTTCACTTATTAACAGCGACCAAGTAGACGTAATTTATATCGCTGTACCTCATCACTTACACTTCAAAATTGCAAAAGCGTGCATTCTCTCGAATAAGTCCGTTCTGTGCGAAAAACCGTTTACTATTAATCATAAACAATCTAAAGAACTCTATGACTTAGCAGCATTACGTGAAGTATTTGTTATGGAAGCTATGTGGACTCGTTTTAATCCTGCAATAGAACAAGTCTATGATTGGATTGAAGACGGAGAACTCGGTCAATTACATAGTATCCGAGCCAATTTTGGCTTTGTTGGCCCGACAGACGCAAAACACAGATTACTCAATAAATCATTAGCTGGAGGGGCTTTACTTGATTTAGGTATTTATCCCGTTTTCCTTGCCCAATTGTTTTTTGGTAAACCCGACTTCATTCAAAATCAGACTGTCATTGGCGATACCGATGTAGATGTATTCAATCAAATACTATTAGGTTGGGAGCAAGGGCAACTTGCTAGCCTTGAATCCTCTCTTATATCCCATTCACCTAACAAAGCCGTACTGTCAGGCAGCAAAGGTTATATTGAAATAGACAGCACATGGCTAATGGCAAAGTCATGCAAACTGACCAATATCAACAACCATGAAAGCGTTGTTGAGTTTGATTTTCCAGGCATGGGTTATCAATTTGAAATTGATGAAGTCAATCGATGTATCGAAGAAGGGCTCTTACAAAGCCCAAGCTTTTCTTGGCAAGACTCTTTAGATTTAATCAGTACATTAGATGAAATACGTGAAGATATTGGCCTATATTATGACGGTGAAGAACAGCCAGTAGACGAACATGATATTCACGATCATCACCATGAACATCATCATCACAAACATTAAGCTAAAAAAATACCCCGAGCAATCCACATAACAAAAGGCAACATAATAATACTTATGGCAGTTTGAAAGCTAATTAAAACTGCCATAAGTGGTGCATTTCCACCTAATTGTCGAGCTAATGCATAACCCGATGTTGCTGTCGGTACAGTACCAATAATAACGGCAACCACCGCTGTTACTCCAGAAACATCAAGTATGATACACAATGAAATAATCGTAGCGGGGAACACGACCATCTTAATTACGGTTGAAACACCAATATATTTCCAAGCGGTTTGTACCTCCTTAAATTGCAAACTTGCACCGACAGCCAACAGAACCAAGGGCAATGTTGCTTGAGATAAAATTTCAGTAATAGTATAGATAGGTATAACGCGACCTAAACCTAATAAATTAACGCTAATACCAAGAAAAATTGAGATAATTAGCGGGTTTTTGAATAACTCTTTAAAAATAAGTTCTGATAAGCTTACGCCTTCTTTACCGTGTTTGATTACCATATAAGACACCATTAATACGTTGATTGTCGGGATGACAATAGAAGCCCCCAACGTTGCATAAAGCAATCCTGTATCTCCATAAAGCTTATCAGCAACAGCTAATGCAATAAACGTGTTATAACGTACTCCTGCTTGCATCATAGTAGAGCTTGTTGGCGGAGATACCTTCAAAAAATAATTAGTGATTAAAACGAGACAAGAAATGATAGTAATACTGGAGAGAAAAATAATAAGATAATCAGCAACAATAGGATGACTAAAATCGACTGAAGACGTTTTGGTATAGAGTAAAGCAGGAAATAACACCCAATAAACTAACTTATCAACACCACTCCAGAATAATTCTGACGGAAAGCGATACTTAGATAGAATCCCCCCCATTATAAGAAGTAAAAATACAGGTAAAATAGTAAAAGAAAGGGAAATCATCCAGAGTAGCCTAGTTATCTATAAAATTAGATTTTAATACAGAAGTAAATTAATCGATATGGTAAGCATACTTATTGGGACGGTACCCCGGTATGTTGTTGACATCGGAGAGATTCCCCATTAACCGCAATCTCTGAACCAAAAAAACCCTGACAGGGTAGCCTATCAGGGCCTTCTAATTGAAACTTGACGACGACCTCGTTCCTTTCATAAAGAGCCACATGGCGAATGCCACACTACCATCGGCGATGACCATTTTGTCAGTGGCTGAATCAATATTTCTAGGAGGTCTTGATGCACTGTCTTGAATTTCAATTGACGTTCAATCTCTGAACCAAAAAAAACCCTGACAGGGTCACCTATCAGGGCTTTCTAATTGAAACTTGACGACGACCTACTCTCACATGGCGAATGCCACACTACCATCGGCGATGACGCTTTTCACTTCTGAGTTCGGGATGGGATCAGGTGGTTCAACGTCTCTGTGATCGTCAAGCAAACTTGTTGCGTTTGGTTGAGTTCTTTATGTGACTCAGCTTACGCGAATACGTGCTTGAATCTTTAACAATGTCTCTTTTGAAATAGCAATAACCAAGTATCAAACCGGCTCACAGTGTGTCTTTCGAATCACTGTGTGTCGTAATCTGTCATCTTCGTTTCAAGTTTTTTCTTAACGCTTTTTTTAAAAGTGTTTTTAAAACTTTCTTCTCAAAACGCTTTTCTTGAAACCTTCTTCTTAAAACCATTTTGGTGTTATATGGTCAAGCCTCACGAGCAATTAGTATTGGTTAGCTCAATGCCTCACAGCACTTACACACCCAACCTATCAACGTCGTAGTCTTCAACGGCTCTTTAGGGGAC